>JAWPNA010000289.1:0-6613 GCA_045402695.1 Acidobacteriota bacterium
CCGGGCGGGAGGGGCTGAAGCTGGGCGACCACATCCTCTTTGATGCGCGGTCCCCCCATCCCCCGGGCAATCCCTAGGAGTGTGTCCGAGTAATGGCTTGGGCCGCGCGCACGGGGCTTGCGAGCCGCAGTCAAGAAGCGAGGAGGACGGCGACCCGGGAGGTCGCCGACGACGAGCGACGCAGGATGTGGCCGCAACCCCCGTGCGCCCGCAGGGTTGCGGCGGCGCGGGGCCGTCTGCATCGTCACCGCTCCTCGACGATGTCCCGCATCGACGTCGTCGCGGTTCCTCGCATCCGGCCCCGCGGCGCTCGCAACGCGACCCGAGCCATTACTCGGACACACTCCTAGCGCCGAGGGGCGCCGGCGCGATGGCTCCCGCGCCATGACCACGCTTCCGTCCTCGGGGGTGGCCGCCGATTCACTCCTGGGCCTGCTGCGGGAAGAAGCCTCCTTGCCGCGGCGCGATCCTCGCGGCTTGGAGGATCTGGCGCGCGAGCTGGTGAGGGAGGGGCTGGCGGGAGTCGGGCTCACACTGCTGAAGCGCACGGGGAGGATCGAAGGGATGTCGGCCGCGGCGCTCGCGCTGCTGGAAACCGATCTCAACTCGGCGCGAGCGAAGCAGGCCCTGCTGTTTCACCGGTTCGACGATCTGGCCGGATGCCTCTCGGCGGCGGGAGTCGAGTTCCTCGTGCACAAGGGTGGGGCGCTGGCTCCGCTCCTGTACGATCGGCTCGAGGATCGCCCGATGGCCGACATCGACATCATCTTCAGGCCGTCCGCCTGGGAGCGGGTGAGGGACGCGCTGGTGAATGCCGGGTACCGGTTCCCGCCCGGCTCGCGGCAGGCCTTCTGGCTGGAGAACTATTTCAACCTCTCCGTCATGTCTCCTCAGGATCCGCCCAGCCACTTCGATCTGCACTGGAGCCTCACGCAGGAAGGGCGGTACCACGTGCAGACCGAGCCGCTTTTTTGCCGGGCGATCCCGTTCGAACTGGGCCCGACCCGCCTGCTGAGGCTGTCCAACGAGGACCTCCTCTTGAGTCTGTTCCTTCATCTGGCCTATCACTATTTCGAGGCGCGGCTCATCTGGCTCTATGACATGAAGCTGATTCTCGATCGCTGGCCGATCGACTGGGACATTCTCCTGTCGCGCGCTTCGGAATGGGGGTTGATGGCGGTGGTGGGGTTCAACCTGACCTTCCTCGAGAAGACCTTTCCCGGCCTCGTCCCGATGGAAGCACGCTCCCGGGGGCGGCCGGGGCGTCTGCGCCTGTTGATGGCCAGGCCGTTCCTGTCGCCTTCCGCGCGCCACCTGTTCCGGGGAGAGGAGATGCGCCTCAACCAGCTCGTGCTGGGACTGCTCGCGATCGATCGACCCTCCGACGCGGCTCGCTTCGCGGCCGACAAGACGATCCGGACCATCCGCTGGATGGGCCGGCGCCCACGCCGCAGGTAGCGGCACGGCCTCCGTTTCCGCGCCAGGAGTTGGGTTGACTTGGCCTCGACAGGGCACTACGCTTTGGCACCTCAACAGCTTACGGGGGGCAACCGGCGTGCCGTCGTACGTCACCATCATTCACCACGCCCGCGCGAGGGTGATGGCGTGCCTCTCCTGCGCCCTGCTGTGCGCGGCCATCCCTGCGGCGGTGCAGGGCGGCGTGCTCAAAGGGGTGGCGCTCCAGCCGGAGGGACGGCTGCTGCGGATCGACCTGACGGCGGCGGCACCGATCGTCAATTACACGCTCAGCCGGCAGGGCCCCCCCGAGAAGCGGGACCTGGTGGTGCGGCTGCCCGGGTTCACGAGCGAGGTCTCCTCCTCCATCCAGACCGGCGACTACATCCTCCCCATCGACGTGCTGCAGGAGGAGGACAACGGCGCGACGGTCCTGAAGATCGTGCTCGGCAACGTGGGAGACAGCCTTGTCAAGGTGGCGCAGTCGGCGGAGTCCTTGAGCATCGTCATCATCCCGCCGGAGAAGCGCTCCGATGCGGCCAACGCCTACCTGATCGGCCCCAACGACGTGCTGCAGGTTGACGTGTACGGACACGAGGACCTCAACAAGACGCTGAAGGTGTCGCCGCGCGGTCTGATCAGTTTCCCGCTCATCGGCAACGTGAGGGCCGAAGGACGCACGGTGGATGACGTGGCCACGGAGATCACCGAGCGGCTCGGCAAGGACTTCATCCAGGATCCCCACGTGACGGTCTCCGTGTGGGAGTATCTCAGCCAGTGGGTCAACGTGATCGGTGAGGTGGCGCGGCCCGGTCGCTACTACCTGACCGGCGTCACCACGATCGTGGACGCCCTCTCGATGGCAGGCGGGCTGGCGCCGGGCGTGGGCGGGGAGATCCTCGTGACCAGGCGCCCGGAGGAGGTGGACCCCTCCTCGGCGGGCGAGGTCTTCCACGTGGAGATCAAGACGCTGTTCTCCAGCGAGCCGGGAGGCCTCAACATGAAGCTGCGCCCGGGTGACATCGTGAACGTCCTTTCAGCGACGGCGCCGGCCGCGCCCGGCCATACCCAATCATGAAGCCGCGAGACGGAGGCGCCCCCATGCCCGGGGTCGACCCAACATGAGCCCCGAGCCGCAGGACTCCGAGCGACAGGCCCACCTGAGAGACTACTGGCGCACCGCCTGGGGCGGCCGGTGGACGATCGCCGTCATCTTCGTGGTCGTCGTGACCATCGGCCTCATCGCGACGTTCGTGCAGACGCCCATCTACCGGGCCGGCGCCACGGTGGAGATCAGCCCCCGGGCGCAGCGTATCGTCAAGGTGGATGATGTCTCTCAGATCGGAACCACGGGGTACGGCTGGTCGGCCGAGGACCGGTACTTCAAGACCCAGCTCGAGGTGCTGAAGAGCCGCGACGTGGCGGAGCGTGCCTTCGGCCGGCTGGGCCTGAAGGACCACCCGCAGTTTGCAGCGTCCGGGGACCCGGTGGCCGCCTTCATGGGCCGCATCGAGGTGGAGCCCACGTCGGACACCACCATCGTGACGGTCGGCATGGAAGGGCCCGACCCCAACGAGGTCACCGCCTGGGTCAATGTGCTGGTTGAAAGCTACGTGACCCGCAACATCGAGCAGGCCAGCCGGGCGACGATGGACGCCATCGACGCGTTGGGCAAACAGATGCAGCCTCTGCGAGAAAAGCTGCAACATGGCGAGCAGGAGAAGTTCCGGTACGCGCGCGAGCAAAAGCTCTACGTCCCCGAGTCCCAGAAGGCCGCCTACAACGAGCGGCTCGCGTCGCTGAACAAGGACTACACCGAGACGAAGCTCAAGCGGTTCGAGCTGGAGGCGGTCTTCCGGAAAATCGAGGAGATCGAGAAAGCCCACGGCGACTACTTCGTGATCCCGCAGGTGGCCAAGGATGAGGCCCTGCGAGCCCTCAATGCGGAGCGCGGGGAGCTGGAGGCCGAACAGAAAAAACTGCTGATCACTTACAAGCAGGGCCACTTCAAGGTGAAGGAGAACGAGGCTGCCCTGTCGAAGCTGAACCAGAGGATCCAGTCGGAGACCAGCCGGATCATCAACGCCATCCGCACGGAGTACACGCTGGCCCAGGCGCGCGAGGGAGATCTGGCGGCCGAGACCCAGATCACCAAGGAAGAAGCCCTCGACGTTTCGGAGAAATCCTCGGCCTACAACCTGCTCGCGACCGAATCGGAGGAGGCCAAGCGGATCTACGACCTGGTGGCGCAGCGCGTCAAGGAAGTGGACCTGAACTTCAGCGTGATGCGCAACAACGTCCAGGTCCTCGACCGCGCCATCGTGCCGGCGCACCCGGTGCGTCCCCGGAAGGTGATCAACCTGGCGGTTTCGATGCTCATGGGGCTGGGCCTGGGCATCGGGCTGATCTTCTTCCTCGAGTATCTGGACAACACCGTCCGCGGCGCCGACCAGCTCGAGCGCGAGTTCGGCCTCAGCACGTTGGCCGTGATCCCGCGCCGCCGCCCGGAGGCGGTGGGGACGGTGGGGGAGGCGTTCAGCTCGCTGAGGACCGGCGTGCAGTTCTCGAGCATGAACCGGGCGCGGCGTGTCCTGCTCGTCACCAGTGCCGCCGCGCAGGACGGCAAGACATTCGCCGCGGTCAACCTGGCGAGGACGATGGCGCGCGCCGGTGAGAAGGTCTGCCTGGTGGAGGGGGATCTCCGGCGCCCCGGCGTGCACTCGGAGCTGGGTCTCTCCTCCTCGCCCGGCCTCACCGATTACCTCACGGGGGAGGGGGGCGCTGCCTCCCTGAGGAGCTCCCTGCGGGGGGGCGGCCCGTCCGAGCCGTACGTCATCGCTTCGGGTCCTCTGCCTCCCAGCCCCGCCGAGATGTTCGCCTCGGAACGGTTCACCGCTCTCGTCAAGGAGCTGAAGGGAAGCCACGACTGGGTCATCATCGACTCGCCGCCGGCCGCGGGGCTCACGGACGCCGTCCTGCTGGCGGCGCAGTCGGACATGGTGGTGTTCGTGGTCAGGCAGGCGAGAACCGGCCGGGATGTTCTGCGGCGGGCGCTCGACGCGGTACGCACGGCCAACCCGAACATCATCGGCGCCGTGCTCAACGACGTAGACCTGAACCGCTCCGAGAACCGGGAGCTGTACTACCCGGCCTACAATCCCAAGGCCGCCCGGAGCGCGGCCGGAGCCGAGACGCGGACGCGGCGCCCCGCCGCGCTGTAGATGACTCCCGCCAGCCTCGCCTTGCTCGCTTTGCTCGCCGGCGCGCAGTCTTCCCCCTGGATCGGCGCCTGGACCTTCGACCTGTGCCACGAGGACCGCAAGCCCGATCACGACAAGGACACCTTCTGCCGGGAGGGGCACGACACCATCCAGGTAGCGCCGCAGGGGGGCGGAGGCTACGACATCACGCTGTGCCCATCAGATCCCTGGGGCGAGAAGGACGTGACGATCGATGCCACCGGCAGGAAGCTGAGCTTCCGCACGCGCGACGGCATGGAGGCGCGCCTCACGGTGGGCGAGGACCTGGCGCACTACAAGGGGCTGTTCCGGACCAGCGACGGCCATTCGGGGAGGATCTGGGGCAGGCGGGTGGAGAACTGCGCCACCCGCTCGATGCGGTGACGGCCCGATCTCTCTCGGCTCGCTCAGCTCTTCTTTTTCAGCTCGAGCAGGCGGACATCCTCGAGATCGATGGCCCGGCCGGCCGCCTTCTTCGCGGCGATCAGATCATCGAGCGACACCACGAAGAACGATTGGCCCAGGTAGTCGAGCGTCAGACAATCCCGCCAGGCCTTCTGGAAGGTCAGCCCTGGTGTTTCCGTCCGGACATCGAGACGCACGCGGTCCTTGAAGACCGTGATCTCGTTCTTCAGCAGCTCCTCGACGGAGACGAGTGATGCCGTGCCGATGTTCGTCGCCAGGAGCGCGTCCAGCAGCCGGCGCGCATTCTCTGGCGAAGGGTCGATGAGGATGTCGAGATCGAAGGTCGCGCGCGGCACGCCGTGCAGCACCGCGGCGATGCCTCCGATGACGACGTAACGGACGTCATGCCTTTGAAACGATGCGAATACGTCCCGTAGCCGGTTCAGCATCCTTCTGGTCCACGATATCCGGGTTGATACCCAGGATCAGGTCGGTAAAGCAGCAGAGAAGGTCCATCCGTTCCTCGACGGTCAGCGACTGGAACCAGAGCGCCTTGGCCTCGGGCGTCTCCTCGGACCGGTCGTGCGAGATCCCCTGGGCCATACTTCACCGTCCTCCGCCCGCGGCCGTCGTCACGTCGAGGAGTTTACCTCACCGCGCGAGCCAGGGGCGGCCTGCCCCTCACGCTCCGAGGCGGGCCTTGAAGTCGCTCATGGTCGTGCCGAGCCCCTGCTCCAGACTCACCTTGGCCTCCCAGCCCAGCAGGGTGCGCGCCCGTGTGATGTCGGGCTGGCGGACCTTGGGGTCGTCCACGGGCAACGGGCGGTACACGATGCGGCTCTTGCTCGCCGAGATGCGAAGGATTTCGCGGGCCAGCTCGGTCAGCGTCATCTCAGACGGGTTGCCGATGTTGACCGGATCGTGCGCGTCGCTCATCAGAAGACGGAAGATTCCTTCCACCAGGTCGCTCACGTAGCAGAAAGAGCGCGTCTGAGATCCGTCCCCGAACACCGTCAGTTCCTCGCCCATCAGCGCCTGCGCCATGAACGTGGGGATGGCCCGGCCGTCCTTGATGCGCATCCGGGGCCCGTAGGTGTTGAAGATCCTCACGATCTTGGTGTCGAGCCCGTGCGATCGGTGGTAGGCCATGGTCAGCGCCTCCGCGAAGCGCTTCGCCTCGTCATACACGCCGCGCGGGCCGATGGGGTTGACGTTGCCCCAGTAGGTCTCCGGCTGCGGGTGGAGGAGCGGATCGCCGTACACTTCGGAGGTGGAGGCCAGCAGGAAGCGGGACTTCTTCTCCTTGGCGAGTCCCAGAGCCTTGTGCGTCCCCAGCGAACCGACCTTCAGTGTCTGGATCGGCAAGTCGAGGTAGTCGAGCGGGCTGGCGGGGCTGGCGAAGTGGAGGATGTAGTCCACCTTGCCCGACACGTAGATGTAACCGGTCACGTCAAGGTTGATGTAGCTGAACCGCTCGTGTCCCATCAGGTGCGAGATGTTGTCGCGGCTGCCGG
>JAWPNA010000402.1:0-12158 GCA_045402695.1 Acidobacteriota bacterium
AGTTCGTTGAGCCCAAGCCGGGCATCGTACCGTCGGCCAAGCACCTCGTCGATCTGACCGAACGGCTGAGCAGAGGGGATGTCAAGCTTCTGATCACGAGGCCGTACGTGGAACATCGCTCCACCGACCTGCTGGCGGAGAAGAGCAAGATCCCGGTGCTCACCTTGCCTCTCGAAGTGGGCGGTGCCCCGGAGGCGACCGACTACTTCAAGCTTTTCGACTACCTGACATCCACGATCGCCTCGACGCTTGCGGCGGGGAAGTAGGGACCGATGTCACAGGAAATCCAGGTCCTTGCGCTCCCGTTTCTCGCGTGCATCATCCTGACCGCGATCCACGTCTATCTCGGCATCCACGTCATCTCCCGCAAAGTGATCTTCGTGGACGTGGCGCTGGCGCAAATTGCGGCGCTGGGAGCCACGGTGGCCTTCCTTATCGGATGGGATCCTCGCTCTTTCGGTGCCTATTGGTTCTCGCTCTCCTTCGCGGTGCTGGCGGCCGCGATTTTCGCCCTGACACGCACACGACATGAGCACGTTCCGCAGGAAGCGATCATCGGTCTGACGTACGCGGTGGCCTCCGCCACCGCCATCCTGCTGGCGGACATCTCGCCACACGGCGCGGAGCACCTGAAGGATCTGCTGGCCGGCAGCATCGTCTGGGTCACACCACACCAGATCATCCAGACGGGGATTCTCTACGCCTTCATCGGAGCCTTCCACTACATCTTCCGCAAGAGATTCCTGCAGATTTCCCTCGATCCCGAGCGAGCTTATGCCGAGGGGGTTCACGTCCGGTTGTGGGACTTCATCTTCTATCTCTCCTTCGGCGTCGTCATTACCTCCGCCGTTCAGATCGCCGGGGTTCTGCTCGTGTTCTGCTATCTCGTTGCGCCCGCGGTCTTCGCGGTGATGTTCTCGGAGAACCTCCGGACCCGATTGTTCCTCGGATGGTCGGTGGCCACGGTCGCCAGTGCGGTGGGGCTCCTTTTCTCGTACGACCGCCCGTCCGGGCCCACCATCATGGTCTGTCTGGCCTTGGCGCTGATCCTGGGGGGGATCGGCCGCGCCATCGCGTTCTCCCCCAACCGGTTCCGAGCGGCCGCCCTGGCCACCGCTTGCGCGGCCCTGATGATCCTGATCGGAATCGCGGTCTCCCGGCTCGGACCTGCGTCGCGCGAGGCGCTCCATCAGCACGCCGGGGTGGAGGCGGCGGGTTCGGATGACGATGCACCCCACCGGGAATCCGAGGCTCACGAGATCGGCACGAGCGTGCAGGACCTCCGACTGGCCTTGAGCGACTCTCATCCGAACGTGCGCGTGAAAGCTGTCGAGGGCCTGGCGTCCCTCGCCGACGGCGCCGCCGTCAGCGACATCGGCGGCGCGCTGCAGGATCCCTCCGAAGCTGTGCGCGAGAACGCGGCGCGCGCCCTGGGATCGCTCGGGGACACCGCCGCGCTTCCCCCTTTGAGAGCAGCGATGGGCCGTCATGAGGAGGATGAATGGGTGAAGTTGCGTGTGGCGGAGGCGGTGACCCTGCTCGGCGATCCCGCGGGCATCCCGGCATTGCTGGAGCTGGCTCGCGCGGCGGACGCACGGGTGGTCCGCGTCAACGCCCTGCTGGCCGTGATGAGGCTCGCTGGCCTGGCCGACAAGGCTCAGGCCGACCTCGACGACGCGACGGAGGAGTCATCGTTGCGGGCGCTCCAGCAGTGGTGGCGCGACCAGGGCACCTCCCTGAGGTGGGACGCGACCAGCAAGACCTTCCTGCCCCACGCCATCATCTGAAACTCCCCGACGAGGACGTTGCCGAGTCCGCGGTGCTATGGTACTGTCACGCGCGATGAAGAAGTACCTGCTGCCCGTCGTGATCTCCACCGCCGCAGTGGCTCTTTTTGCCGGCCTGTTCCTCATCGTGCATGTCCCGGGCGACTCGGTCGCGGTCGTGGACACCGGCCGATCGGGCGAGCCGCTGCGAACCTTGGCGCCGGGGTTCTACCTGCGGGCGATCGGCTCCACCATGACGATCTACTCGACGCGACCCGTGGCCGCCACGGGCGAAGTGATCGCCACGCCGGCCACAGGTGGCGAGATTCCTCTTTCGTTCACCGCGACCTGCGTGCTCGATCCCGCCCGCGTCACGCTGCTGCACAAGGTGATCTCGGGCCGCCCCTTGGACGTATTCCACTCCAGCCAGGTCGGGGTCCTGCTGCGCACCTACGCATCGCAGGAGAATGCGTACGACTTGCTCACCCCCGAATTCCGCGCCCGCGCGGCGGAGACGATGGTGGACCTCATGAAGAAAGGCGGGCTTGCGGACGCGACGATCGAAATCAAGCCCCCCGACGAGTCGGCGCTGCTGGCCGCCGCGCAGACTCTGGCACCGCGCGGAACGGCCGGCATGCTCCGGCCAGCGGTCTCCGAGCTCCTGCAGAAAACCGGCGCCTCGGCGGGCTGGAAGCTGCTCACCGCCATGGGCATCGTCAACGAGGCGGACAGGGAGTTCGCCGCGGCCGAGAGAAACTATCTCGACGCGCTCGCAATCGATCCTGCGGCGATGCCTCCGATGAGCCAGCTCTTCGCCCTCAACTCCGCGCAGCAGGATTGGAAGAAGCTGGCCCGCGTCCTGGACGCGGCGCTGAGCGCGGCCCCGAACTCGCTGCAGCACATCAACTGGTTCGCGATGGCCCTCATCAAGATCGACAACTACCAGGGCGCGGAGGAGATCCTCAAGAAAGGCCTCGCCATCGATCCGAACAACACCACGCTGCTGTCCAACCTGGGAGGGCTGTGCCTCAAGACCGACCGCATCGAAGAGGCGCACCAGTATTTCACCAAGGCCGTTGAGACGGCCCCGTCCAATCCGCAGGCCCTCTTCAACCTTGGATCGCTTCTGGCCTCCCAGGGCAAGTACGGCGAGGCGCTCCCCTATCTGGAACGAGCGGAGGAGGCCGGATCGCGGACCATTCCGCTGTTACGCACACTCGCCATCGTATACGAACGGCTGGGCGAATCCGCCAAGGCCGCCGCCTACGGGCAGCGCCTCAAGGAGATGGAAACTCTCCAGAAGGAGCGCCGCGACGCCGCCAGGTCCTCCTCGGCGCACCAGGGAGCGGCGTTGCCGTCACGACCGGCGGGACGCCGCGCGGTATGACCGGCCTGTCTTTGAAGGAACCGGCGGAGGCTTGACTCGCTTCGCCGGATGATCATCATGATCCCGATCTTGACCGGTCCCCCGACTCGTGATGGGATGAGCCGCGCCCCCTTGACGTCACTCAGATTCCTGCAGCTCTCGGACCTGCACCTGGACTCGAGCCTCCAGGCGGGTCGGATGGGCCTGTCTCCGGACTCGGCGCGGGCCCGCCGCGCTGAGCTGAGGCAGGTTCTGCCGAAAGCATGCTCGCTCGTGCGGGAGATGGGACTACAGGCCGTGCTGCTGCCCGGCGATCTCTTCGACGACGAGTCGGTCACCCAGGACACCGTGAATTTCGTGATCGATCACTTGGCGGGATTGTCTCCCGTGCCGGTCTTCATCGCGCCGGGCAATCACGACTTCTACTCCCTGGGCAGCCCCTACAACAACGAGCTTCTCGCGGCGCGCAAACAGAGGCCGTGGCCCTCCAACGTGCATATCTTCACGAGCGGCCGGTGGCGCACCTTCGCATCTGAGGCCTTGCCCGGCGTCCACGTCACGGGCATGGCCCACAGTGCCAACGCGGCGCTGGCCGAGCGCCTCCTCGCGCGGGAGGTGCCGCGTCCCGGCCATCCCGGTATCCATGTCCTGATGTTTCACGGCTCCCGGGACAACGCGCGCATCCCCGCGCGCAAGCTGCGCACCCTGCCCTTCTCCGATGCGGAGCTGGCCTCCCACGGCTTCGACTACGCCGCCATCGGCCACTATCACGACCAGGCCGACATCCTCTCGCCGGACGGTCGACTGATCGGCGCCTACGCAGGTTGCCCGGCCGGGCGCGGCCTGGACGAGACCGGTGAGAAATACGTGCTGGTCGGCAAGATCCTCAAGGACGAGACCGGATGCAAGGTGACGATCGAGAGGGTTCGCCTCGATCGCCGGGCCGTGCGGTGCGTGGAGGTAGCCTGCTTCGGCATCACCCACCGAGAGGCTCTCGTGAGGCGGATCGAGGAAGCGTTGGTGATGCGCGAATTCTCGCCTGAAGACCTCGTACACGTCAGGCTGACCGGACGCGTGGCGCCGGGCATCGACGTCAGGATCCCGGAGGGGGCCTTCGACGATCGCTACTTCCACATCTCCTTCGATGCTTCCCTTCTGAAGCCCGATTACAGCCTTGAACGATACCGCGAGGAGACGCTCAAGACCACCGAGGCGCGTTTCGCGCGCGAGATGCTGCGCCGCATCGATGCGGAGACCGACCCGGCGCGGCGCCGGCTGTTCGAGAACGCGCTCTATTACGGACTGGACGCCCTTCTCCAGAAAGACGTCGTGCCTCGGTACGAGGAGTAGCCCCCGTGAAGATCCAGCGACTGAAGGTGGACGGGTTCGGCAGCCTGCAAGGGGAGTTCATATTTTCCTCCGATCGTTGCAACCTGGTGCTCGAGCCCAACGAGAGCGGCAAGAGCACGCTGGCAGCGGCGATTCTGGCCGCGCTCTACGGGTTCCCGCGCCAGCGCGCCTCGCGCGAGAACCCGATCAAGATCAAGGAGCAGTACCGGCCCTGGCGAGGAGGCGCCTTCGCGGTGGAGATGGAAATGGAGTGCCGGGAGCGCCGGTACATCGTCAGGCGCGACTTCGAGAACGAGGTCGTGACCGTGTACGACGGCCGCACCGGCAAGGAGATCACCGGCGAGTTCTCCAGCGGCAAGGATCGCGTCGATCTCAGCGAGGCCCTCACCGGGCTGTCGCGCGAGGACTTCATCAAGTGCTGCTTCGTCGGGCAGCGCGAGATCGAGAGCCTGAGGGATGCCGGCAGCCTCACCCACGCCCTGCAGAAGATCGCCTCGTCCCAGCAGGGGGACGTGGCAGCCGGCGAGGCCCTCGCCGCGCTCCAGATCGCCGTGGACAGGAACTACGAGGGGATGAAGCTCGGACGGGGAAAAGTCGAGACGGAGATCAAGCGGCTGGACGCGGAGATCGATGAGGTGCGGCGGGAGCTCGACGCCATCGTCTCTCGCCGGCGCGAGTCCGAGGAGAAGATCCGGCGGCTGGAGGAGGCTATCCTGATGGAGGGGCGGGCGGAAGCCGACCTGGCGCGGGTGGATTTTCTCTGCCTGCTCTCGGCGAGAGACGAGGCCGGCGCCGCGCTCGAGCAAGGCACCCGCGAGGAAGAGGAGCTGAGCGCACACCTTTCCGAGGCGGAGCAGCTCGCTCCCTGGGCGCGGTTTCCGGCCGAGAGGCTGGGACGATTCAGAGAGCTCAAGGGCCGGCTCGATTCGCTTCTCGAGCGGAGGCAATCCTGCGAGCGCAGGTTGCACGAGGACGTCGAGGTTCGGCTCGCGGAGGCGAAGGCCTCCCTGGCCCCGCTGATCGGACTGCAGGCGCTGGACGACCGGGACGCAAGCCTGGTCGCCGATCGTCTGGCCGTGGTCAACGAATTGTGGAGAACGCGGCGCGAGAAACGTCAGGCTCTGAGGCGTGAGGAGCGACGTCTCAGGGAGGCCGGGGTGGACCCGGGCCGCGTCACGCAACTCGCCACGACCTTTGCGCCTCTGGGCGAGCAGGCTCGATCGTTTCTTTCCAGCTATCGCGAGAAGTTCCTCGAGGTCAAGGCGGCGCTCAGCGAGGCCGAACGCCTCGGGGATCGGCTCACCCAGGCGGAGGGAGGTGAGAGCCCGGCCCTTGTCTCGCTCGCCGCGGCACGGATCTGGGAGACAGCGGCCCTCGTGACGAGCATCGTCAGCGTCGCGCTCGCGGGTGTGCTGCTCCTCGCCTTGGAGAACAAGCTCCCCTTCCTCGCCGCGGTTGCCCTGGCCGGCGCCGGATTCATCGCATGGCTGAGGCTTCACGAGAAGCGCGCCGTGCCGGGGGCGGAGCAGTTCGGCAGCGAGCTGCAAAGGGCACAGACCGACGTCTGGTCTCGCGAAAAGGAGCTGGCCTCCCTGCAAGAGCGGCTCGCAATCGTCAGCTCCGATCTCAAGTTCTCCAAGCCCGACCGGCTCATCGAGGAGTTCCGCGAGCTTGACGAGCTGCAGCAAAAGGCCGCCCCCCTGGCCACGCTGGCGGCCTCGCTGGCCGAGGTGAAGGGGCGGTTCGCCACCGCGTCTGGAGAGATCCTCGATCTGATGCAGCGCGCGGGGCGCGCCCCCGCCTCGCGGATGGTCACGCCTCGACTGGCCCGGCGCTTCAAAGACGATCTTGAAGTCTTCCGCGAGGCGCGCGCGGGCTTGACGGCGCTCGAAGGAGATCTCGCCTCCGGACGGAAAGACCTGGCCGCGATGGATGATGAGATCGGGTCACTGCGCCGCGAGATGGCGGATCTGTTCCCGGACGAGTCCGCCCGCCCGCCCGCTGGTCACGACCCCGAAGACTCACTGGCGCGCTTCGAGGAGGCGGCCGCGAAGCGCGAGCGGCACGACCGTCTCGTGGGCGAAATCATTCCGGCGGCCCAGAGGCGCACCGCGGAACCCGCCGGTCAGCGCGTGTCCCGCCTGCGGAAGGACCTGGACGTTCTGTCCCGGCAGATCGAGAAGTACCTCGGACAGAGCCCCGAATTCAATGGGCTGATGGCGGACAAGTCGAGCCGTGAATACATCGAAGAGCGCCGGAGGCTCCAGGAGGAGGTGCGCAGCGCGCAGCGCGAGAGACTCGCCCTGGCCGAGGAGCTGGGGGACGTCCTCAAGGAGTACCGCAAGGACTACCCCGGCCGTCAGACATTGCTTTCCGCCCTCGAGGCCGCACGCGTCAGGGCCGTGGCCTTTCGCGACGCGGTGGCCATCGCTTCCGAGGTGCTCGCCGCCATCTCGCGCGAGGCGTACGCCGAGTGGGCGGAGATCCTCAACGAGAGGACCACCGAGATCCTGCGCCGCATCAACCCCAACTACAATGATGTCCGGTTCGACACGGACCTCTCCTTCACCTTGCGTGACGCGCGAACGGGCCAGAGGCGCGACCGCGCGGTCGTGGACACGCAGTTCAGCTCCGGGGCGCGCGACCAGATCTATCTCGCCGTGCGTCTCGCGGTGTCGGAGTACCTGTCGGCCACGGGAGTCAGGCTCCCCTTCATCCTCGACGACCCCTTCGCCAGCTTCGACGACGAGAGGTTCGAGCGCTCCATGGAGTTCCTGCTGGACACGCTCGCGCGGCGGCATCAGATCCTTATCCTTTCCTGCCACGAGGAACGTCATCGCCGCTGGCAGGAACGATCCTCTGGAACTGCCTCCGACATGATCCGTGTACTCGATCTGACGCCGCTGTCGACCTGAGCCGCTTTCCGGCTGCCTGGCGCGTTTCAACGCGCGGCGGCGTGGTAGACTTTCGCGGCCCGGAAACCACCCAGAGCGAGCGATGTCCGTCAACCTCACCCCGATGCTCGAGCAGTACCACAGGATCAAGCGGGACCACCGCGACGCCATCCTCATGTTCCGGATGGGCGATTTCTACGAGATGTTCTTCGACGACGCGCAGACGGCGTCGCGCATCCTCGAGATCGCTCTGACCGCGCGCGGGCGTGGCACGGACAACGAGGCGCCGATGTGCGGCGTGCCGCACCACTCGGTGGACGCTTACATCGCGCGCCTCATCGCGAACGGCCACAAGGTGGCCGTCTGCGACCAGGTGGAGGATGCGGCTTCGGCCAAGGGCCTCGTGCGCCGCGAGGTGGTGCGCGTCGTCAGCCCCGGCACGGTGACCGACCCGGCATCGCTCGACGCCACGGAGAACTTGTACATCGGGTGCCTGCTGCCGGCGGACCGCGGCGTGGGCGCCGCCTGCATCGATCTTTCCACGGGTGAATTCCGTCTGCTCCAGGCCGAAGGCGATCGTGCATGGGAACAGATCTCGCTTCAACTCTCCGCCTTCCGTCCCCGCGAGATCCTGCAGCCCGAGGCGGCAGGTTGCGCGTCGCTCCTGGACCGCGAATTGTCCACGGGAGTGACCTTCACCGACCTGGAGACCTGGGCCTTCGGGCGAGACGCGGCCTACCAGAGCCTCACCGAGCAGATGGGCACCCGCAGCCTCGAGGGGTTTGGTTGCGAGCAGATGGATCTCGGCGTCCGGGCCGGAGGCGCTCTGCTGCACCATCTCAGGTGCACACAGCGGTCCTCCCTGGATCACATCCGCCGCGTCCTGCCGCATTCCGCCGCGGACCACATGCTCCTGGACGGAGCCACGCTGCGCACCCTCGAGGTGTGCCGCAGCCTGGCGACCGGCGGTCGCGCCGGATCGCTTCTATCGGTGCTGGACCGCACGGTCACGCCCATGGGCGCGCGACGCCTTCAGGCCTGGTTGCTGTCTCCTCCACTCGACGTGGATCGAACCACCGCGAGGCTGGACGCGGTGGAGGAGCTGGCGGCGCAGACGCGCCGGCGCGACGAGCTGCGTCTCCTCATGAAGGGGATCCGCGACATCGAGAGGCTGCTGGGCCGCGTCACGCTCGGCACCGCCACCGCCCGCGACGTGCTGTCGCTGAGGGACTCGCTGGCGCCACTGCCGCAGGTTTCCGCCGTGGCCTCGCTGCTCTCCTCTCCGATGCTGTCCGGAAGTCCGGGCCCGCTCGCCAGCCTGGACACATCGGGCCCGCCCGCGGCGCTGGACGCCCTGGAAGATCTTCACGATCTGCTCGCACGCTCCATCGCCGACGAGCCGGCGGCCACGCTGCACGAAGGAGGGATGATCCGCGCTGGTTACAGCGTGGAGCTTGACGACCTGAGGGCCATCTCGAAGGACGCCACCTCGTACCTCGCCTCCCTTGAGACGCGCGAGCGCGCGAGAAGCGGGATCGCCTCGCTGAAAGTGCGTTACAACAAGGTGTTCGGCTACTACATCGAGGTCTCGAAGGCCAACCTGGCCCTGGCTCCGGCCGACTATGAGCGCAAGCAGACTCTCGTCAACGCCGAGCGGTTCGTCACCCCGGAGCTGAAGCAGTACGAAGAGAAGATCCTCACGGCGCAGGAGAGGATCCAGGCTGTCGAGCTCGATCTCTTCCACCAGGTGCGCGATGAGGTGGCCTCGCAGGCCGCGCGCCTGAAGGCCGCCTCCGATCGTCTCGCCGACCTCGACACGCTGGCTTCGCTGGCGGAGGTCGCGGTGGCTCGAGGCTACACGCGGCCCCTCGTCACCGACGGCGGCCGCACGCGCATTTCAGCGGGGCGGCATCCGGTCGTGGAGATCCTCAACACGCGGGAGCGGTTCGTGCCGAACGACGTGGAGATGTCGGGAGACGGCGCGCGCATCCTCATCGTGACCGGTCCGAACATGGGCGGCAAATCCACCTATCTGAGGCAGGCGGCGTTGATCACGCTGATGGCCCAGATGGGTTCCTTCGTGCCGGCCCGGCGGGCGGAGATCGGCCTGGTGGATCGGATCTTCTCCCGCATCGGCTCCTCGGACAACCTGGCCGGGGGGCAGTCCACCTTCATGGTGGAGATGCAGGAGACTGCCAACATCCTCAACAACGCCACCGACCGCAGCCTGATCCTGCTCGACGAAGTGGGACGTGGGACCAGCACATTCGACGGCCTGTCTCTGGCCTGGGCCATCGCCGAGCACTTGCACGAGGCGTCGGCGCGCGCTGATCGCGGCGCGCGCGTGCTGTTCGCCACCCACTACCACGAGCTGACGGAGATGGCCCTCACCATGCCAGGCATCAGGAACCTGACGGTCTCGGTGAAGGAATCAGGCCAGGATGTGATCTTCTTGCGGAGAATCGTCGAAGGGGCGGCGGACCGGTCCTACGGGATCCAGGTGGCGCGCCTCGCGGGACTCCCGTCCTCTGTGATCGAGAGGGCGCGCGAGGTGCTCGCCAACCTGGAGACCAACGAATTCGGCCGCGATGGGATGCCCAAGCTGGCGCGCCACGGCACGCCCCGAAGCGCACGAGCGCCGAATCACGCCGGGCAACTCAACCTGTTCTGGCCCCCGGAGGACCCGGGCGTGACCGAAGTGATCCGGCAAATCCGCCGGCTCGAGCCCGAGACGGTCACGCCGCTCGAAGCGCTGCGGTTACTCTCCGCGATGAAGGAGCGTCTCGGATCGGAGGAGTGAGTTGAAACAAGAAGAGCCGGGGCTGGCCCTCCCCGGCTCTTCCACGGATCGCGGAGTGGTTGGCGATCCCCCGAAGGGAGAAGTTGCCCTCACCTCAGGTGGCCGCGGTCCCTCAGACCCCTGAGCTCCTTCTCGGCGGCCGCATCCGGCTGGGGCGCCGGCGCCGGGGCGGACGGAAGTCGTTCGTACGAGTCGGTTACGGGATAGTCGCCGGCGGGCGCCCTCTCCAGGATCGCCGCGATCGGTTGTCCCCTCATCGCCGCGTCCAGCGGCAGCCCCAGGAGATACAGGACCGTCGGGGCGACATCATACAGGTCGGCCGACCAGCCGGTGTGTCCCTTGGCGATGCCGGACCCCGCGGCCAGAAGCATCCCGGAGGCGTCGTGCGCTCCAAATGCCTCGTCGTATCGGCGGAACAGGTCCCTCACCAGGACGGGAGGGTCGCCTCCCACAGGGATCGTGCCGAGCGGATCGATCGCCAGATTCTCGGTCAACTCGATGTCCGGGGATCCCGGCGCCGGGTCCTCCACGACCCGCACCGTCAGGAAGAGCGGATCGCCTTTGCTCGAGACGAGCGACCTCAGCGAACGGCCCAGGCTCTCCTTCAGCGCGGCCGTCTCCCGCCGCGCCACACTGCCTCGCTGCTCGCGTCCCTCGATGTTGAGGTGGATGCCGCGCACGGCGCTGCCGGTGTCCTCCAGATTGAAGGCCCGTGTGCGCCCCCAGTCGGCGCCACCATGCTCGCCACGCTCGAAGTCGCCGAGGCGATGAAGCAGGCCGTTCAGATCCACGTGAAGGAAGTCGGTCGTCAGCGCGCCCCGGAATCCATGATCCGAGACGATGAGAAGCGCCGTCTCCTCGGGAAGCCGCTGGAGCATCATTCCGAGGCACTCGTCCACGAAGGCGTACGCACCGGGCACGGCCCCGGCGAGGGCCTCGGCCCGATCGCGTTCGATCCTCTCGCCCCGGGCCCGAGCGACCACCAAGTACCGCGGCTCGTGATAGTGCCAGTAACGGTGAGACACGAGGTCCACGCTGAGGAATCGAAAGAAGGCAAGCCTCGGCTGGTGCACCCGGTACAGCACCAGGGCGCGCGACAGCGCCGCCAGATCCTGCTGAAACGCGGTGAGCAGCGGCTCGTCGAGCGATGCGAGCCGCGCCACCGCCTGGGAAAGAGCCAGAGGCTCGCCCTCGCCACCGCCGGAACCGAGCGCTCCTTCCGGGAAGATGTAGCCCCTGTCGCCGGAGAGCCGAGGATCGTACCCTTCCGAGATCATGAAGCCGAGAACGGTCTCCACGGGAAAGGTCTGCGGCCAGTTGCTCGTACCGGAGGTGATGCCCGATGCGCTCGCGATCGTCCAGAGCGCCGGCGCGCGGCGGCGGGCGGCGGTCACCGGCCGGATCGCGTAGCGGCCAGGGATCTTCTCGACAGCGTACTGAATCCCGTGGTCCGCGGGCGCCCTTCCGGTTGCGACGCTGGTCCACAGCGCGGCCGGGTCCATCGGCTCCACCGATCGCATCAGGCCGGCCGAGCCCGAGCGGTAGAGCGCCGCGAGGTAAGGCAACCTTCCTTCGGACAGCAGCGGCGACATTACGTCCCAGCTGGCGCCGTCAACCGCCACGATCACGACCCGGCGCGCGCCGAGCGGGGGCGACGCCGCGCGCCCGCAGAAGACGAGGGCGGACAGGCACAGGCCGGTCAGGATGGCCGCCGAAAGGCACCGGCGGTTGAACCTGGCTCTGTGTCTCACCAGATTCCTGCTCCGGCCGCGAATCCGGCCGATCCCTTCATGAAGCGATCCGGAGCAGGACCTTCAGGACTCCGCTCTCGCCGGCGCGCTGAAACGCGGCCACGCCATCCTCGAAAGGCATCTGGGCCGCGATCAAGTCTTCGACTTTCACGGACCCGGACCTGATGGCCTCGATGGCCGGCTCGAACCGGCCGCATCGCGAGCCCACGAGCGTCACCTCGTCCACCACCG
>JAWPNA010000152.1:0-5796 GCA_045402695.1 Acidobacteriota bacterium
AGCCGTTCCCAGGCCGGAGACAGCAGCAGGAGTGTCGGAGCACTCGTACCCGTGAGGATGAGTATTCGAGCCAGCGCTGCGGCGGGGTCTTTGATCGTTTCCACCCGTCCACGTATGATTTGGCTGCCGGCGCCCAGCGCTGCGAGAAACGCCGCCACGGTGAGAGCGAACGAAAAGATCGACGTGCCGATGACGAGCGTGAAGAGACGGATCCAGGTGACCTCGAGGGCCAGGGCGGAGAATCCTGTGGCGACAAACACCGCGAACAGGAGCCGCGTCCTTGCAGGCGGCTCACCCCGGACCCGCGCAAGAGGCGTGGGCGGCTCGGGCGCGAGAAGTACGAGGAGAACCAACCCGCCCGTGACCGCCAGCGCGAGCCCGGCCAGGATCCCCGCGACCCGGAGGCCGGCCCAGGGAACCAGGAAGAATCCGGCGGCCAGGGCCCCAGCCGATGCTCCCAGGGTGTCGGCGCAGTAGGTTGCCGCGGCACTACGGGCCACGCTTGTACCACATTGCGCGTAGACGGCCGTCAAGGCCGGGTAGGCAAACCCCACCGCGAGCCCGACCGGCAGCGTCAGAAGCGTTAGGACGAGGCCGCGCGCAACAAATCCCGACGGCCCTGTCATGCCGAGCCAGGTGATCGCAGGGGAGAACATCGTGACGAAGAGTCCCGCGAACACCAACAGGCCTCCGCAAGCGCGAGTTCGGCGCTGCAAACCTGAAGGCCGCGCGGCGAGAGCGGCGCCCAGCCCGAGACCGGCAAGCAGGGCCGAGATGACCGCGCTGTGGGCGTAGGCCGTCGCTCCGAGATAGGTCGCGGCCTTGCGGGCGGCGATCACTTCAAAGATGAGAGAGCACGCGTTGACGACTAGCAGCCCGCACAGGACGGCAAGACGACTCATCGCGGGTCGCCATCACCGGAGCCGCTCCGCGAACGGTGCACACATCGCGGCACGGATGCTGAACACATTTGGGCGGCGCGTCGCCTCATGTGAAGATTTTACCCGACTCGCATCACGATGCGGAGCAAATAGCCCGCATCACGCCCGGCGGCGGGGCACGCGGAATCAGGGCAACACCGCAGCACAACAAGGGCGTCGGCCGCCCGGCGAGTCAAGGTGAGTGTCGCGACATGCCCGGCTCCAGTGTTGTGCCTTCGGTGGAGAGCAGTCTCTTCAGGTTCTCCTGGGCTTCTCTCAGGCCGGGGTCGATCTCGAGCGCCCGGCGGAAGTCGGCCTCTGCGCCCTGGCGATCCCCCAGCTTCAGCTTCGTGAGTCCTCGATTGTTGTGCGCCTGAGCGTCCGAGGCGTACAGCTCGATGGCGCGAGTGAAGCTCGCCAGCGCTTCCTGAAGCCGGCCCGCGTTCATCAGGTCGATGCCTCGGTTGTACCAGGCGGCGACGAGCTGAGGAGCGAGCGTGAGCGCCGCGTCGTAGCGCGCAAGGGCTTCGTCGAGCCTTCCTTGCTTGCCGAGCGTGACGGCTTGATTCGACAGCAGATGAGCGACCACTTCGGCGTTGGAGATCTCGCGCATGAACACGCCTGCCGCGATGCTTGCCTCGTCGATCTTGTGCCGCCGCCGGTAGGTGTCATCCTCGATCTCACGGCCGGATTCGGTCAGCTCGACGTTGTGAGCGGTGTTTCCAGGATGAACTCTGATGAACACGTGAACGGGCGTGGCCACGGCGTGAGCATCGAGGCCAAGCCGTTGCACAAGTGCGAGGTAGACGATCGCCAGCCCCACGCAGGTGCCACGGCGCGAGTCGA
Source organism: Acidobacteriota bacterium (assembly GCA_045402695.1). Classification (GTDB taxonomy): domain Bacteria; phylum Acidobacteriota; class Polarisedimenticolia; order JACPZX01; family DASXTC01; genus JAWPNA01. The sequence continues at coordinate 1,767 of JAWPNA010000152.1, forward strand.
GCACGGCAGCAATCGATACGCCCTCGGGGCCCGAGAGTTCGGATGATGCGACGAAGCCGCCGGGGCCAAAGAACTGCCGGTTGAGAGCAGAGAAGACCTCGCCGGGAGAGGCGGCCTTCGGCGCCGTGGTCCGGATTGCCGCCGCCTCCTCGTCCAGGCTTCGCAAGTAGGAGCGAGTGATTTCACGGGGGAGGGGCGAGGGCTCCGTGGCGAGCGACGCGCGAACAGAGTCTTGCTCTGCGCTGCGGATCTGAGTAACCAGATGGTTAACCAGGACGCGGGCCTCGTGACTGTTGTTCTGCGGATCTCCCGTGAGAGGGCGCCGTTGGCAGGCGGGAAGCGCGAGACAGAGGCCGATCACGAAGATTGCAGGGAGCAACCACTCCGTCGTGTCGAGTAAACGCACGCGCGGCATCTCGACATTCTATCCTTGGTTTGCGATTCGGATCCGTGTACAAGGGGAGTCAGCCCGCCGCCGCTATCGCCGGCCTGATCCCCTCCGTGGCGCGGACCCTCTTGACCTTCGCTCGCTTGACGGCCGGCAGTCTTCTCTTCGTCCCCATGTACCTGCCCTTGAGATTCAGGGCGGCGCTCTGCTTGGAAGCGAGGCTTCTTTCTTTGTGGCCTGCCTCCGGGCGGTTGACGAGGATTTCGTTGGCGAGAGATCGGAGCGCCATTGTGGCGCCCTGCTTTGAATAAGGAAACATAGTGTCCCACAATGGGACACTCAAGATCCCGGACTAATACAATGCAAGAATGTTACTTGACACGCGATCAGCTTGCCCGTATAGACGAGCCAGCCCGCCACCGCATACCGCCCTGGGCGGAGAGGCTCCCGCCTCAACCGCTATGAGAGGCCCACGGTAGGACGCAGGTCAGGGGATGTCCGCGTGCTTCCAGGCCACCTCGTGGCCCCTTGGAGGAATATCCGATGTCGCGAGCCCCGCGTCACGCGTCGCCAGCAGTCCGTTTCCTGATCTGCACCCACTTCGTCCTGCTGATGTTCTGGTCACTCACCTCCGCCATCGATAACAACTTCACCAAGGGGGCGACGAACAACCACGTCTTCGAGGCGGGCGCGTGGGGTGAGAACATCGACGTGCTCAACGGAGGCCTGAACCTGACGATCCCGTTGGGGCCTCAGTGCCAGGTGTCGGGGGATCTGTCGTATCAGTTGAAGTTGGCCTATTCAAGCAAGCTCTGGATCCTCTCGGATCTGGACGGGGACGGCCACTATCAGGATCGGCACCGCCCGAGGCTGTCGGGGCGGGGTCAGGCTGGCCTGGGCTTCACGCTGCAGATGGGGCGTTACTACCAGCAGGCGGTTCTGGGGAGCTGTGGGTATGGGTATGGGGACTCGGAGTTGGTGTACGAAGACGCCACCGGTGCAGCGCATCCCCTCAGTGCCATCGCCGGTGTCCTCGGGACCATGGACGGCAGCTACCTGCGGTTCGAGGGGCCACAGAGCCCTTACTCGGCCGGGAACACGGACGTGACGATGCCCGACGGGACGCGATACGTGCTGGGCGCCGAGACACCCGACCTGCGCAAGGAACTTGGAGACCCAAACACCGATTCACTGTGGCCGCGATGTGGCGTGGCGAACTATCCAGCCACCTTCGACCTGGACACCAACGAGTACCGCGGCAAGTACGTCGTGAGAATGGAAGGCAAGAACCGCCGGTCGGATGGCAGCGCCTACAACTACGCGGTGGTTGAGTACGAGACGGCGGCGGGCATGAAGCACCTGATGAAGCGCATCTCGCCGTACCGAGACGGGGTGGCCGACCCGAACCACGCCATCGAGTTCACAAACAGCATCGCGGATCCCGGGGATCCGACCCAGACGCTGGAGATGGGGTACGTGAAGAGCATCTCGTTTCCAGTGTTCAGCAGCGACCCGAGCATCGTGCGGCGGGCGACGTACGTCTTTGATTACACCGTTGAGGACATCCACGATCCATTTGTCTACCCGAACGCCCCGGCGAACCATTCGTCGGACAACGACTCGAATGACCTGTTCGAGGACACGCTGCTTCTGACGGGCATCACGTTTCCCGAAGGCTACACGATGGGCTTCGAATACACGGGGAATGCAAGCGAGTGGCAGGGGGCCAACGTGGGGTACCTGCAGGCGCGGGTGCTCCCCACGGGCGCCCGCGTGGAGTACGACTACCAGCAGTACCAGCCTTCCCACTGGGCGCAGGTATGCGGCATGGGAGCGTGCGGCGTGGGCCTTTATTTCACCGGGATCACCACGGGTATCGGAGCCAAGCGCATCGTGGTGCCACAAGACGTCGGGCCGGACCAGGTCTTCACGTGGACGTATGCGAGAAGCGCCTATGCAGCGGGAAAGCCGAACCCATCGCAGGTCGTGACGACCGATCCGTTCGGCAACGACACCGTGACGTACTTTCACGCCTTGCCAGAGCAAGCGGACCTGTGCGAGAACCCCCAGGGTATCAACCAGGAGGTCTGCCGCAAGATCTACATGATGAACAGCCTGCCCTACAAGACGGAGTCCTACCGGGGGTCCTGGACGCAGCCGGGCGGCCTGGTGCGCACCGAGGAGCAGGAATGGGAAGACGACATCTGGCTTGATGGGACGCCTTACTGGCAACACACCGGCGAGCGCAAGCGTGTGGTGAAATCCAAGGTCACCTACCATGACGATGGAGACAAGACCGCCCAGAGCGTGAATGAGGATTGGGACGGTCTGGGGAATTTCCGCAAGGTGACCGAGTACGGGTTCGATGGGATGCCGTACCGTGTCCGGCGCACCGACTACAACTGCGACAACCGGGAAGTCAACGGCACGTGCATGGACCCGAGTACCTACAAATGCTGGACGCAGGACCCCAACTACCACTGCCCGCTGAGCCCGGGGCACCGGGACAACTGGATTCTCGGCACCTACTCTTACTCGCAGACCGAGGACGTCAACGGCAACATCTTGCAGCGCTCCGAGTTCGCCTTTGATCCCAACGATGGCGATCCCAACAACGACGTGGGAAACCTGACGGCGCGCCAGGACCTGCTGACGCTCAACATGAGCGGGGGGGAGGCCTCACCTGCCGGCGACCCCCTGTCGGGCTTCAGCCTGGGAGACATCAAGACGGAGTTTTGGTACGAGGGCGACACCGGCTGCCTGGGGGGTGCGACCCCCTACAAGACGGGCAACGTGTGCGTGAAGACGGTGAGTGACTACGGGCTCACGCCGGCAGTCTTTCAGGAGCAGTACACCTACGCCCTGGGGGCGTTTCTGGTCAACCGGCAGGTGGTGGGGCTTGCCTGGAAGGCCGAGGATCGGGATGTGGATGAGTCCACGGGACTGACGCGGGTTTCCAGGGACCCAAATGGGGTTGCGACGACTTTAAACTACGACCTGCTGGGGCGATTGATCAGGGTCACGCCGGATTCGAGAAACGGCACGGAGAATGCTGCGACACTGAGTTACCCCGACGTCTGGACCACGCAGCTCGAGCAGAAAATCTCAGACACCGACAAGATCTTCTCCCAGTTCAAGTTCGACAAGCTGGGCCGGCTGATCGAGGTGCAGAAGCTCCAGGCTGATGCCAGCATGGCCGCCCTGAAGACCCAGTACGACATCGCCGGGAGGGTGACGTTCCAGAGCGAATGGGGCGATCCGAATCACGGGACCACCTTCGACTACACCGACCCGGCCTCGGACCCCGAGAACCCGTCAGCGGATCCGTTCGGCCGGGTGCGAAAAACCACTACCGCTGACGGCAAGATCACATTGACTGACTACCTCGGGTCCACCTCCGTGGTCACGGTGCAGGGCATTCAGACCGACTTCAGCCCGGTGAGCACGTTTGACGCCAGGACAGCTTACGAGAAAGACGCCTTCGGGCGGCTGACCTCGGTGACGAGCCCGCGCAGCTACCCGCCGGCAGGGCCGCCGCTTCGGGTGGGGGCGGACGCTTCCTACACTTATGACCGGCTGGATCGCCTGGTTGGCGTGCGGCTGGAGACCAAGGATCCCGACACGCAGGCTCTCAGCTCGCAG
>JAWPNA010000474.1:0-10116 GCA_045402695.1 Acidobacteriota bacterium
CAGCCGGGTTTCAGACCGAGATGCCCCTCCTCCCCCGGCGGCAGGACGCGGCCATCGTCATCCACGATGGCCGCCTCGGTGCCGGGGATCGGCCGCCCCATCGAGCCGGGCCTGACGTCCATCGCGGGGTAGTTGGCGATCTGGATGCAGCCGGTCTCGGTCTGCCACCAGTTGTCGTGGATGGCCTGGTTGAAGACGGGCAGTCCCCAGGTGATCGCCTCGGGATTGAGCGGCTCGCCGACGCTGCAGATGTGCCTGAGACTCGAGAGATCGTGCTTTCGGGGGACCTGCTCTCCGGCCTTCATCAGCATGCGCAGGGCGGTGGGGGCCGTGTACCACACCGTCACCCGGTACTTCTGGATCGTCGCGTACCATCGATCGGGGTTGAACCCCGCCTCCGTGACCACTGACGTCACGCCGTTGGACCACGGACCGAACATGCCGTACGACGTGCCGGTGACCCACCCCGGGTCGGCCGTGCACCAGTAGATGTCGTTCTCGTGCAGGTCGAGCACGTACTTCGCGGTCACGTGATGTCCCAGAATCGCCTCGTGCACGTGCGCGGCGCCCTTGGGTTTGCCGGTGGTGCCGGAGGTGTAGTGCATGATCGAGAAGTCCTCGGGCCCGGTCCGCTCGGTCCTGAAGGGGCCGCGCGCGGTCTTGATGGCGTCCTCGAAGGAGAGATAGTCGGATCGGCGGGCGCGCCCGGTCCCTTCGCGGTCCACCAGCATGACGTGCTTCAGGTCGGGCAGCTCCTTGCGGACCTCCTCGACGCGGTCAACCAGAGACGGACTGGTGACCAGCAGCACGGCCGCCGCGTCGGCCAGCCGGTCGCGGATCGCGTCGGGGCCGAAGGCCGAGAACAGCGGCCCCACCACCGCGCCGGCCTTCAGGGCGCCGAAGACACTGATGTATAGTTCGGGCACTCTGTCGAGAAAGACGAACACACGATCGCCCTTCTTCACGCCGAGGCCGCGCAGCACCTGGGCGAAACGGTCCGAGAGCTCCTTGAGATCGTTGAAGGAGAAAATCTCGACGTCACCTTGCCGGCTCTCCCAGAGGAGGGCCGCCTTGTTACGTCGGGCGGTGGCCGTGTGCCGGTCGATGCATTCGTGCGCGATGTTGAGGCCGCCTCCCGGCAGCCCATCCAGGTCTCCGCGCGCCTGCTCCCAGGTGAACTCCCTCCGCATCGTTTCATAGTCGGCGAGGTTGGGAGGAAATGACATCGTCGCCATCTTCTCGAGGGGAGGTTTCCTGATCGTCTCGTGCGGCATCGCGGCTCCGGACAGTGAAGCGCGATTCTACCAGCGGCCCCGCCCCTGAGTCGAGCACGTGCGGGCCCGACCTGTGGTACCGTCGGAGGGAGGAGGATCGCATGGCATCGGAAGATCTTGTCAAAGGGTCCTGTGTCCCGTGCCGCGGCGGCGTGCCTACGCTCACCGACGCGGAGGTGGCCGTTCTGCAGCCGCAGGTGCCCGGCTGGCAGGTCGTCGAGGTGGACGGCATCAAGAGACTGATCCGCGAGTTCCAGTTCAAGGACTTCCGCGAGGCGATGGAGTTTGCCGTGAGGGTGGGCGATCTCGCGGAACGGGAGGGCCATCACCCCGATCTGCACGTCGCCTGGGGGAAGGTCACGGTGGAGACCTGGACGCACAAGATCAAAGGGCTCCATCGCAACGACTTCATCCTGGCCGCGAAGGTGGACGCGATCCACGCGCGAGGCCGGGAGGCCGGTGGTTGAGTTGCCCGTCCAGAACGAGTTCCCGCGCAAGATTCGGATAGCCCCGACCCACCGCCCTCGGTAGTCTTTGACATGATCGAACGACGCATGTGGAAGGCGGTGGCGCGACGGGAACGAGAGTCCGACGGCAGGTTCGTCTACGCCGTGACCTCCACGGGGATCTACTGCCGCCCCTCGTGCCCCGCGCGGCGACCCAGGCGCGAAAACGTCGTCTTCTTCGCGGTGCCCGACGCCGCTGAGAGGGCGGGGTACCGCTCCTGCCATAGGTGCCGGCCCGCTCAAGTCGCCCAGCCTGATGCGGCGGCCGCCTCCATGCTGCGCACCTGCGGTCTGATCGAATCCGATCCGTGGGAGCGGCCCACTCTGGCGTCGCTGGCTGCCGCGGTCGGACTCAGCCCGTACCACCTTCAGAGGACATTCAAACGGGTCGTGGGTCTCAGCCCGCGCCAGTACGCGGAGGCCGCGCGCCTTGAAAGGTTCAAGGCGCTGCTCCGCAAGGGGGATTCCGTGACATCAGCACTCTACGAAGCGGGATACGGCTCCAGCAGCCGGCTGTACGAGAAGTCAAACAGGGGACTCGGTATGACGCCGGCCGTCATGCGAAAGAGGGGAGAGGGAATGGAGATCCGCTACGCTCTCGTGGACTCCGCGCTGGGCCGCCTTCTCGTGGCCGCCACCGAGAAGGGTGTGTGCGAGGTGTGCCTGGGCGCCGCGGATGCCGCGCTGGTGAGCGCGCTTTGGGCCGACTATGGCGCCGCGCGCATCACCGAAGATGCGAAGCGCCTCCGCCGCCACGCGCGCGCGATCGTGCGCTACCTCGAGGGCCGCGCGAACCGGCTCGATCTGCCGGTGGACCTCTCGGGCACCGTGTTCCAGCGCCGCGTCTGGCAGGCGCTCCGCGCCATTCCCTACGGCCGCACGCTCACGTACCGGGAGATCGCACGTGCCCTGGATCTGCCGCGCGCGGCCCGCGCGGTGGGCCGCGCGTGCGCTACTAATAAGGTGGCGGTGGTGATCCCCTGCCACCGCGCGGTGGGGGAGGACGGCAAGCTCAGAGGCTACCGCTGGGGCATCGCCCGCAAGGCGGCGTTGCTGGAGATGGAGCGGAAAGGCGTGACGCGCGAGGCTACTCCTCCCCATCCAGCGTCAGGATCCTCGACTCCGGCAGCGACTTCAGCAGCTCGACGGCCTCCTCGCGGCGCGTGAGTTTCTGCTCCACCTGCAGCCGCGTGAGCCATCGCATGACCGAGCCGACGCGGGGGCCGGGAGGTATCGCCAGGATCTCCATCACCTCCGTGCCGGACAGCAGCGGCGGCGGCGAGATGACCCACTCGCCTTCCGTGAGCAGCACGCTCATCACCTGCCGCGCCAGCTCGACCAGACGCGCGAGCCGGATGTCGAAGTCCGGGCCGCCCCCCGCGCGCCGATCGGCCAGGGCCAGCAGACACAGCAGCGGCGTGTCGTACTTGAGCTGGTTGACGAGGCGCCTCACCGCCTTCTCCGACACACGCTGCGAGGCCGACATCAGCGTCAGCCTCAGGTGATTGAGGACGAGCGCCTGGATCCGCTCGGCCTTGCGCGAGCCGACCTTCAGCCGGGCGAGCGCCCGCCGCGAGAGCTCCGCCGAGACGGTCTCGTGTCCGTAAAAGTGGGCCTCCCCGTCCTCGCCGACGCGCCGCGTGGCGGCCTTGCCGGAGTCGTGATGAAGAGCGGCCCACTTGAGCACCTCTGTGTCCTCCTCGCCGAGGCGCGCCTCGATCAGGATCGAGGGGCAGCCCCCCTGCAACGCGTCGGCCTCCTCCACGCAGCGCAGCGTGTGCTCCAGGGCATCGTGGGCGTGCCAGCGGTTCTGCTGCAGATCCATGAGAGGCTCGAGCTCTGGGAAGACGGGGAACAGCATCCCCACATCGGCCAGCAGCCTCAGGCCCGCTCCAGCGCGCGGCGAGCCGAGGATCACCTCCAGCTCCATCAGCAGCCGTTCGGCGGGGACCGATGTGATGAGCGAGGCGTGCCGCCGGATCTCCGCGCGCAGGTCGGCATCGAGCGTGAAGCCGTCCAGGATGACGGCGAGGCGCACGGCGCGCAGCAGCCGCAGGGGATCCTCGTTCAGGCCTTCCACGGAGATGTGCCGGATCCTCCGCCGGCGAAGGTCGTCCACTCCGCCCATCGGATCGATGGGGCAATCCAGAGAGCCGGTTGCGCCTCCCTTCAGCGGGGCGGCCAAGGCGTTGATGGTGAAGTCGCGGCGGATGAGCGCCTGCCTCAGCTCGCCTCGGGGGAACGCCGAGACATCCACGAGCCACTCGCCCATGGCGACACGATATGTGATCGGCTCCTTGCGCGAGAAGACCACCGGCTCGAAGGATGCCGCGCGCGAGAGGGCGCGGAGGAAGGGCCCCGGATCCCCCTCCACCAGCAGATCCACGTCCACGGGCTCTTTCCCCAGCAGGCGATCGCGCACATAGCCGCCGACGAGGTACACGGTGGCGCCGGCCGATCCGGCCAGGCCCGCGAGGTCGGCCAGAAGCTGCGCGGACATCATCGCTCCTGAATTACCGGCTCGGGCGCCTTCGCCGCCGGGGCGTCGAGCGCCTTGAGGGGAGTGAACCCCCGCTCGATCGCCCGCCGCGTGGCGGCGATGAGCTGGTCCCTGGTCTCGAACGTGTAGACGGCCGAGTCGATCGGCTCGCCGATGACGACGTCAATGGGGCCGGGCTTGATGTCGAGGCTGTCTTTCGGCATCACGGCGCGGCTGCCGCTGAGGCTGACCGGCACGATGGGACATGAGCTCTCGATCGCGAGCAGGAAGCCGCCCTTCTTGAACGGCAGCAGGCAGCCGTCCGCGCTCCGGGTGCCCTCCGCGAAGACCACGATCGAGAGCCCCTTCCTTATCTTGGCGGCGGCCGACTGGAAGCTCAAGACGGCCTTCTCCCGATCGGAGCGATCGATCTTGATGAACCCGGCGACCGACAAGGCCCAGCCGAACACCGGGATGGAGAACAGCTCCTTCTTGGCGATCACGCGGTACTGTCCTGGAAGAGCGCGGATCAGGGCCAGGATGTCGAAATAGCTCTGGTGATTCGCAACGAAGATGACCGCCCGCCCGGGCGGGAGCCTCTCCAGACCGTCAACGCGCACGCGGGCGCCGGCCGCCCACAGGATGCAGCGCGCCCAGGGGCGCGCCATCCAGAGGAGCGGGTTGCCGTTGGGGATGACGAGGCAGGACACGATCGCCAGCGTCCCGAACAGCAGGGTGGAGCACCCGAGAGCGATGATGACGACGGCGCGCCTCAGCATGAGCCAGGATACCATGGGTTCGGTACGCCGCATGATCGGATAGAATCCCACGATGCTCCGCATCGGGATCGACACGGGCGGCACGTTCACCGACTTCGTGATCGTGGAGGATGGCCGCGTCACGACCTGGAAGGAGCCCTCCACTCCCGACGATCCCGCGCGCGCGATCCTGCGAGGGTTGAAGAAGGCGGCCGGAGATCGATCGAGCCTGAGCGGCGGGGAGGTGATCCACGGATCCACCGTGGCCACCAACGCGCTGCTGGAGGGCAGAACCGCACGCATCGCCTTCGTCACCAACCGCGGCTTCGAGGACCTGCTGGAGATCGGCCGCCAGTCGCGGCCCGATCTCTACAACCTGATGGTGGAGAGGCCCTCGTCGCTGGTGCCGCGCGAGCTGCGGTTCGGAATCTCGGGAAGGCTGCTTCACGGCGGCTCGGAGGCGCGGCCGCTGGACCCTGCCGAGATCGAGGAATTGCGCGCGAGACTGGAGGGCCTCGGCGTCGAGGCCGCCGCGATCTGCCTGCTTCACTCCTACGCCAGCGCAGCGCACGAGGAGGCGGCAGCCGCGATCCTGGCGCGCGCGGGCATGGCGGTGTCGGTCTCCTCGCGCCTCGTCCCCGAGCACCGCGAGTACGAGCGCGCCTCCACCGCCGCGGTCAACGCGGCGGTCACACCGGTGGTGTCGCGCTACCTCGGGAGGCTGGAGGATGGCCTGAAGGAGGCGGGCCTGAAGAGCCTCAGGGTCATGGGGTCGAACGGCGGAGCGCTGTCGTGCGCCGCGGCGGGGAGAGAGGCGGTGCGCACGGTGCTGTCGGGCCCGGCCGCCGGTGTGCGCGCGGCGCTGCACGTGGGCCGTGCGATCGGAAGCTCCCATCTGATCTCGTTCGACATGGGAGGCACCTCCACCGACGTCTGCCTCATCCCCGGCGAGGTGCGCACCTCCGGCGAGGCGGTCGTGGCGGGCCATCCGGTGAAGATTCCCACGATGGACATCCACACCGTGGGCGCTGGCGGGGGATCGATCGCGTGGCGCGATGCGGGAGGAGCCCTGCGCGTGGGCCCCGCCAGTGCGGGCGCGGTGCCCGGCCCCGCCTGCTACGGGAAGGGAGGCCCGCCCACCGTGACCGACGCCAACCTGGTGCTGGGTCGGATCGCTCCCAAGTGGTTCCTGGGCGGGAGGATGCCGCTCGACGTTCAGGCCGCCCGCGCGGCGATTGCGTCTCTCGCCGCAGCGCTGGGCATGGATGTGCTCGACACGGCGGAGGGGATCGTCCAGGTCGCCGAGGCCACGATGGCGCGCGCCATCCGCGTCATCTCCCTTCATCGCGGCCACGAGCCGGCCGACTTCGTGCTGCTGGCGTTTGGAGGATGCGGCGGGCTGCACGCGGCCGCGCTGGCCGACGCGCTCGACATCGGCGAGGTGATCGTCCCTGTGGAGCCCGGCGTCTTCTCGGCGTACGGGATGACGGTGGCCGACCTCATCAAGGACCGGTCCGCCTCGGTGCTCGCGGATGATCGCGCGATCGACCCGCGCGACCTTCTCGATACCTTCGCCTCGCTGGAGGCGGCCTGCCGCGAAGATCTCATGGCCGACGGCGCGGAGGCCGGCAGGATCTCCTTCGATCGCACCCTGGACGTCAGATACCGCGGCCAGTCGTACGAGATCAACATCCCGTTCACCGAGGCGTGGGCCGGCGCGTTCCACGCGGTGCACAAGGCTCGGTTCGGCTACCAGAGGAAAGGAGAGGTGGTGGAGCTGGTGGCGGCGCGCGCGCGCGGCATCGGTCGCGTGCACCCTCCCAGATCGATCTTGATCGACCCGACGGGGCGCAGCCTGTCCGCCTCGCTCTGCGCCCGGATCGCCATCACCTGGCGCGGCAAGACGACGCAATCCGGTGTTCACGATCGCGGCAGGCTGCCGCCCTGCATGCCCGGGGCCAGGGAGGGGCCCGAGGTGCCGGGTCCGGCGCTCTGCGTCGAATCGGGCGCCACCACGCTGGTGCCCCCCTGGTGGACGGCTTGGCTCGACGCCGCCGGGCACATACACATGAGGAGGGTGGGATGAGCCTGCGCGGGCAGTTCGACCCGGTGCGCCTCGAGGTATACCACAACCTCCTCGCGTCGATCGCGGAGGAGATGGGCGCGGCCCTGCAACGAAGCGCCTTCTCTCCCAACATCAAGGAGCGGAGGGATTTTTCCTGCGCGTTGTTTGACGGGGGAGGCAGGCTCGTCGCGCAGGGGGACCACATGCCGGTGCACTTAGGGTCGATGCCGGCCTCAGTTAGAGCCGTCCTGGCCGACCTGCCGCTCGCGCCCGGCGAGATGGGGCTGCTCAATGATCCGTTCCGAGGCGGGACGCACCTTCCCGATCTCACGCTGGTGGCGCCGTTGTACGTTTCCTCAGGAACGGACACCGCGCCCGCGTTCTACCTCGCCAACCGGGCGCATCACAGCGACGTGGGGGGAATGTCGCCCGGCTCGATGCCTCTGTCCACCGAGATCTACCAGGAAGGGCTGCGGCTTCCGCCGATCAGGTTCATCAGGCAGGGCGAGCCCGATCCGGATCTGCTGCGCCTGATCCTGGCCAACGTGCGCACGCCGGACGAGCGCGTGGGAGATCTGATGGCGCAGGTGGCGGCCAACCGGGTGGGGGAGCGCCGCCTGCGGACGCTCATCGAGCGTCATGGTCAAGAGGAAGTCTCGGCCTACGCGCGCCATCTGGTGTCGTACGCCTCGCGCCTGATGGCGGACCTCATCGCCGGCATCCCCGACGGCACGTATCGCTTCGCGGATCACCTCGATGACGACGGCATCACCACGGAGCCGGTGCCAATCCGCGTGACCCTCACGATCGAGGGAGATCGGGCGCTCGTTGACTTCACCGGTTCGGCGCCGCAGGTGGCGGGGCCGGTCAACGCGGTGGAGGCGATCACGCGATCCGCGGTGCTGTACGCGTTCCGCTGCCTGCTGGCCGCCGGCGCCCCGGCCAACGACGGCTGCTACGAGCCGCTCGACATCCTCGCGCCGGAAGGCACCATCGTGAATGCGCGGCCGCCGGCCTCCGTGGCCGGAGGCAACGTGGAGACGTCCCAGAGGATCGTGGACGTCCTGTTCGGGGCGCTGGCCCAGGCCCTGCCCGGCCGGATCCCCGCGGCCAGCAGCGGCACCATGAACAACCTCACGCTGGGCGGGATCGATCCGCGTACGGGGGCACCGTTCGCCTACTACGAGACGATCGCGGGAGGCATGGGGGCCCGCCCGGGGAGTGACGGCCTGTCGGGGGTGCACACGCACATGACCAACTCGCTCAACACTCCCGTGGAGGCGCTGGAGCGCGCTCTTCCGCTGATGATGACCGGCTACACACTGCGGCGCGGATCGGGAGGGCAGGGGCGGTTCCGCGGAGGCGATGGGCTGATCAGGCAGTATCATTTCCTCGCGCCGGCGGAAGTCACGCTGCTGGCCGACAGAAGACGCGCCGGACCGTGGGGACTCGAAGGCGGCGCGGCCGGCAGCCCCGGAAAGGACACGCTGAGTCACCGTGGGGACGAGGGACATGGGGGGCAGGTGGAGAATCTCCCCGGTAAGTTCCGGCGGCGCGTGGCGGCGGGCGACACGCTCACGATCGAGACACCGGGAGGTGGCGGATGGGGAAAGGCCGCGCAATGAACGAGACGGCGCACAGACGGCTGCGGATCACGATGGTGGCGGGCAGCCTGTACGACATCGCCTTCGCCGCCGTCAACCTGATCGCGCCGCAGCTCGGATCGGCCATTTTCGAGATCCCGCTGCCCGAAGAGCAGGTGTACCTCCGGTTCACCGGGATCTTCCTGATCGCCCTCGCGCTGTTCTACATGCTCCCCGCGATCCACCCAGGGCGGTACCTGGGCAATGTGGTGGCGGCGATCCTCGCCCGGACGGCCGGGGCGCTCTTCCTGATCGCCGCGGCGACATGGTACGGGCAGCCGCGGGCGTTTCTCGTCCTGGGCGCTGGAGATCTCGCGTTCGCCCTGGTGCACACCTACTACCTCGCGCGCGCCGAGGGGGGCAATCCTCTGCGCCACTATCTCGAGTGAGGCTGGGACGGTCTGCCGGAGCAGAGATGCAAGTGCTATAGTCAAGGCCAATTCGAGGAAGCCAACGAAGCAGACACGATGTCGAAGCGATTGCGAGAGTCCCGAGGACCTGAAGAGCCTTCCGCAAAGAGAAGCGGTCCGGCCAATCCCGGCCTGCCCGCATGGATGCTCCTCCTCGCGATCGGCCTGGTGATTGCCGTGACGGTCACCAACTACCTGGCCTTGCAGGACCTGGGCAAGGCGCTCGATGCCCGGCTCGTCCAGATGGATCAGCGGATCGTCCAACTGGGCACCAAGATCGATAATGCGGTTTCATCCGCCCAACGCCGATCCGGGCCCGACCCGGCGCGCGTCTACACCGTCAAGACGGAGGAGGCTCCCGCGAAGGGCCCGGCCAGTGCGCCGGTGACCATCGCCGAGTTTTCCGACTTCCAGTGACCATTCTGCTCGAGGGTCGGTCCGACCCTGCAGCAGATCAGCAAGACGTATGGCGATCAGGTGCGGATCGTCTGGAAGCACTTCCCCCTCGACATCCACAAGGACGCCTACCTCGCCCATCTCGCCGCCGGGGCGGCGGGAGAGCAAGGCAAGTTCTGGGAGTTTCACGACAAGATCTTCGGCGGGCAACCGAAGATCCAGCGTGACTTTCTGCTCACCTACGCCAAGGAACTGGGCCTTGACATGAAGCGCTTCGAGGAGGCCCTCGCCGCGGCGCGCCCGAAGCCGCTGGTGGAAGCAGACCTCGCGGAGGGGCGCTCCCTCGGCTTGACGGGGACGCCGGCGTTCTTCGTGAACGGCCGGTTCATCGCCGGCGCGAGGTCGTTCGAGGACTTCGCCAAGCTGATCAACGAGGAACTGACCAAGCGGAACCTGCCGGTACCCGCCGCGGCCCGACCAACGGGTGCGTGATCCCAGCGGCCGTCTCCCCGCCCTGATGGTCGTCACAGGCCGCTGCGATCCGCGGCGCCCCGACCCGCGGTCTCATCTCCGCCCGATAGGTCT
>JAWPNA010000201.1:0-7766 GCA_045402695.1 Acidobacteriota bacterium
TCCTTCACCTGCACACCCGGCTCGCCGAGCGGCGCGCGCGTCTTCGAGTTCCAGTCGCGCTCGCGGTACACCTTGGCGAAGCGGTACATGCCGCTTTGGCGGTCCACCGTGAAGTCGGCGCCGAGCATCCCCACCGGGATCTTCTCCGCCTGCGTCCAGTCGCCGCCGCCGACGTAGGTGTGCGAGGTCGAGAGCTCGCCGATCAGCTCGCCCAGGATGTAGTTGAGGTCGGCGCGGTGTGCCACGTACGGCACGAGCTGGCGGTATCTCTCGCCGACGGTCTTCCAGTCCAGCCCGCCCATGTCCGGGTCGTAGTAGAAGTCCCGCTCCAGGCGCCAGGCCTCGTTGAACATCTGCATCCATTCCTGACGCGGATTGACGGTGGCCATCAACGTGCCGGCCTCGATCTTCCCGTCGCCCGACTTCTTGCCTTCCTTCGACTCGATGATGCCGAAGGTTTCCTTGGCCCGGTACAGCAGCTTGGCCCCGTCCTTGGAAGCCGAGTACCCGGCCCTCACCCCGGCGATCACCGTCTTGTCCTTGCGCTCCTCGAGGTCGAACATGTGGATGGCGGCGGTCGGGCCGCCGTCTTCCTCGTCGTCGAAGTCGGGCGGGTCCAGCGCGAGGTACAGCAGCTTGCCTTTGTACGCTGTCAGGCCGACATAGCGTCCCCCGGGCACCGGCAGCACGGTGATGCGCGAGCCGACCCCGGCCAGATCGATCACGAGCGGGCCAGGGGGGGTCGGGGGGGCATCCTCCTTCTTGGCTCCATCCCCGTCCTTATCCTTATTCTTGTCCTTGGCGTCCTTGCCTTCCTTGCCGTCCTTCCCGTCCCCCTTCTTGTCGTCTTCTCCGGGCTTCTTCTCCTCCCCCGTCTCCTCGTCGCTCTGAGGGGCCATGGGCGACTCGACGTCGGCGCGAAGAGTCGCGGCGTAGATCTTGTCGGTCGCGGAGAAGTGCATGTTCAGCTCGAACCCGCCGAACTCCGGCCTCAACGTCCTGCGCGAGAGGAAGAACAGGTACTTCCCCCCGGGATCGAACACCGGGCTGTAGTCTTCGGTCATGCCAGACGACAGCGCCGTGGTCTTGCCGTTCTCGATGTTGTGGATCATGATCTGGTTGAAGCCGGCGTCGCTGGGCTTCGAGTAGGTCAGCCAGCCGGAATCGCCCGACCACTGGTAGTCGTGGATCTCACCTCTCACCGACTTGTCCACCTTGGTGAGCTTGCCGGTGGCCGCGTCGCACCACCACAGGGTCATCGTCTTGTCGGAGAAAGCGAGCTTCTTGCTGTCCGGGGACCATCGGGGCTGGAAGCGGAAGGTGACCTCGGCCCCCCTCGAGGACGTGACCTGCCGATCGGGCGTCTTGCCGTCGCTGCCGATGACGTGGATCTCGTACTCCCCGCTCTTGTCGGACAGGTAGGCGATCCACTTGCCGTCGGGCGACCAGGCCGGGTCGCGCTCGCGCCAGCCGGGCGACTGGGTCAGGTTTCGGGGATCTCCTTTCTCCGCCGGAACGGTGAACAGATCGCCGCGCGCCTCCAGCACCGCCCGCTTCGCTGACGGGGAGAGATCTCCGCCTCCGGTCCAGTGCGCCACGTTTCGCAGCTCGGCCCGTGCGGCGGGCTTGTCGTCGGGCACCAGCACCTGGATCTTGATCGGCTTTTCCCCCGGGAGGTCCATGACGTAGAGATAGCCGCCGTTCTCGAAGACGATCGTGTCTGAGCCGATGCTGGGCCACTTGACGTCGTACTCCGTGAAACGGGTCACCTGGCGGTGGCTCTTCTTGTCCAGGTCGTACGCCCAGATGTTGGCGGTGCGGCCGCCGTGATCGGAGGCGTAATAGATGGTGCGCCCGTGGAACATCGGCCACTCGTCGGCGCCTTCCCACTCGGTGATCTTCTCCGACATGTTCTTGCCGAAGTCGTACACCCAGATCTCGGGGGCATTGCCGCCCTTGTAGCGCTTCCATGTCCGGTTGTCGTAGGAGGGAAACAGGTAGGCGATCTGACCGCCGTCGTCTGAGAAGGAGGCGTACCCCGCCGTGGGCAGGGAGAGCATCTGCTCGAAGCCGCCCTTGGCGGGCACCTTGAAGAACCGGTCCACGCGCGGCGTGAGCGAGGCGCGCGCCGATCGGATCAGGACGGACCTGCCGTCCGGATACCACTCAGCCACCTGGTCGCCGTCCGGATGCCACGTGAGGCGCGCCGGCTCGCCGCCATCCGCGGCGACGGTGAAGGCGTCCACGTTGCCGTCGTACTCGGCGGTGAAGGCGATGGTATTTCCGTCGGGTGAGAACTTCGGGAAGCGCTCCGTCCCCTCGTGCGTCGTGAGGCGCGAGGCCGTGCCTCCCGCCCGGGGCACGGTCCAGAGGTCCCCCGCGTAGACGAACACGATTCTGTCCGCCTGGATGTCGGGCTGGCGCAGCAGGCGGCATTCCTCCAGCGCGCTGGCTGGTGAGACGGCCGCCAGCCAGAGGGTGCACGCGGTCAGTGCAAAGACAACGAACCCGGAATGAGGGCGTAGTCGGGGCATGAGATAAGGCTCCTCCGTCACTTCAGGGGGAATCGTGCGGCCGGATGTCAGTTCAGTGGCGCCAGGATATGAAATGATGGCCAGCGCCGTCAAACAGCGTTCCGGAGCGAGCCCTGCCCCTGGTGGGGGAGGATTCCCGTCGACCGCGCGCGCTCACGACCCGGAGCTTCGGACCTCGATTTGATAGATGCGGCCTCCGAGGTTCGCCGTGCACGCCATCAGGGCCGCGGCAATCGCCGACGCCTCCGCAGGGACGTGATTCATAAGGAGGTGGAGGTGCGCTGCGTTCACCGGCCGCTCCCGGCTCGAGGCTCCTCCGGGGCGGGGACTTCGGGGCCTTCGTGGATATGGTGGGCATGGTGACCGGCGTCGGCTCCCTCGACGGCCTCATGGAGCCGTTCGACGTAGTGAATGAAGTCCACATACACCTCCACGTACCCTCGGCCGCCCTCCAGACTCTCCTCCGAGTGCTGCTTCGCTTCCATGACCCTGCCGTATCGCTCGCGCACTCCACGGGCCATGTCCTCGGAGACAGCCTGCACCAGCCGATCCACCGAACCCGCCTCCAGGGCGCGATCGGCCATGGCGATACCAAGCACGACCACCCCGGCGGGCTTCAGGCCGGTGAACGGCTCCCCCTCGCCTTCCCGGTGCACCCGCACCAGTGTCTCGAAGAAGAGACGGTCCGCCACTTCGCGGGCGTCAGGTCCGAGTTTTCTCACTGCCATCGTCTTGAGGAAAACCTCTCTGATGGCCGCCTCGTCACCGGGCCTCACCCACTTCAAGACCGCCGTGACGTCTCCCTTCTGGAGCGCCAGCCTCGCCGCCGTCACGACGGGGCCATCGAGCGAGTCGCAATGGGCCATCAACACAGTACCGTTCATCAGAAATGCGAAGAAACCGGCGGCCGCCATCCGGACAGCCGCGCGTGCTCCGAGTCCACAGTTCATGGCGATTCCTCCTTGGGACAGGGCGATCCCTCCGTGGATCATGCAACGTCCGTGCCGGGCGCATCCCGTTCTTGTCAAAGCCGGCGCTCCCGGAGTATGGTACGGGCCTTCAATCCTTCTCGCTCTGGATCCAGAAACGGAGGTTCATTCGTGATCACACCAACCATGATCGACCAGTTCCTGTCCGGGACAAGGGGCCAAGCGCTCCGGCACGGGACGCGTTACGCTCAGGAGGCGCGCGTGGGTGGTTTCGTCGGCTCGCTGGCGAGCGCAACGACGCTCGTGAGGGGCGAGACCGCCGACTTCGAGGTCGCGCTGTGGCCCGAGATGGGCGGCCTGGCGCACCGGTGCAGTTGCCCTTCGTGGCGGGATCCGTGCAAGCACGAAGTGGCGGCGGCCCTCGTCCTGAAGCAGTGCCTGCCGAAGGGACTTGACCCGCCCGCGGATCCGGGCGGCGGGCGAGCGCGCGCATCGAGAACGCCACCAGTTGGGGCGTTGCCCCAGCCGGCGGCGGCGAAGCGGCCGGCCGGGCGGGAGGACGAGGCCCGAGACAAGGCGATCGAGGAGCGGCGAACGGCGGCGCGCCGCGAGAAGCTCCCCGTCGCGCAGGAAGATCCTCCCTACCTGCGCGTGGGCAGCTCATCGGGGTTCGCCTATCGCGTGCAGGTGCGGGGCGACGCGACGGGCCCTCACTCCTGCGACTGTCCGGACTTCGAGGCCAACCGGCTGCACACCTGCAAGCACGTTGAGCGGGCGAGGACCTACCTCCACACCCACGGCGACCGGCTGGGCCGCGCGCACCGCCAAGCGGACCGCGCCGCGCGCATCTTCCTTCACTTCGGCGAGATCGTCGAGCCCCGGTTGTTCGGATCTCCGAGCGGTCCAGGAGCCCCCGCCGTTCGCGCGGCGTTCGATGCTTCCGGCCTTCCATTGAGGCCCCTGGCTCGCGACGAGAGCGAGCTGCGCGATTGGCTCGCGCGATTCGGCGGTTGGGTGGAACCCGAAGCGCTCGAGTGGCTCGACCGGCGCATCCGGCGCAGGCCGGCCTTGCCGGACCGCGATCTCCCCGACCTGCTGCCGCAGCTCCCGCTGAAACCATACCCTTACCAGTGGACCGGAGCGGCCTTCCTGGCCCAGAACGGCCGCGCCCTCCTGGCCGATGAGATGGGGTTGGGCAAGACCGTCCAGGCCCTGCTGGCCGCGGTGGCGCTGCGGAAGGCCACCCCTCCCGCGCGGCACGTGATCATCGTCTGCCCGGCCAGCCTGCGGGGCGGATGGCAGGACGAGCTCCGCAAGTGGATCGGCGAAGAGGCCGAGCTTCTCACGGGAAACGCAATCGAGCGGGCACGGCTCATCGCCTCGCGCCCCGCGTGGCTGATCACCCACTACGAGCAGGTGCTGCGGGATCACAAGGCCCATCAGGAGCACCCTCCCGACCTTCTGATCATCGACGAGGCGCAGCGCGCCAAGGGACTGCGCGCCCGCACCGCGCGCGTGCTCAAGTCGATCGAGAGCCGCTACCTGTTCGCCCTGACCGGCACGCCGCTGGAGAACCGCCTCGAGGAGGCTTACGCGATCGCGCAGCTCATCGATCAGAGGCTGCTGCCTCCTCTCTGGCAGATCGACAGGGACCATTTCACGAGGGACGACAAGGGCCGCCGCGTCGTGCTGTACAGGAACCTCGACGCGTTGCGCGCGAAGCTCGCCCCCGCGTTCCTGAGGCGCCGGAAAGAGGACGTGGCGCTTCAACTTCCCGAGCGAGTGCGCTCCGTGGTGAAGGTCCCGATGCACCCGGCGGTGGAGGCGACGTACGATGACGTCATGGGGGCCGTGGCGCGCATCGCGAGCAAGAAGGTGATCCTGCCAGCCGACCTCGATCGGATGCAGCGATTGCTCGTGATCGCGCGGCGGTGCTGCAACGGCCCTCACATGCTCGGCCTCGAGGCGCGCCAGCGTGACGACCGCAAGGTCCCCAAGCTCGCCGAGCTGGAGCAGGCACTGTCCGATCTGTGCCTCGGGGAGGGGCGCAAGGCGGTGGTCTTCTCCGAATGGACCGACATGACCGACAGGGTCGAGGATCTGTGCGGCAGGCTGCGGCTGACGTCGTTTCACCTCCACGGCGGCGTCCCGATCGCGAAGCGGCCGATGATGATCCGCGCCTTCATGGGGTCCGAAGGGGCGGCCGTGTTTATCTCCACCGACGCGGGAGGGGTGGGGCTCAACCTCCAGGCCGCCGACGTCGTCATCAACCTGGATCTGCCCTGGAACCCGGCCAGGCTGGAGCAGCGCGTCGCGCGCGTGCATCGCATCGGATCGCGTCGCGCGGTGACGGAGTTGTTGATCGTCTGCGAGAACAGCGTGGAGGAACGGATCCTGCAGCTTCACGACACCAAGCGCAACGTCCTGGCGAACATCTGGGCGAAGAGCGGCGAGGACCAGATCGCCGCTCCCGGAGGCAGCGGAATGTTCCGGGAGATGGTGCTTGCGCTGCTCGCGGCTCGAGCCCCTGTCATTTCGACAGGACAGAAGGCGCGAGATGACCGCGCGAAGGCGCAGGCCGGCGAGGCTGGCGAGTCTCGCAGGGAGAGCGGTGCCACGAAGCCCGTGGAGCCGGTCCATGCTCCGGCAGATCAGTTCCTGCCAGCGGCCGCGGCCGGGGTCATCGCCGCGGCTCGAGGCGAGGCCGCGCCCCCGCGCCTCGGAGAACCAGCCCCGGCCCTCGCGCCCCCGCCGCCCCCCACGCTCACGCCCGCTGGGGTGGACCCGGCGGCTCTCGCCTCCGCGGTCGCCGCCGTCGCGCCCACCCTGCCGGCAGATCACAGGAGTTCGCTGGCCACCGTGTTCCGCGCGCTGGCGGCGGCGCTGGAGGGATAGCCAGACCAAGCCGGGCCGTCAGGTTGCGGGGGGGGTGGCGGGCCAGTGTAGAATGAAGCCGTAACGCGCTCGCGCTTCAGAAGTGGGCCCAGACAAACACAGATCGGATGAAGCGTGGGCTCCTCTGAACCGGACGCTCCTCCGTAAGCCGACACGAGATGTCGTGCCTTAGTTCGCTCGGCGGGGAAAGCCAGAAGTGAGCACCAGACTTCCCATCGACAAGACAAGGATCGCTGCGTTCTGCAGCAAGTGGAAGATCAGAGAGTTCTCCTTGTTCGGATCCATCTTGCGTGACGATTTCCGACCTGAAAGCGATGTGGATGTCCTCGTTAGCTTCGATCCTGCCGCGACTTGGGGCCTCTTCGATATCGTTGAGATGGAGGAGGAACTAGGAGTGATCTTTGGTAGAAGAGTCGATCTGGTCGAGAAGGCCGGGCTGCGCAATCCGTTCCGCCGCCAGGCCATTCTGAACACGCGGCAGATCATCTATGCGATCTGAGGAGCGGGACGCAGCCTACCTGTGGGACATGCTGGACGCCGCTCGAAAGCTCCGACAGTTCACCGACGGAATCGACGAAGATGCGTAACTTGAGGACGCGAAGCTCCAGGCGGCCGTTGAACGGTGCCTGGAGATTATCGGAGAAGCCGCGGGACGGATCTCGGACACGCTTCAGGAGGCCCACCCAGAGATCCCCTGGCGCAAGATCATCGCCCAGAGACACGTTTTGGCGTATGCGTACGGTGAGGTCATGCAGGACCGCCTGTGGGTCGTGGTCACGGACCACATCCCGGATCTCATCGCCAAACTCGAACTCTTGCTCCCACCTCCTCCATAGGAGAGTCCCAAGTGAGCCAGGCCGCCCGGCCCACTGGCTCAACTCCGCCCTGACTGTGCTCGCGCGCGGACGCTATGCGGGGCAGGTGTGCTCAAGGAGGTGAAGTCACAGCCCGGGGAGGCTGCTTCGTGCGGATCGCCCGGGCCCTCTGCTCCAAGGGTGCGGCCTCCGCGGCGCGGCCGGTAGCGCGCAACAGCGAGGCGTACCCCTCCAACGTCTCCGTGGTTGCCGGGTCGCCAGGCGGGAACACCTTTTCGCGAATGGCCAGGGCACGCTTGAAGTGCTCCTCGGCGCGGCCGGTCTCGCCGAGTGCCTGGAGCACCCGGGCGAGGTTCTCGTAGGTCCATGCCAGATCGGGTGCGTCGGGACCGAGTTTCTGCGACCAGATGGCAAGAGTCCGCTCGTAAGCGGGGCGCGCCTCCTCGAATCGCCCCTGCAATCGGCGCAAGTCTCCAAGACTGGATAGCGACATTGCTGTTGATGGGTGGCCAGGGCCGAATGCCTTCTCACTGATGGCGAGGGATCGCTCGATCAACGGTTCCGCGCCTTCATGGTCACCCAGGAGGGCGAGC
>JAWPNA010000304.1:0-4790 GCA_045402695.1 Acidobacteriota bacterium
GGTGGCCTCGAACGCGGTCCGGTGGGCTCGCTAGACTAGGGAGCCGCTGGCCCCGGCAAGCGGCGCTCGCGGGCGTGGTTCAATGGTAGAACGCAAGCTTCCCAAGCTTGAAACGGGGGTTCGATTCCCCTCGCCCGCTCCCGTCAGGCTCGACGACCGCTTCCCGGGGTATGGCGAACCCCCGGAGGCCGAACAGCCTGAGGATGGAGATTCCCGTTCCAATCGCAAGGACCTGCTCCGTCAGATGCCCTTCGGGGGTTGAAAGCCCTCAGGGGCAGGCGGTGGCGCAGGGATCATCAGAATTCGGGTGTCGCCGCCCCCATAGACGAAAAACCAAACCTGGTCCCCTACCTGTAGCCCGACAGCTTCTCGCACCTCGGGGGGCGGAACGATCTGAAAGTTGTCCCGCACGGTTACCGGGCCGTAGGGCATGGGCTTGGGCCGCGCCACGAGGGCCTCGACTTTCTCTGGATTTCCAGTTTCTCTAGATTGGGCGCGTTATCATCCCGGCCATGGAAGTCGGTCGTCAAGAGGCAACGTCGGCTCCGGCCGTTGACTACGTCGGGCCCTTCGAGCATCACGAAGTGGTCGTAGACGGCTGGCAGGTGCCCTTCCTCGAAGCCACTCCAGTGCAGGGCGGCCGAGTGTCACTCACGCTCGACAAACGATTTGGTCTTGATCTCGACTTGGCGGACGCCGAACGCATCGTGCCGTTCATTGCGAACGCGATTGCTGTTGGGATGGGTTTCGAGTCACACCCCGATGGAGAACGGGCACCAGCGAAGCGAACGGGGCCAAGACGCTTCCTCCGGCTCGATTGGTCGGAACCGGAGGAAACGTCTTAGGCTGTCAGAAGTTGCAGCGGCGGAGGTTGTCGAGGTTGTTGTCCGTCACGGCATCCGGGGCAGACCGGATGATCGTTTGGCCACACTTGAAACACGACACCTTCACCACCAAGGCCACCTTGTTGGTGGACGGGCTGAACGTGTAGAAGGTGGTCCCCGCGTTCATCGCGGAGATCACTTCGTGCAGCGTCCACCGTTGGGTGGCCTTGTTGGATTCCGATCCAATTCCCACTGCCACGATGTGGGCGTGGGTCGTGGGCTGATAGATCGGCTCCTGCTCGGTGCAGACGATCCTGAACTGAGCAGCCATTTGGTGCGTTCACTTCCTTTCCGGCCCGAGTTTTGCAAGCGACTTGGGGCCTGACCCGCCTACTGGGCTGGGACCGATTGTACCTGGTCACCAGGCAGGAACTACACCTCTGTTATTTTCCACATCGAGCACCCAACTTATCCCCAGATTGAAGACGCCTGATCGGGGAGCCAGGAAGAGCAACGAGGCAGGAGTAACTGAATGAGGTGCGCCGCTCACCTGAAGTCGGTGGCGGCCTCGGACTCGTACAAGGGACTCACCTTGCCCCCCTCGAACTCGCGCACTGCGGTACGGACCGTTCGTGCACCCCGTTCAAGGTCCGGGAGGTCGCCCGAGCATCGGGGCTCTCGGTAAGCACGGTCTCGGGCTTCTTCCGCGGCAAGGGGGCGAGCATCCACCGAATCCCTGATGACGATGATGCGTGCGATCGCGGAGCTTTCGGCTCGTCAGCGGTGAGAGTCCAAGCACGTAGGAAGGTCATGGACTTCGGATGGTGGTGTTGCGGCCATTGCTGCAAACCTCGGATGGTTACCATCGCGACGTGAAACAGCTCCGTCGTTCCTCCGAACCGGAGATGGTCCTGACGTTCCTGCATGCCGAACGGACGTCGAGCCGATGGGGTTCCAACGTGGTCGCTCTCTTAGCTGGTCGATCCGGGCTGCTAGACGATCCCAACCTTGAGGATGAGGCAGAGAACGATGAACGACGGCGGATCCTAGGGGAACATCGAGGGTATCGAGCGAACGGCTACCTCTTCTTCGGGTTCCCGGATGACGTCGATTGGTGGTTGATGAGCCTGTCGCGAACCGAGGTCGCGAACCTACTGCTCGCCCGAGAGATATGGGACGACCTCACGGAGGCCACCAGGAAGGTCGGGGTCGCGGCAAGTAACGTGGATCGAGTGACACACGCCATGGACCCCAGCGTCAACGACAACATCCGTGCGGTGGCCGAGGCAGATCGTGCTGGGATGTCGTTCGCCCCCATCATCATCGTCTCCGTATCCGAGGATGCTACGCATGTAATCGTCGAGGGACATACGCGAGCTTGTGCCTACGCCACCAATCCTGGAGGCCCGGATGTTGAGGCGATGGTGGGCTACAGCACCGGACTGACTGGATGGTGGTTCTGGGGTCTAGGGTCGGGCGAGCCATCGGAGGAGTAGGGGGGCCAGGATGGGCGATGGGTGGACATCAGCCGAGCTATTCGCCCAGCTTCGAGCTTTCGAGTCTGCCCTTCAGGATGCTGGTCTCCGACCGAACACCGTGCGAACCTACGTTGGTCGGTCGGAGACGTTCCTGCGGTGGATCATCGGCGACTATGTGCCGCGGGGTCCCAATACCGACGGTCAGGTCGGCCTCCCAATCCCTCGGCCTTCACGCGGTCAAGCCGCGCTCGATGAGATGCGCGAGTCGCTGACGAAGGAGGCACTGGCGCGCTACCTCGCGGACTACGGAGCCGTGACCGGGTACGACCGAAGTCTCCGTGAGCTGTTGAGTAACACGGGGAACTCGTTAGACCTCACCGACCGCGAGCACCGGCTCGCAGTCTTGCACTGGCTCCGGACCTGGGGCTGCCGACACTTGCGCCTGTCCGACACGGAACGGTCCTCCGACGCACTCCTAGCCTGGTGGAGAGGGTGGGGTATTTCCCTACCGCCAGCAGGTGTCAGCCTCGCCTCGATGTCGGAGCGAGACGTCGCGGCTACATCGGGCGCCTACGAGGCCCTTGCGACGGCGCCCGCTGCCGCCAGGGCATACGCCGATCGGGAGGTCGAAGTTCGCCTAGGGGATACCGCGGCTGCCAAGACCCTCTTCGTGCTCCGCCCTGAGGTGTTCCCTCCCTGGGACGAACCGATCAGGGTCTCCGTTGGTGCTGCCGCGTACAGAGGGGATTCCTATGTCGGCTTCCTTGGCCTCGTCGCCACAGCGTTGCTCGGGGCAGCTCAACGCTTCGGCATCAAGGTCGACGAACTGCCATCCTTGCTCGGACGACCGACGTCATCACCCCCGAAGTTGGTCGATGAGTACCTCTGGATGCGCATCACGCGCCGGCTGGACTCTGACCTCCCCCCAGAGTCGGAGGATCGGTAGCCCCGGGTTCCTCGCGTTCGCGAGAGGCGCGGCGAGAGGGGGACACGTCGACCGACACCTATAGCTTCGCCAGACGTGTGAGCGTCTTGCGATACCGCACGATGAAGTCCCCAACGGCTCGGCCCGCGTCACCATAGAAGCTCGCCGAGTCGACCCCGTGTTCATCATCTAGCTCGAGTTCCTTGCGGATCTGATGAACCGTGTATTTCATCGCCTCCCGACCATCATCCGAGTACTTCACCTGTACGAAGAGCCGACGGCGCCGTGTCACGCCGAACCGCTTAGGGGACTCGACAACACGGGTGATATTCATCCTGTTTCCCACTCCTGTCGCAATCTCGCAGCGGGCATCGAATCTGACCAAAAGCTGCTTCAGCTTTCGCCATTGGATCGGTCGCTCGCCCTTCTCGATCGTGCGGGAGTTGGCTTCCAGCCAGTCCGCGAGCCAGATCACCTCGCGATCGGCGATGTCGGACCATTCACGGGGGACAAGCTCGTGCTGCGCCAGCCTAAGAACGACTTTGAAGAGTTGATTCTCGTCACAGATCAATATCAATCCATTCTCGTCAAGCGACACAAGCATCGACACAAGCGCAGTTCGTTTGTTGCCGTTATGGAAGGCGTGATTTAGAACTAGAGAGTGAAGCAGGGCCCCCGCGGCCATCACAGCGGTCGGATACTTGACTTGGTCTCCCAAGGATGTGTGCTGTCGATGGACCGCCGACTCCAATAGATTGCCACTCCTTACGCCGGCCGGGTCAATCGGATCGGCATCACCGGCCAGGTCCTTCGCGAGCGTCCAGTGGATGCCTTCCACTTGCTCGGCTGAAAGGAACTGCCGAGCCTCGACGTTACCTACGGTCTTCCACTCGAATTCAACTGGAGGGGGGACAACCCTCTCCAACACGGCGGGTTCTGGAGCAACAACGGGGGGTGTCTCCAGAAGCCGAACACCCCGAGCATGTTGCTTCAGGATCCGAACTGCCCCCTTCGGCAACGTGCGAGCGGTGGGGGTCATCCTCAAGCCAGCATTGGCTAGAAGCTCACGGATGGATACCTCATCCATCCCGAGAGCCTGCTGCCAGTACTGGGGTCTCGATATCTGCAGAGAGGACGGCAGGCCGAGCAGTTTCCGAAGGCGGTTGGCTTCGTCGACCCTCAGGACGTAGCCCGGGTCGTCGATCTCCTCAAACCCTGCGTCCCACGACCTGATCAGCAGTTCCTCGACATCCAATCCAGCTTCGGCCGCGAGATTGTCGACCGTTACGCTCCGATTCCTCACGCTCGAATATTTTCACGCTTCAGGGTCTTGTGACCCGTTTGTTCGACTCATGGGGAATCGCCATACCCCGACGACCGCTCCCGCCGCGGACGAACACCACCTACGAGCTCGACGTCGAGCTCGGCTGACGCACGCCGAGCACCACCGGCCCGGTCGGGCACAGCTCGAACACCGGACAGTCCTCGCACCGGGGGCGGCCCGCCTTGCAGATCTCGCGACCCAGGTTGATCAGCCCGACGTGCATCGGCGTCTTGAGCTCC
>JAWPNA010000324.1:0-4660 GCA_045402695.1 Acidobacteriota bacterium
TTTCGCAGGTCTCTTGAGATGAGGTTGTGGTGAGGATTCTAGGGATAGTCGACGCCGACTATGTCCATGCGATCAAGTGGGCCAACTACTTCGCCGCTCGCGGACACGAGGTGCACCTCGTGTCCTTCAACCCGGTCAGCAAGCAGAGCCTCCTTGCCTACCACCCGAGTGTCACCGTCGAGCCGTGGCTCCTCCCCTCCTTCCACCTGAAGCGTTTCTGGATCACGGTTGGCGCGATCCAGCGACTCCGCACGATCATCCGCCAGCGCCAGCCGCAGATCGTCCACGTTCATTTCCTGGGCCACGCCGCCTGGCTTGCGGCGCTGGCTCGACTGCGCCCACTCGTCATCAGTGTGATGGGAGGGGGAGACATCACGGGCTCCGCGTGGCGTCCATCCTCGATGCGTGAGCGCATCCTGACGCCTCTCGCCCTGCGACGGAGCGACCTCGTCTTGTGTTGGTCACGCAATCTGGCCACGATAGTGGCCCCCTTGCTGCCACCCGGCACCGATGTCCAGGTTGTCGTGGGCGGGATCGACATCGAACTCTTCCGCCGGCGTCTGAAGGCCAAGGACTTCCGACGTTCGCTCGGGTTCGACATCACCGACTTCGTGATGTTCAGCCCGCGGCTGTTCCGGCCCCTGTCCAATATCGACACCATCATCCGCGCGTTGCCGCGCGTCAGAGCCACGATACCGCAGGCACGGCTCCTCATGCTCAAGCATCTCGCGCGGGGCTATCCCGAGTACGAAACGGCCATGGAACGCCTCGTCGACGACCTTGGCGTCCGGCCGTTCGTGCGCTTCTTGCCGAGTGTTACCAACTCAGAGATGCCGCTCTACTACAGTGCCGCCGACTGCACCATCTCCATGCCGCAAACCGATGGCACGCCCATGACCGTCATGGAATCGGCAGCCTGTGAAACTCCCGCGATCATCCTCGACCTGCCGGACTACGACCCGGCCCTCTTTGTTCATGGACGGACGGTCATTCGGCTGCCGAGTCACGACCCCGTCACTTTGGCGGATGCCGTGGTTGGTCTTGCCTCCAATAGCGGGCTGTCAGAGACACTTCGACGTGAAGGCCGTAGCATGGCCCTGCGCCACGCCGACTACGACGCTGAGATGAAGCGGGTTCAAGGCTTCTACGAGAAAGTCCTCGGGATGGACCCTCTCACGCGGTCAATCCGAAACCTGGATTCATAGGAACGTGTGAAGTTGATTCGGGTTGCGCAGGTTATCGAGACCATCGGGCGGGGCGGAGCGGAGCGGTTGCTCGTCGATATCGCTCGCGGGATCGACCGCAAGCGATTCACCATGAGCGTGTATACGCTTTACCGTCACCCTCGCACCTACGCAGAGGCCCTGAAGGACCTCGGAATCGCCGAGACTTGCCTCGACTTGCGTGGGCGCGGCGACCTCCTGCGGGGGATGGCCAAACTACGTGTGTTGTTCCGACGGGAGGGTGTGGACGTAGTGCACACGCATCTGTTCTCCGCCAACATAGTCGGGCGCGTGGCCGCCCGCGCCGCCCGCTTGCCAGTGGTGAGCAGTCTCCATGACGCGGATTATGAGCCGGCCGTCCTTCAAGGGAGTCCGGGGCTTACCCCGTGGAAGCAAGGCCTCTTGCGGCGCGCCGACCGGCTGACAGCTTGGGCCTCCCGGGCGAAGCTGATCGCGGTCAGCGGGTACGTCGCGGCCTCCGCACGGCGGCGGCTCGTGCTGGAGCCGTCGCGCGTCGAGGTCGTCTACAACGGAGTGGACACGGCCATCTTCCATCCAAGAGCAGAGGATGAACGCCAAGAGGTTCGGTCGGCGCTGGGTCTGTCCGCTTTAACCCGCGTTGTGATCTCCATCGGTCGCATGACTCCCCAGAAGGGCCAAGGCACGTTGCTCGAGGCTGTCCGCCTCTTGCTCGACCGAGCAATCGATGTCCACGTGCTCTTGGCGGGCGAGGGCCCTTGGCGCTCTCGCTACGAGGCTCTTGCCTGCGATCTCGGTCTCCAAGAGCGTGCGATCTTCCTCGGGGACCGAGCGGACATTCCTGCTCTACTCGGCGCGGCGGATGTGCTGGCCCTGCCCTCTCTACATGAGGGCTTCGGGTTGGTGCTCGTGGAGGCGCTCGCGTGCGGCTTGCCCGTGGTCGCCAGCAGGACGGGCCCGATACCGGAGCTTGTCCGCGATGGAGAGACCGGCCTCCTGATCGAACCCGGGAACGCGACCGAGCTGGCCGCGAGCTTGGCAATGATTCTCTTGGACGATGACCGCCGACGCCGCATGGGCGCTCTGGGACGTGAGGACGTAATGTCGCGATTCTCCCTGCCGAAGATGGTGCGGCAACTCGAGGCTGTGTACGAACGCGTAGCGATGGGTCGAGCCTAAGTTGGGCCCCTTGCGCAGACGCGCCCAGCGCGGTCGCTCGATGATACTGTGATCTCCGGCATGGCAGTGCAGCGGTCTGAGGAAGGGACCTACATCGTCGATGGCACCGTCCCCAATCCGAGTGTCGTGCTGGCGACTGCGAAACCTGTTCTCGAGTCCTATCACGACATCTACGACGACCTGCTGCCGATAGACTCGACGACTCGCGTACTGGACGTCGGTTGCGGGCTGGGACACTTCCTTCTTTATGCACGGGCCCGCGGAGCGGAACACGTTCTAGGGGTCGACGTCGGATCGCGCCAGGTCGAGCTCTGTCGGACCATGGGTTTTGAAGCGGAGACGATAGAGAGCATCCCCTCGGCCTTGAGGGGCCGCAACACCGGCTACGACCTCGTGCACATGAGCCACGTGATCGAGCACGTCTACCCCGCAGATCTCCCCGATGTACTGACCGCCATTCGCACCGCACTCGCCCCCGGCGGGCTATTCGTCATCCGGACCCCGAACATGAGTCACTGGCTCGCTGGGCATATGCGTTACATTGACCTGACCCATGTCAACGGCTTTACTTCATGGAGCTTGCGACAAGCCCTGTGGAACAGCGGGTTCCGCTCCGTGGAAATCCATCCCAGCGATCTTCGACTGCACTGGCGGCCTAAGCGCGTGGCGTGGTTGATCGCGCGAAAGGCCATCCATTCGCTCTTCAGGTTGGGCGCCTACGTCGAAATGGGCAAAGATCGCCCGAGTATCCTGACTCCCGAACTGATCGCCACAGCTCGAGTGGAGTGAGACCGGCCACTCACCGGCTGAAATCCACGGTTCGCACTCCGGGGCAAGTGCGTCTGACGCGTGTCAACTTGCCGGTGGCTGGGACTCGCTCAATGCTGCGCGACCGCGAGATGGGTCGGGGAAGCGCCAGGTGGATTCCGTGGGTGTCATGGATGCTGCCCGGCAAGCCGGGCATAGACGGCGCGATACCTCGCTCCCCCGATTCGCGAGAGGTCATAGTGCCGCCGGGCGCTCTCTCGACACCGGTTCGCCAGACCTGGAGTTCGCATCAAGTCGTCGAACTGCTGTGCGGCCCTCAGCAGGGTTTCCCAGCTGAAGTCCGCTACCGCCACACCGACTCCGTCCTTTGCGAGAATGGCGTCCAGATCGCCGATCCCAACATTGGTAACGACGGGAAGGCCAGCGGCCAGGTATTCGGCGACTTTCGTGGGAGACGCCGCCATCTGGGAAATGGTCCCCTTGCGGAACGACATGCCACCAGATGCCCTCTGAAGGTAGGTCTTCACATTGTCCGGCGGGGCGGCCCCGACCCAGAAGCCGTCGGGCGACAGGCCGGCCCGTCTTAGGCGCTCCGCCGCGTCGTTTGCCGGCGCCAACGTCAAGACCCGCAGGAATGCCTCTGGGCGCACAGTCTGCAGAGCAAGGACGAACCGGCCCATTTCCTCCAACAGGTACAGCCCCGTAACCGACCCCGCGTAGATGACCTCCAGGCGACCTGGCGCGGGAAGGCGCGAGGCGCTATCGCCAGAGGGCACGGGCGTGCAGCACGGAATCACGGTGATGCGTTCAGATGGCACCAGGCCGGCTTCCAGGAGCCACAACCGGAACCGCTCGGTCAGCACGACAACCTCGTCGGCTCTACGCAAGCCCAGTCTCTCAACCATCTTGACGGCGCGGAAGGAAAGAGAGGACTCTGGCCAAATGCCGGCATCTGCATACTCCTCGGCCATGAGTCCGCGGAGATCGAAGACCACCTTTCGCCGAGTGAGAGCCCGCGCGCCCAACGCCATCAAAAGCGGGACGTGGGATCTCGCATGTAGGATTTGAACGTTGTGCCTGACAGCGAGCACTGCTGTCATCGAGCTTCCCAGGGCAATGTCCCACGCAGTGGCCAGCCAAGACGGGCGCTTGTGGTAGCGCAGCATGTGCCAGGCGATCCCGTCCGCTCGCAGTTGCCTGCGGATACGGCCGAATTCGTCTCTGGTCCATTGTCGCGGTTCGAAGGTCAGGAGGCGAACGCCGATCCCGGCTCCGACCAGTTCCCGCAGGTAGGGCAGCACCTGCGTCTGCACGAGCGGCTCGCGTAGCCCGAAGTAGCAGAGGTAGAGCGTTGTCACCTTCGGTTGGCGATCACGAGGGTCTTCCCTGGTCGGATTCTCGCGTCCCTTGCACCAGAGGTCAAACGCAGCGGAGGTCTCCGGCGTTCAAAAGACCCCGCAGAGGCGGGGCATGCCACGCCTCGAGCCTCCGGCGCGACTACCGCGAGCTGC
>JAWPNA010000457.1:0-14789 GCA_045402695.1 Acidobacteriota bacterium
AAAAACGGGCGCGGCGAGCGCCACAACCACACGAAGGACGGTTCTTCGCAAGGAGTCACTCCAGCCCAGGAGAAGCCGATTTGTAGATCGATCGCACTAGTGTACTGCTGGAGAGCCGTACCAGCAAAGGGTTTCAGGCGGGGAGGTTCGAGATCGGCGCGACCCTCGAGGAATGGGGGCGGGGAGATGATGATCCCCCCGCCCCCTTGTGTCATCTAGAAGTTGACAACGATGCTCGGGTTGAAGCCACAGGTGGTGACGTCGAACCCGACGGTCTTGTGCATCCTCTTTCCGTTGATGATGGCTGTCACCGTGATCTGATATGACCCCGGCAACAACTGGATCGGGTTGGACACCGTGCCGTACTCCCTGTGGTACTTGAACGGCGGGCACGGGAGAGTCGGCGAAACAACCACCAGTGGCAGGTTACGGGCGTTGTCCACCGTGTCCAGCAGGTTCCTGTTCCTGTTGGCGTTGATCCGGCTGATCTTGATCGATTCCACCGAGGCCAGCGGTATGCCGCCCTGGCTCACCAACACCCGCGCTCCGGTCCTGACCGCCTCTCCGCATAGGTCTGTCATGGCGTTCATGGTCGCCCCTGTGACCGGGTCCGACACGTACGTCACCGTCACCTCGCCCAGACGGTCACGGTCGGGGGCCAGGGCCGGCGACCCGGTGGGCCCGAACACCGCCTCCAGATCCCCCTCGCCGGCCACGTGACCCGTCTCCAGGATGATCGGCAGGGACGGCCGTGCCGCGAGCGAGTACTCCTCCGTGTTGCTCGTCACGGAGAAACCGACGATCGTCAGGGGGCAGACCCCCGTGTTCGACACCGGATACGGGTTCTGAGAATGGCACGACCCGATGCTCTGGATCACCGTCGGCGGGAATACCTCAACCTCCGGCACATCGATCGATGCGCACGGGGTGTTCGCCGTCACCGTCTTGACGATGACCGGCGTATCGGGATCGTCGGTGGTGATTGTCAGCTGGCAGGATTTCTCACCGCACGAAGTCGGCGTGAAACGAATCACCACCTCCTCGCACGAGTCCGGACTCACCGGAGCCGGAAATGGGTTGTTGATCAGCGTGAAGTCAAGGCACGCCGGATCGAGCGCCACCGACAGCACCTGAAGATCGCACTTCCCCACGTTGCACACCGACAGGGACTTCTCCGCCAGCGGCCCGGCGCACACGTCGCCGAAGTCGGTCGAGCCGGTTACCCGCACGTCGCCGGGCGGCACGTTGGCCGATACCGCCACATTCTTCATGGGCGTGTCCGGATCGTCGCTATTGACCGTGATCGTTGCGCTCTTCATCCCGAAGGGCGTGGCCGCCCCCGGCGCGAACCGAATCGGCACGGCCAGCGTGTCGCCTGCTCCGATCACCACCGGGAACACCATCACCGAGGCCAGTTGGAACAACGCGGCATCTGGACCGGAGGATGAGATGCCCGTCACCGTCAGGTCGCAGCCGCCGCTGTTGCTGATCGTCAGCGCAAGGTCCTTGAACGAGCCGCGGCAGACATCACCGTACGACCCGTTGTCCGCGATCACCGTCGCGATGTTCTGCTCCGTGCCGTTGCCTCTGAGGTCCACACCCGCGCCGCCGCACGGGTCGTTGCTGGTGATCGTCAGCGTCGCGGACTTGGGCCCCTTGCTCGTCGGCGTGAAGGTCGCCTGGAACGGGAAGCAGAAGTCCGGACTGATCACAACCGGATACCCCGAGGAGGGTTCCGTGACTGCGAACTGCGAGTCGGACGTCGTGATGTCCTCGACCTGGAGGTCTTCCTTGCCTGTGTTGCACACATCCAGCGTCTGCGTCGCCGTGCTCCCCACGCACGTGTCACCGAAATCCACATCCCCGGGGACCGTGAGGACCGGCACCTCGATGTCCGCGACCCCCTCCAGGGTCCAGGCCCCTCGGCCGAGCGTGCCGGCCGCGAGCAGAGCGTCGGTGGCGTCGTACTCGAGGTCCCACACCGGCGCGTTGGGAAGCCCGCTGCCCAGCTCGAACCAGCAGGAGAAGTGCGGCGCGACTGCGGCAAAGACTCCGTCCTGCGTCCCGACAACCAGCTTGTCGTTGATGGCGCCGGGCACGTATTCCAGCGCGCGGAAGTTGGTGTTGCCGTTGTCGCCGAGATTGCCTGTGATGTCCGTCCAGTTGGCGCCGCCATCCGTGGTCCGGAAGACAGTCCCCGTGTCGATCACGAAGATCTCGTTCTCGTCAGCCGGGTTCAACACAACGTCCGTGATGGTGCTCGCGCCGGGTGGATTGCCCGCGGTGGCGGTCAGGCTGCCTCCCGCGGTTGTCCGGACGAAGACCTGGCTTCCGGATCCCACGACGATGAGATCGGCATTGTTCGCGTGCCCGTATTCCATCGCGTTCCTGTTGGCCCCGGGACCATTCAACTGGGTGACGTTGTCGCCTCGATCCATCGACTCATAGACGTCGTTGGCAGCGCCGATGATCAGGCGCGACCCGTCCTGGGAGTTGAGTTTGATGGGAGTGACGAACTGGCAGTTGCCGCCGTTGCCCGGCTGTATGGGCGTGCCGCTGAGCGTGTTCAGGCCGATGCCCACCGAGCCGCCACAGATCCCGAAGAGACAGCCGCGGCGGGAGAAGCCGCCGAGACGCTGGGTGCTCCAGAAGCGGACCGACAGGCCCGGCGCGGTGAAATCATCGATGGCCACGTCCCCGCCGTCGGCCGTCGCCTCGCTGGTCCATGTCGGCGAGCCGGAGCCGGTTTGCCGGGGGGCCCCCGTGTCCTGCGCGCCTCCCGTCAGGATTTCGGAGATGTTGTCGTAGGAGACGTCGTGAAACTCCGTCACCTGGATGTCGCCGACGATGGCAGCCCAGTCGCCGTTGTTGTTCGCGGGGCTGGTGCGCCGGTAGATCCCGCCGTCATCACTTTCGAGGAGGTTGCCGTTGGCGTCGAACGCCATGTCACGCGAGTCGGCATGCCCTGCGGAGTTGCTGGTCGTCCCATTGTGGGTGAGAGCCGTCCACTGCGGCGAAGGGATGGCGCCGGCGCCGCCCGGGGCGACGCTCGCGTCCCCGCGGAACAGCCGCGCCGAGAAGTCGTTGGCGCCGATGGAGCTGGGGAAGACATCCTGCCTGTCCCCTCCGACGTACACGAGGTTTCCGTTTCCGGGGTCCCCCGAGATGGCGAAGTTGATCCCACCCTGCCCGCCATGGTGGATCCCCTGGATCACCGAAGCGGTCCCGCCCCCGCCGTAGGCCCCGTTGCCGGCGCTTCCGTTGAGCGAGAACATCGTGTTGTTCACGGACGTAATCGTGAAGTCACCGTTGGCGGCCGTGTTGCCGACAACCCCTGCGACCCTCACCTGGTCGCCCGTGCTGTATCCGTGGTTGACCGCTGTCGTGATGACGATCGGCGCCGCGTTGGTGGCGTTGGCGATCGCCAGGGTCCTGTCGAGCGTCCTGGGCAGATCCATACCGGTCCAGTTGCCCCCCATGTCGGCGGACCGGAAGACTCCGGCGAGCTGACCTCCGTTCACGATCCCGGCGAACACGGGGTTGCCCGCCGCCGGGCTCACGGCGATCTCGAGGAGGGAAGTGCCTCCTCCCACGAGAGCGCCGATGGCCACATCCGTCACGTCGGTCCAGTTGGCGCCGCCGTCATCGGTGCGGAAGACCCCGCCGCTGCCTCCGCCGATCCCGGCGTAGATCCTGTTGTTGTTGCTCGGATCGCGGGCGAGATCGAAGGCCGCCCCGTTGTTCAACCCGTTCATCCCCGAGATCATGGGGAAGCTGCCGCCGCCGTTGGTGCTCCGGTAGACCCCCGGGCTCGTCCCGCCGTTGACCGCCACGAGGATCGTGTTTCCGCGCGGTGCCACCGACGCCACGTTGCGCCCCGCCAGATCAATCGCGCCGAGCTGCGTCCAGGTGTTGCCGCCGTCGGTGGTCTTGAGCAGGCCGGTGAGGGGCCCTCCCGGCGAGCCGGAGAAATTGCTCCACAGGCCGATCCCAGCGACCAGCGTCTGGTTCGTCCCATCGGTGGGATCGAACTCCAAGGAGGAGATCGAGAGCGATGGGAACTGGTCGGTCAGGGGGGTCCAGGTCGGGTTGACGGCGGTGGCGTTCATCGTCCGCCATATGCCGCCGTTGACGGCGCCGACGTAGAGGATGTTCGCGTTGGACGGGTGTACCGCGATGGCATGGATCGCCCCATCCACGAGATCGCCCGCGCCCCCTTGCAGATTCTCCACCTGACCGTTTTGTGTGGGGCCGGGCCCCTGGGCGGTCCAGGCGCCCCCGACGGGCGCGACCTGCTGCACCTGGCCTGGCGCTTTGAGCTGGGCAGGCGCCTGCGCCTTGGCGGGAGCAAGCTCACCTCCCGACTCGGGCGGCATCCTGGGTGGCTGGTAGTCTTCCTCGCCTGACTGAGCGACGGCGCTTCCGGAAGAAAGCGCCAGAAGGCACCAGAGTCCGAGCATGGTGGTCGTAGATCTGATCCCGACGGGGCAGCCTGACATGTTCAATCCCTCCCTTGGATCCCGTTGTGGTGCGGAGTTTGACTAGAACTTCCGGTTCCTCCCGATCCCGGCGGCGCGCTTTGCCGGCCATGGGATGGGTAGGGCCCGCGATATGCGGTGTCGCGAAACGGTCGAGCCCAGATTTCGTGACTCGTCTTCAGGTCAACGGCGCGGAGCATCGGCGGGTCCCACTCCGAACGGGCGGCGACGACCTGGGCGATCGGCCGGACTTCATGGATGAGGCTCGAGCCCGAGAGGCAGAACCAGGCTCCCGGCGTGCCGTTATGAAGCTGGACGATCTGTTCTCCCGTCTCCAATGAGAAGATCGACCAGAGGTAGTCCTCTGAGCCGGCGGGATCCACGCCTTCGAGCCTGCTGGCGAGAAGGAGCTTGCCATCGGCGGATGGATAGCGGATGGTGGAGCCATCGGTGGAGATTGTGATATCCGGCAAGGGATCTCCCGTCCCGGCGGACCAGCGCTTGATGGTGACAAGTCCTTTGCTGGGGCTCTCCGGAGCGATCACGGAAAAGAAGCTCTCCGCGCGCCAGGGATGTATGGGCAAGTCACCCGACGCGACCAGCCGAGCCAATCGCTCGGGTAAGCCAGCCGGCTCGGAGGCGGACACGCCGGCATCGAGTGGTTGCACATGACCGGTGCGCAGCTCAATCCGGGCGGCGCCAGCCACCTCCGTGCGCTGCGTCTCGTCGTGAGGGGGCGGGGCGATGTCGGAGGCCCGGGCCTGCGCGTATGACCACGAGATGATCGCATCCCCATCCCGCGCTCGGGCGCTTGTGCGGAACGTGGCTCCGAGACCATCGTCAACTGAGGCTGCGACACCGCTTGGAAGCGTGATATCGGATTGCCATAAGGGCCTGCCCTCTGCCTTCGCATCCAAGCCGACGATCCGCAAGGTGCCGGCGGCACCGCCGGTCTCCGCCTGAGAAATCAGGAGCTGTCCGTGGAGCAGCAGAGGCTTGGCGGCCACGGTCGCCGTCCAGATCGGCCGGCCTGAGCCCAGGTCGATCGCATCGATCCCTCCACCTGGCTTCATCAGATAGACGGCCTGCATCGCGGGGGCGACGATGACACCTGGGCGGAACTCGAAGGGGCCACTGCTCCCGCGCGACGTCGCGCTGCCTGCGGATGTTGCGGCGGAGTTGGCGTAGGGAACCAGGAGAAGCGCGCAAACCAGAGTCAACAACATGATGCACCGCTCCTGCGCGGGACGCCCGGGACCGCGTGCGAAGAGGCTCCTCGCACCTGCGCTGACCTTGGGTTTGTACGTGTCTACCGGCAAAATGGGCTGGCTGCAAGGGTTTTTCTTAGGACAGGTTTTGCCTTATCTGACAGATCTTGATATTCGTGGTGGGAAGAGGGCCGGGAGTCGTGAGACCCCCGGCGCCCTCCAGATGTTGATGCGGAGCGTGCTTACTTCTTGGCGGGGGCGGCCTTGATGGCGGTGACGCCCAGGTGCTCGCCCTTGTCGTCGTCGAGGCAGGTGATGACGACCATCTCGCCGACCTTGATGTCCTTGAGGCTGCCGAGCGCCTCGGGAAGGACGGGCGCGGTCTTCTCACCCTTGTCGTCCTTGATCGTGATTGTCTTGGCGGCCATGTCGATCGACACGACCGTGGCGGTCATCTCGTGGGTCTTCTTTTCAACCGCCTGCGCCGCCTGAACGAAGATCAGGCCGGCAACCGCAAGAATGCTCAGCACGGACACGAGCCTCTTCATTTCTCTCGCCCTCCTGTTGTGGGTTGAATGTCAGCGGGGTTGTCCGAGATGGTACATCAGATCATCCGGGCTTGCCAAGCGAAATGCCATCGCCGGCTCAGGCGCGCCCTGGCCCCCGCAAAACCCGCGCTGGAAGCAGGATCACAGCGCGCAGCAGCTCGAAGGCGCCGGTGACGGCGATCCCCACGAGGCGGAACGGCAGCAGAAGGAGCCAGACGATCGGGTAGGCGACGAGTGCCAGCAGCGCCAGCGGCCAGCACAGCACCAGCAGGATGCACCAGAGGAGGAACTTGACCATCGTGTCTACCTCGTGACACCCGAGGGGGAGATGAAAAGCGCGTCGTTGGTATAGACGGAGCAGTACTCGCCCAGGTTCCCGGCATTCCAAGCCGCCGCCAGCCCCCGATACCGCATCATGTGTATACGCTCCCTCGGAAAGCGCCCATCTTTCCACACCAGGCCCTTGCCAGGATCTCGTTTGGGATCAGCGGTTTCGTGGTAAGGTCGGCCGTCAGACACGGGGCTGGAACCCCCGGCCCGCCGAACCTTTTGCCCCAGGCTGCGTCCTTATGGACGCGCGGTCAATGGACGCACCGCTCGTCAGGGGGCGACGCCAAGCGAGGCCCGATGGACCTCCCGGAGCTGCTGGAACGATGTCGCCGGGGCGATGAGCTCGCCTGGGAGGTCCTCGTGCGCCGGTATCAAGCCCGCGCCTACGGCCTGGCGCTTCATTACGTGCGCGACGCCGAGGAGGCGCGCGACCTCGCGCAGGAGATCTTCGTGAGAATATACAGGAACCTCGGCAAGCTCCCGGATCACGAGATGTTCCTCCCGTGGCTGATCCGCCTCGGGCGCAACATCTGCCTCGATCATCTGCGGCGCGCCAAGGTCCGTCCCTCGGGCTTCTCGGTCCCGATCGACAAGGCTCCCGTCTTGCGGGACACCGCCCCCACTCCGGAGGCGGCCTTCGCGACCGACGCCAGCAAGCGTCTCATCCACGAAGCGCTGCAGCGCCTCAGCGCCGCCAACCGCGAGATGATCCTGTTGAAGGATATCGAAGGACTCGAGTTGAAAGAGATCGCCTCGCTGCTCGGCCTTCCCATAGGCACGGTCAAGTCGCGATCCAACAGGGCTCGAGTCGAGCTGGCCAGGGCGGTGCTGTCGCTGCAGGGAGCGACCTCATGAACTGCCGCGAGCTGGAGCTGCTGCTCGACGAGATGGGCGATCTGATCGGAGCGGACGCGGCGCGCCACATGAAGGAGTGCCCGCGGTGCGGAGAGCTTCAGGCCGTGCTGAGTGGCGGCCTCGAATCGCTCGCGACCGGACCGGGTGCAGCTCCCGATCTGACCGGCGCCGTCATGAGAGCCACCACCGGGCCGGCCTGCGGCCGGGCCGAGGAGCAGCTCCCCGATCTGGTGGACAAGATCCTTCCTGCCCCGGACGCGGAGCTGGTGAGCCTGCACCTGGAGCACTGCCGGCCCTGCGGGGAGCTGGCCCGGACGTTGGTGTGGATGCTAGAACACCTCCCGGCGATGGCCGAGGCGACGCCTCCCGCGAGCTTCGCCGCTGCGGTCATCCGGGCCACCTCGCGGCGGCGCCGGCCCTTCCCCGCCATCCTCGCTGCCGCCCTCGCCGCCGCGCGCGCACGGCTCGGAGCGCTGGCGCGCAGGCCGGCCTTCACCTGGGAGGCATCGTACGCCGGGGCTCTCACCTTGTGGGTCGTCTTCTCCGTGCTGCCTTCCCCGCTGCGAGATATCCCCGCGCGCGCGCTGGAGTTGGCACGCATCAACCCCGTGCAGGCGATCGGCGACACCGTCCAGCCCGCATCGCTGGGACACAGAATGTGGGCCGCCACCGGAGCGCCGATCATCTCTCGTGCGCAGCCGGTCCGCTCCGCGTGGGCCGAGAGGCTCGGTGGCTCCGCGCGGGCGACGCAATCCCTCGGTGGCCACGCCGCGCAGGCGCTGGGGGCGGCCGTCGAGGGCGACTTCTCCGGGAGCATCAACCAGATCGAGCAGATCGGCTCGGATCTTCAGTCTCTGTGGAACGAGATGCTGAAGCGCGAGCCGGCAAAGAATGCCAACGCACAGGAGGCTTAGATGAATCAGGAGCCAAGCGCAGCGCAGGAAGCCCCGGCCAAGGAATGGGTCAGGCCGGTCCCCTACGGGTTCGACCCCCGAAGCAAGAACGTGGCCCTGGCCTGCTTTCTCTCCCTCATGCCGGGGCTGGGTCAGGTGTACGTGGGATACTACCAGCGAGGCTTCATGCACATCCTCGTGGTCGGCTCAATCATCGCGACGCTGGCCGAAGGAG
The DNA here is from genome assembly GCA_045402695.1 of Acidobacteriota bacterium. Taxonomy (GTDB): domain Bacteria; phylum Acidobacteriota; class Polarisedimenticolia; order JACPZX01; family DASXTC01; genus JAWPNA01. The sequence continues at coordinate 8,548 of JAWPNA010000457.1, forward strand.
CGCTGCGGGAGCTGACGCCGCTGCTGGGGATCTTCCTGGCGTTTTTCTGGCTCTACAATGTCATTGATGCCGGACGTCGCGCCTCGTTGTACAACCAGGCGCTCGCCGGCGCCGGCCCCACCACACTGCCCGAGGACCTCGCCGCCCAGGGGTTGCGTGGGTCGGTGGCGGGAGGTTGCTGATCGCCCTGGGCACGGCCCTGCTGCTGCACACCCGCTTCGACATCTCGCTGCGGTGGCTGGACGAGTGGTGGCCGGCCGCCCCGATCCTGTTCGGCGTCTACCTGGTGATCAAGGGGATGCGAGGCAAGTCCCAAGCCGTCTGAGCCCCCAAGCCGCCCGGGGGCTCTCAATGAGACCGCACCGTTGACGGGAATGAGGCCGATCCCGGTTTCATTCTCCGTTTCTCCCGCCTCACGCATTCCTTGACATCGTGCCTCCCGGCGTGGCCTGATTGCAATCATGACGGCCCCGACCGCGCCCGATCGCAGCCGCCTCGGCCTCGCCCTGTCTGGGGGAGGGTTCCGGGCGGCGTTCTTCCACATCGGCGTGCTGGCCCGGATGGCCGAGCTGGATCTTCTCCGGCAGGTGGAGTGCATTTCGACCGTGTCGGGCGGCAGCGTCGTCGGGGCGATGTACTACCTGAAGGTGCGCAAGCTGCTGATGCAGACACTCGATGCCCAGATCTCGAGCCCGGCCTACGTCGAGCTGGTGCAGGAGCTGCAGCGGGAGTTCTTCGAGGGAGTGAGCCGCAACCTGAGGATGCGGACCTTCAGCAACCCGGTCAAGAACTGGCGGATGTACCTGCGCGATTACTCCCGCAGCGACCGGATCGGAGAGCTCTACACCAGGCACTTCTTCTCCCGCTGCGTGGGGGAGGAGATGCCCCCCGGGATCCCTTTGCGCAGCACCTTCATCGTGCCCAAGGACGCCGAGACGTCCGGAGCGTTCCATCCGTTCAGGCAGGACGCAGATGGTGAGACAGCCAACGACAAGCGCCGGCACAAGGTCCCCGTGCTGCTTCTCAACACCACGACGCTCAACACGGGGAACAACTTCCGATTCACCTCCACCTGGATGGGCGAAGTCCCGACCAAGGACGCGCGCGAGGAGATCGACCAGAACACGCGGCTGCGAAGGTTCTACATTGACGGGCGCGACTCGATCCCCGCGAAGTACAAGGGGATCCCCCTGGGTGTCGCGGTGGCCGCCTCGACCTCGGTGCCCGGAATCTTCCCTCCCCTCGCCTTGACGGACCTCTACGAGGGGTGGACGCCGCAGCTCGTGGACGGCGGGGTGCATGACAACCAGGGAATCGAGGGGCTCATGGACGCCGACTACCCCTGCACTCATCTGATCGTCAGCGATGCGAGCGGCCAGATGAAGGATGACCCCGAGCCGGGCATTCTCTCGCTGTCGGTCGTGAGCCGGGCCAACGCGATCCTGATGGACCGGGTCCGCGAGGAAGAGTACGGGGCGGCGGTCCTGAACAAACAAGTCGGCCGAATTCGCGGGTTGGTCTTCTTCCACCTCCGGCAAGGGGTGAGGCAGCGCAGCGTCACCTGGATCAAGGACGGTGCCGACCAGGCTCTGCAGGAATCGGACAGACTCCTTCCCCACGGCGTCACCGAGACGGCCCAGATTCTTCTTTCCGAGGTCCGGACGGATCTCGACTCGTTCACCGAGGTAGAGGCCGGCGCTCTGATGGCCGACGGCTACCTGGTCTCCGGCGGCCCTGCCTGCGCCACCGGGGATGCCGGCGTGATGGATGTGATCTTCAGCCAGTCGATCGACCCGCACCGTCCGATCTCGCCCGCCGCCCGGCAGCCTGCATGGGGCTTCCTGAGGATGGCGCCCTACCTGGGCAGGCCGGGCTGGTCGCCTTTCTCCAAGCAGATCAGGATCTCGAGCGCCAGCGGCTTCAAGGCTTTCCAGTTCCTTCTCGGAAAGCCCGTCTCAGGCCGCGGGTTCCTTCGCGCGCTGCTGCCGTGGGTGAGCCTGGGCCTGCTGGTTGCGGTGGCGTGGGTCGTGGGCCGCTGGATGTGGACCCGCGCGCGGCCCTTTGCTTCGGCTTTCGCGGACTGGTTCCGTGAGGGCGGCCACCGGCCAGAGGCGCTGGGCATCTTGGCGATCGTGGCGCTCATCTGCCTGCTGCCGCACCTGGGCCGCCGACACTCACGGGCGGCGGCGCAGTTCTCCGGTGTGGTGCGCCTCGCGACGCTCGGCACATGGACGGCGGTGATCACCTGGGCCGTGACCTGGATCCACCTGTGGATCTTCGACCCGATGTTTCTCTCGCAAGGAAAGGTGGAGGATCTCGAAAGGTAGTCGGTGGTAGACTGGACTGACCGCGCGAGGGCGCCAGCCCATTCAGCGCCGGGTGCCCCGCACACTCGCTTCCGACAGGAGGCCTCGCGTCGAGGAGGGAGGCGAAACCTCACGACGAGCGAGCCCAGGGTCTGTACCTTCTGCAAAGGCTCGGGGCGTTGCAGCAAGTGTGGCGGATCTGGCGTCCGCGTGATTCCGGGTCGCTGGTTCCAGCGTGAGAGGACTGTTTCGTGTTCTGCGTGCCATCGGTCGGCGGAATGTCAGCTCTGCCACGGCACCGGGAAGCTTGGAGTCAAGGTCCCCACGTAGCGGCGCCGGCGTCGATGCCTCCAGTCAGCAAGGCAGGTCCCCGATCCCCACATACAGCTCCTGGGCCGAGGCATGGGTATGGATGATCGTCGTGATCGGCGAGGCATGCCGGGCGAGCCAGCGGGCGCGGTGAATCTAGACGGATGTCTTCAGGCGCACGTTGCGCGCTCGCGGACCCTTGGCGTCAGACTCGCGGTCGAAGGTGACCTCTTGTCCTTCGTTCAAGGAATCGAACTCCACCGACTGGCACTCGCTACGGTGAAAGAATACTTCCTTCCCGTCACTGGCCGTGATAAAGCCAAACCCACGGTCTACCAGCTTCTTGATTTTCCCTTCTTCCATTGCCAGCACCTCCTACGGTTACCGAGTATGGTCGGATTCTAGCACGGCAAGTCTTTGACCCTGGGTACAGCTTTTCATCCGCCCGGTGCGTGTAGACGATCGTCGTGATCGGCGAGCGGAGCTGACCTGGCCGCCGGTCACTCGACGGGCCTGCTGCCTGCGGGGAGATCATCAGCTTCCACCGCGCTGCATGCGACGATCTCCAGATTGCTTGGCAGCCGCACCTCCCGCCCGAGTCTTCGCATGATGCTCAAGACGTTGCGACAGATGTCGTCCACCCGGTCGGACTTCAGGCTTTCGTGAATGAGCTTGCCCACATAGATGTCTTCGCCGACCCGGCAGATCCGCAGGAAGGTCGAATTCTCGGCGGAGATGTACTTCTTGTCAGCATCGCTCAGGGATTCGAGCTGCTGCCGGAGCCTGCTGTCCACTTTGAACCCGATGAAAATCGGCTGACGAATCAAGAGCTCCAGCAAGTCAACATTCCCAACGCCAAGCCTGCCCAGCCACATCGCCAATCCCTCTGGGCACCAGAATAGCGGAATCCGCTGAGGAATTCAGTAGTCCCTCTGCGCCCCCCGGCTCCGAAGCGCCACTGGCGGCACGCGGGGATGGGCGGCGGCCTTGGCCGGAGACGAACAGGACGACGTCCGGTTCGAGGGAACAACCCAAGGCGCCCACGGTGCGATCCTTCTTGCCCGGCGGATTCGGGAAGCGTATGATGATTTCTCCGCCAAGACAGGGACCTGCTGATCCCGCCTGGAGACCACGAGGGAGCTCCCACCAAGCCCTTCGCGAGCCGCAACGCCTGCAGGCCAATCGGAGCCGGCTGCCCACGTTGCCGCGTTGCCTCCGGTCAACGTGGACATGAAGAAGGAGAGAAGATGCTCAAGTACGAGCCCCTCACGCGGCGGCTCAAGCAGCGTGGCTTCCGACAGGTGACCCTCGCCGTCACCGAGATCGATGACCTCGTTGATGGACTCCCCAGGTCGGCATACCAGCACGTCGTTGCGTGGTGGAGCAATGACCGTTCGCGCCCGCAGGGTCGCGCATGGCTGGACGCCGGATACGCGGTCAAGGATGTGGATCTGGTCGGAGACCTCGTTACTTTCGGGCAGCTATGAATGGTGAATCCACCGTAGTGCAACGCAGGCGGGCAAGGCCCGGGAGGTCGGAATGAACATTTACGTAGGCAATCTCTCGTACGACGTCACGGAAGCGGATCTGCGGCAGGCGTTTGAGGCCTTTGGGCAGGTCGCCTCCGCCACGGCGATGAAGGACAAGGGCACCGGCGAGTCGAGAGGATTCGGATTCGTCGAGATGCCCGCCCAGTCTGAAGCCCAGGCCGCCATCAGGGGCCTGAACGGCAAGGAGCTGAAAGGACGATCGCTCAACGTCAATGAGGCTCGCCCTCGCCTCGCAGGCCGTCGAGATGAAGGAAGAGGAGGTGGTGGAAGGCGGCCTTTTTAGGGGCGGGCACGGGGATGGATGGAGATGATCGCCGTCAGCGGCGACGCGTGTCGAGCAAACCGCTGGGCGTCGCGTTTCGACAATCGCCGGCCCCACCCGAAGAGAAACAGGTCCTGTGTGATTGACTGTTGTTCTTACCGGAGAGAGAACGCTACGGGTGCTCAACGGAGCAGATCCGGCCGTGTATCTGGCGGGTCAGTAGCTCGACCTGCTCGATGAGCTTCGCAGTCTGCTCCGTGAGTCGCGTATTTGACAGCAGGAGCTCCTGGAGTTTTTCTCCCTGCTTCACCGCGATCTCGTTCCGTTCGAGACTCGCCTGGGCGAGCGCCTCGCGGTGCAGCGCGTCGGCTTCCGTAAGCGTCCGCTCGCGGTCCGCCTGCCTCGTCTGGGCGAGCAGGATCAGCGGCGCCGCGTAAGCCGCTTGGAGCGAGAAAACAAGGTTCAGCAGGATGAAGGGGTACGGATCCCATACTCGCACCGCACCCACGACGTTCAGCGCGATCCAGATCGCGACGACGATCGTCTGACCGGTCAAGAAAGCGGGTGTGCCGAAGAAGCGGGCGAACGCCTCGGCCTTCTTACCGAAGGTGTCGGCCCCGAACGGAGTGTTCAGGTGCATATGCTGCCGATGGAAGCGAAAATGATCCGTGTTCATGGGACCTCCGGCTGTCGGAAAGAGATTCCTCCAATTCTGGGCAGGCTGGCAGGGACGTGGCTCCCCCTGCCCTGCCGCGACCTCACGGGCACGCGCTGCACCATGATACGCGGGGCAGCGTGGCGACTGACAGAGTAGATTGCGAATCTGGCTGGAGAGTTCTTCGTCGCTCGGGTCAGTGGGCCGCTCGCGCCGATCGAGGCAGGCGCCCTCCGATCAGAACTCGATCTCGAAAACCACCCGCGCAAAGTTCTGGCGGGTTCCCCCACCGAGGTCGAGGCCCGCGCCGAACTTGAGGGTCGCCTCGTGTGGCAGGCTGAACCAGATTTGCGGGACCAGCAGGGTGGAACGTTCCTCCCCGAAATCCTGGCGGAACTCGGCTCCGTAGCGTAGAAAGGCTTCGCGCGGGTAGCGCGCGGCGATGGCATAACCCGGCACCCAGCGGTCCCGAGCGTCCGCGCCGAACTGGCGGCCCAGGTCGAGGTTCAGCGTGACGTTGAACTGGGAGGCCAAGTCACGCGAGAGGACGAGCCTTGGCGTCAGGGTCCAGGCCCAGGTCGAACCGCTCGCCGATCCCGCGGGTTCATGCTCCGCCTCCCTCTCGTACTCGGTCTCGAAGGAGGCGGCTAGATCTACGGGCCGGTCCCCCTCCTCTCCGAATCTGAAGCGCGTCTCGGCCCTGACCCGTTGCAACGAATCCTGGCCATCCCCGGTGTGTAGCCACCCTGCGAAGCCGTCCACCATCCAGTGTTCGGTGACGCCGTACTCAAACGCTGCGTTCACCATTCTGAACGAGCCTTCCCCATGAGAGCCACTGCCCAGGTCCACCCACAGTTCTGGCTCAAACTCGTGGGCCTCGAGGGTCTGGAAGACGAAGGTCTCGTTGATGTAATCGTCCCGGTGTGCGAAGAGCTGGCCCGTCGGCGCGGACAGAAGGAATGAGAGCGCAAGGATGAGGCGGGGTATCAGAACCGGCTGGCGCATTCGACACCTCGGGGAGGATGCTATGCGTCCGAGACCCGCACCGCAAGTTGCGCGAGCAATGGGTTTCAGGTCCGCCTGTAATCGTTCGTGGTTGGCCCCGATCATCGATGCCGTAGACCGGGCCAAGGCCACCCGGTCGCGCGGGATTCGGGTTA
>JAWPNA010000293.1:0-4446 GCA_045402695.1 Acidobacteriota bacterium
AGTCCACGTCGTGCCCAACGGCATCGACCCCGAACTGTTTCGGCCTGACGCGAAGCCGATGGTGCTGGCGACGCGTAAGGCGTTCAAGTTCCTCTTCGTCGGCGGCACGATTCATCGCAAAGGCCCGGACCTGTTGCTCAAGGCTTACCTCGAAAACTTCACCGCCTCGGATGACGTTTGCCTGGTGATCAAAGATTTCGGCGGGCAGAGCGTTTATGCCGGCCAGACGTTCGAGTCGCAGATTCTTGCCGCGCAAGCCCGGCCCAACGCGCCGGAGATTCTTTACCTGAACGAAGAGCTCGCACCCGAAGCGCTGCCCGGCCTCTACACCGCCTGCGATTGCCTGGTGCATCCGTATCGCGGCGAAGGCTTCGGCCTTCCGGTGCTCGAGGCGATGGCGTGCGGCCTGCCGGTGGTGAACACCGCGCTTGACTCGGGAGTGCCCTTCGTGAGCCTGCACGGGAAAACCGGGCTCACCGTGCCGCCAGGTCGGCCTGAGGCGCTGGCGGCGGCCATCCGCGATCTGCTGCACTCGTCCGAGCGGCGAATCGAATTCGGGCGGGCGGCGCGCCGCCGGGTCGAGAGCGAGTTTCGCAAGGAGGTCATGGCGAATCGGATGCAGGCGTTGTACAGCGAGGTCCAGGCCAGGAGCCGCGCGCGCTTGGCGACCCTGACACCGGGCTGATCCGGATTAGGGGTTGACCTGGTTCGAGATAATCGTCCCTTGGATGATCGGAGAGATGCTCCTCAAGATGATGTCCAGGACATCGAGGAATCTGCCGAGTCCGGTCTTGGAGACATACACGATGTCGCCCGGCTTGATGAGGATGTTCTGCCGGAAGTCCCCGGCAATGAGCGCGTCGGCGTTGACGATCGCCACCTCGGGCGCCTTCAGTCCGCCGCGCACGACGGCGATCTCCTTGATCTTGGCGAAGCTGTTGAACCCCCCGGCGCGGGCAAGAAGGTCGATAATCGGCACCGGATCGTTGACCGGATAGGCATTGTTCTGCCGGACCTCGCCCAGCACGTAGACGAACCGGTTGACGTTCTCGGGGACATAGATCACGTCCTCATCCATGAGCCGGACGTTGCGGGCGAGATCGCCCCGCACGAGCTGCTGGAAGTCTGCGGCCACCAGCTTGCTGCGTCGCATGATGTAGGCGCCGTCGAGGGAGGCCTTCTCGGTCGTGAGGCCGGCCTTATACAGCGCGTCCATCAGCGTGCCTTCCTTGCCGGAGAGGTAGACGATGCCGGGACTTCTGACCTCACCGCCGATGAAGACCTTCTTCTGGGCGAAGTCCTTCAAGATGACCATCACCTGAGGCGTGCGCAGGTATTTCGACAGGCTCGCGGTGAGCTCGGCGCGGAGTTCCTCCACGCTGCGGCCCGCGGCCATGACGTCGCCGACGAACGCGAAGGAGATTCTGCCGTCCGGCCTGACCGGCACCACGACGTGCTGCAGGTCGGCCTCGTCGTAGATCGAGATGTCGAGCACGTCGGAGACGTCCAGCCTGTATGGGGTTCCGTCCATGGGACCGCCCGCGCCCGTCTCCGGCATGAGTGCGGGGTTCTCCCCTGGCGGTACTTTCTGGAAGGCAGGGGCGGGCACGTTCTCCACGCCCCGCGGGGATTCCGGCGGAGCGGGCACCGCTATCGTTGCGACGGGTCGCGGGCCACTGCTGCAACCAGCCAGCAACAGGAGTGCGACGGCCATTGCAGCCGAGGCGCGAGTCAAGGGCATCGCGACCATCTCTACTCCTCTCATCTGCAGCGGATTACCCTGGCTGAAACAGGGATCCAGACCCTGTCTTGAGCCTGAGTTGAGGTCCGTAAGTATACCCAGAGAGCCTGAAAAGACAAGCGTTGTCAGGTTCTTGCGGATTCCGGGATGGCCGGGCAGGGGGCCAGGCATGGCCCATCACGCCGGCCGCCTGGGCGCCCCGGCGCTGGAGGATCAGTGATCGGTCTTGAGGATCTTCGGGGACGCCTTGATGATGAATACTTCGCTGGTGCCGTCCTCCTTGGTCCTTTCGACTCGATGCAGAATGACGCGCTGATCGTCCTTGTAGGCGATGATGGAGTTAACCTTGATCGGATCGGTCAGGCGCGACCGCTTGCTGCTGGTCAGGGGCTTCATGTTCCATCCGCCGACTTTCATGGTGTGTCCTCCGCTGCGCGCCCTCAACAATTCACCCGCGTTCTCCGCGACCTTCAGACCGGGGGTGCCGCGCGCGTGGCCAAATAGTACATCACGGCCCGTTCAGAGGCAAGGCCGACACTCGCATCGTAACTTCCGGCAATTCAGCGTTTTCCGATCCTTGCGGCATGGCGAGCGAGACCACTCCCGGAGTGCGACGCGATGGTGCTTCAAACCGGTCACTTTTGTCCTGTATGCGCTTGAGGTCCCGGGGAGGGGGTGCGAGAATGACTCGACAAACTGCAGACTTCCAGACCGGAGTATCTACTCATGGGAAGTGTTCGCAGCCTGAGCATGCGCGTCGTGCTCCAGTTCACGCGCGGCACCAGGCTTCTGGGCCGGCTGCGTCTGGCCCGGGCCCTCAATCCCACCCTGATGCCGCCCGGCGGACGGATTCTCTCCGTGTTGCCCATCGGGATCCGGATGGAACTCGACCTGAACGACCCCCTGCAGCAGTGGTTTCACTATCTAGGCGACTACGAACCCCTCGAGTGTGACTACATCCGTTCCACGCTGCCGCGCGGAGGCACGTTCGTGGACGTTGGCGCCAATGTCGGGTGGCATACGCTCCCGGCGGCGCGGCATATTGGCCGCGAGGGCAGGGTCTACGCCTTCGAGCCCATCCCCTCCAACGCAGCGAGCCTCCGGAGGAACATCGAGTTGAACGGGCTCCCCAACGTGATCGTGGAGACGAGGGCCCTCTCAGACCGGCCCGGGCCAAGAGCGATGGCCATGGAATCCCCTCATTCCAGCAACGCGTCGATGGCGCCGCCCGGCCCAGATTCGCCGTGTTTCGAGGTCGAGTGTGTCCGCTTCGATGACTACGTGCGCTCCCGCGGCATCGGGAGGATCGACCTGATCAAGCTGGACATCGAAGGCGCGGAGACGGCCGCGCTCAGGGGAATGACCGGACTCCTCGATCGGGACGACGCTCCAGCGATCCTGTGCGAGTTGAACCCCACGATGCTCGACATCATGGGTTCCTCGTGCGAGGAGCTCCTGACTCTCATGGGCGGTCTCGGATACCGGCCGCACCGGCTGGCGCCAGGTCCGGCTCTGCGCCCCCTCGGCAGCCTCCCTGGTCAATACGAGCATGTCAACGCCGTGTTCGTGAAGATGCCAAGCGAGAGCCGACACGTCCCGACCGCGCACCGTGGCTGATCCCATCCGTCTTCTGATTACGTCATATGACTACCGGCCGCGCCCGGGAGGCGTGGCCACGTGCGCGTTCGAGCTGTCGCGCGCGCTCGCCTCCCAGCCGGGGGTGGAAATCCGCGTCCTGGCCCCCGCGGCGCCGGGCGACGGGGAGTTTGACCATCACGGTCGATTCACGACGCTGCGCTCCAGGCTACCGGGCAGTGCGACGGCGGCCATCCTCCCGATGGCTCTCTGGATTGCACGTGAGGTCAGGTCGTGGCGGCCCGATGCCGTGATCAACCTCCTGTGGCACCCCTGCGGAGTGGCGACCGTCATGGGGCTGGCCTTGGTGACCAAGGCGCCGCCGTTCTTTGTGCTGGCTCATGGCGTTGAGCTGGTCGAGTCACGAAGGAACTTGAAGAAACGGCTGCGCGCGAGTTTCTCCTTTGCGAAGCGGCTCGTGTTCCATCGGGCGCGCGCCGCCCTTGCGGTCAGCCGCTTCACGAGCGAGATCCTGGTCACGGAGTGCGGCATCCCGAGAAGCAAGATGAGCGTCGTCTACAACGGCGTGAATCCGGATGAGTTCTTCAATGGCCCGCGATCGGTGGATCTCGTGCGCTCGCTCGGCCTCGAAGGGAGAAGAGTGCTCCTCACGGTGACACGGCTGGACGAGTACAAGGGCGTGGACCGCGTCATCAGCGCCCTGCGCTACCTCGTCGCGAGGCGGCCGGACGTGGCCTACCTGGTCTGCGGTGACGGCAAGGACCGCCGGCGTCTCGAGGCGCTTGTTCGTCACTTCGGCCTGCAGAAGCACGTGATCTTCACTGGCTACGTCCCGGCGGACCGCCTGAGAGAGTTCTATAATCTCGCCGACTGCTTCATCCTGGTGTCGCGCGAGGATTGGCTCGCCCCGGACTTCGAGGGATTCGGCATCGTGTTTCTCGAGGCGGCCGCCTGCGAGAAGCCCTCCATCGGAGGGCGCAGCGGTGGTATCCCCGACGCGGTCGCCGACGGCGAGACGGGATGGCTCGTGGATCCCCACAACGAATACGAGATCTCCCGCGCGATGCTGGAGTGCCTGGAAGACCCATCCGCAACCGTGTCGCGCGGCC
>JAWPNA010000119.1:0-3415 GCA_045402695.1 Acidobacteriota bacterium
GCTGGTGGCCGGTGAGAGTATGCGGCTGGTGTACGCGACGGGACACCGGCGGGAAAGCTTCGATGGAGAGATCAGAAGCGTCGCAGCGGCCCTACGCGCAATCGTGCAGGAGCGGCCGGATGTCCATGTCATATTTCCGGCTCATCCCAATCCAAACGTCACGCGCCAGCTCGTCGATTTCACCGGCACCCACGAACGACTTCATATTATCGGCCCGGTGTCGTATGCTTGCTCGGTCTGGTTGATGCGCCACGCGGACGCGATCGTCTCCGACAGCGGCGGCCTCCAAGAGGAGGCACCGAGCTTCGGTGCGCCCGTGCTCGTGACACGGAGTGTCACGGAGAGGCCTGAAGGGGTCGAGGCCGGCTTCCTGAGGATCGTCGGAACACGCACCGAGTCCGTTCTTCTGCACCTCAGGTCAGTGCTCGATGACCGCGAGCTCAAACAGCGCCTCAGGGCGAAGCTCAACCCCTATGGAGATGGCCAGGCCTCACTCAGGATCGCCGAGGACATAGTGCGTATCCTTCAAGAGCTTCCGCCCCGATGAACCCGGCCTCTTCCATTCTCTGGATAGGACGAATGCGTTTCTTCACCACCCTGCGCATCCGCGAAGCGGAGCTTGCCCAGGGCGTCGCCCGGCGTGCCAGGATCATCGCGCTGGACCGCTCCGAGACCCGGGGATGGGAGGAGCCCCACCTCTCGTCGAAGTTGAGGCTGAGGTGGGAGATGGCGCGAGGCGGATGGGCCCGCTGGGAGGACGGCGGCATTGCCCGTTTTCGCATGCCAGTGATGGTCGGCACCGGCCCCCTGACGAACCGCTTCGCCGCCTGGCTCAATGAACGCAGGATCTCTCTTGCGGTCGATCGGTTCGGCTGCGGCACGGTGTTTCACTCGAATCCGTTTCTGTTTTTGCCCCCGGAGTCCGGCCGCCGCTCGTACCGTGTCCACTTCGATCTCGTGGACAACTTCTTCGACGGGTGGCCCGACTCCTTCGTGGGCCGGTCCCGCAAGCGTTTCCTCGGTGATGCGATGCTCAGGGCCGACTCGCTCTCAGCCATCAGCCACTGCCTCTGCGACCGAGTCGAGGAGTTCATCGGGCGGCGTCCCGAGTATGTCCCCAATGGAGTGGCGCTGGATGAGATCAAAGCCTGGGCCCCGGAGCGCGCGGCTGCGGCGCGGGCCCGACATTCATTGCAGGGCAAGATGGCGCTTGCCTACATCGGCAACCATATAGCGGACTTTGACGGCACGGAGATGCTCGTCGAGGCATTCCTGCGGGCGCGCAACACTCGCCCTGATCTCGCGCTGCTGCTGATTGGACCTGGATCGGATCGCGTGCCGCGGGCCAGGGGCATTGGCTTGGATCAAGGGGTTCATGTCGTCGGCCCCGTGCGCACCGAGGAGATCTGGGATTACTTCCACGCGGCGGACCTGGGGTTGCTCCCGTTCGTCCTGGAGCCGGGGACCCACCACTCGCTGCCACTCAAGGTGCTGGAGTTTGGTGCGGCGGGCAAGCCCTTGCTGGCGACGCCGCTGCACGAGCTGAAGAGGCTGGCCTTGCCACACGTGCGTTTCGCGCCGCATGACGCCGAAGCCTGGAGCCGCGCGCTGCTCTACGACGGCACCTATAAGCAGCCCGATCGCGCCCTCCTCGAATCAGCCTTGCGCCTGTTCTCGTGGGACGCCGCGACGGACGCGCTGATGAATGCGATGGGACTTTCCTAGAACCAACAGGGTGGTGACAAGCGACCGCGGGCCGAGCCGATGGCGCGGAATCGCTCGGGCGTTCGACGGACGGTGCGGGCTGAACGGCTCCACCACCAGCGGATCGATCAGAGCGTCCTGAGGAACGCTATGAGGGCGGCCCGATCCTCCGGGGAGAGCCGCAGCCCGAACTCATGGCCCTGCACGCCCGCTCCCCGCTTGCGGCGGCCGGCCGGGATGCCTGGCGGCTCGAACGATGGAGACCGGCGGGTCGGGTCGAAGAGCTGCTCCAGCGAGGTGAGCGAGCCATCGTGCAGGAGAAAGCGCGAGAGATCCACGCGCAGGAGGCTGGGGACGCGGTATCCTTTGGGATAACCGTTCTCGATCCGGTCCGGATCGGTCCGGATCACCTCCCATGGGATCACCGCTCCCGAGGTGTAATAGGGAGGCGCGTGACATCGAACGCATCGCTGCGACTGGAACACCGCGGCCCCCCGTGTCGCGAGCTCCCCCATCGGGTGAGGGTTGGGAGGGGCCTCGATCGAGATGAGGAAGGCCATGAGCGCCTCCATGATCTCCGGGTCGACAGCGTAACTGCCGTTGAGATTTCGGTAGCATTGCATCCACAGATTCGCCGTGTCGCCGTTGGACCGGAGCCCTGATTCGAGTCCGCGCAGCGCGAACAGATGCGGGATCTTCACCGGCGCCCAGAAGGAGTCCATCGTCGGGTCCACACGCCCCGTGCCCTGGAACCGGATCTGCTCGAGGGGCGCGTCGCCGAGGTAGACGAGCTCGACGTCCCGGATCTTCTCCCGCAACGCGTCGTAGTACAGACCGATGTCGAAGTCGTGGTTCGCCGTCCCGAGGACAACCTCTCCGCTCGAGGACACGGTCGCGTGGCAGAGCGCGCAGGAGTGTCCATACACGACATGACCTGCCGGCCCGCTGACTCCCACGATCCCGATGAACTGCCCCGCCTTGTCGCGCTTCATGCCGTACCGTCTGGAGTACTCCGCCGGATCGCCGACCTGCGTCGCGAAGTCGATAGCGCGTCTGAAGTCCCAGAAGAGGTGCGTGCCGAAATCGTAGGTTTGAAAGATCTCCCGTCCCGCAGCGACCAGGGCATCGGAGGTCCGGTAGGTGAAGCCGCCGATCGTCACGTTGCGGGTGGGGGAGGCCTGCGCGCGCCGCGCGAGGTCGAGGTGGTAGCCGTCAGGGTGAGCCACGACTGTGCCGGCGAAGTACGGCGGCTCCCATCCCCGCTGCTTGAGCGAGGAGACCAGATCGGCCGACCACCAGCGCTCCGTGACGCTCCCGGCCGCCCTCGCGGCGACTTCGACGTCGGACAAAGAGGCGGCGAGGCCCAGGATCGTGAGGGCCGGCACGGCCCAACGCGCGCAGCGGCGCCTGTTGCGCCGCGCGCGGCTCGCATCCGCTCGTCGCGGCGCCTCAGAGAGACAGGAGAAACGCCACAAGTTCCTTCGTCTCCTCGTCGGACAGATCGAGGCCGTAAGCGTGCCCCTTGACGGAGGGGAGCCTGCCCCTGGAGAACAGATCGGGAAGCGACTTGATCGCTCCATGGTGCAGGAACAACGAGACCAGATCGAGCCGGCGCAGCGAGGGCACCCGATATCCCTTCGGGAACTCCATCCGGGTGCGCTCAGGGTCCGTCCCGATCACCTCGATCGGTATCACCTCTCCGTTTGTATAG
>JAWPNA010000121.1:0-5816 GCA_045402695.1 Acidobacteriota bacterium
ACCGGAAGCCGCCTTGGTCCGTACGAGATTCTCTCGCCGCTCGGCACCGGGGGCATGGGAGAGGTCTACCGCGCGCGTGACACGCGGCTGGACCGCGCTGTCGCCGTCAAGGTGCTTCCGTCTCACCTCTCGGCCAACCCCGAGCTGCGCCAGCGCTTCGAGCGGGAGGCGCGGGCGATCTCCAGCCTCAGCCATCCCCATATCTGCACGCTGTACGACATCGGAAGCCAGGAGGGTGTTGACTATCTGGTGATGGAGCATCTCGAGGGGGAGACGCTCGCAGCGCGACTGCAGCGTGGGCCGCTGCCCACCACCGACCTGATGCGCTGCGCCATCGAGATGGCCGACGCTCTGGACAAGGCCCACCGCCAGGGTGTGGTTCACCGCGACCTGAAGCCTGGCAACATCATGATCACGAAATCGGGCGCCAAGCTGCTCGACTTTGGCCTCGCCAGGACGGTGGGAGCATCCGCCGTACCTTCGGCGCTGACCGCCTCCCCCACGATGACGACCCCGCTGACGGCGGAGGGGATGATCGTGGGGACCTTCCAGTACATGGCCCCCGAGCAGCTCGAAGGCAAAGAAGCCGACGCGCGCAGCGACCTCTTCGCGTTCGGGGCGGTCTTGTACGAGATGGCCACCGGATGCCGGGCCTTCTCCGGCGCGACCCAGGCCAGCCTGATCGCGTCCATCCTGAAGGAAGAGCCAAAGCCGGTCGGGGATCTGGCGCCGCTGGCTCCTCCCACGCTGCAGAGAATCATCGCGGGATGCCTGGCGAAGGACCCCGACGAGCGCTGGCAGAACGCTGGGGATCTCAAGCGCGAGCTGCGATGGATCGCGAGCGGCGGCGTTGCCTCGGGGGTGGAACCGCGGCCGGCGAGCCCAGCCCCGGCACGACGGGTCCCGCTCTGGATGCTCTTGCCGGCGTGCGCCCTGCTGGCCGGCGCGCTGCTCGTCCTTGGATACTCGATGCGCCCCGTCGAGCCGGGGCGCCTCCTGCGCGCGGCGCTGCCGCTGGTCGATGGCGCGGTGCTGGACAACGAGAACACTTCGATCGCGCTTTCTCCTGATGGCCGGACGCTGGCATTCGTCGCCTCCGCGCCCGAAAGCCGTATCCGCGTCTGGGTGCGGCCCATGGATGGGATGCAAGCCCAGGCGTTGGTGGGAAGCGAAGGGGCGTCGTATCCCTTCTGGTCGCCGGACGGCCGATCGATCGGATTCTTCGCGGACGGAAAGCTCAAGAAGATCCCCGCCACGGGGGGCGCGGCGCAGACGCTGTGCGACGCCCCGGATGCACGGGGGGCAAGCTGGAGCAGCAAGGGAGTGATTGCCTTCTCCCCCGCACCATTCGGCGGTTTGTTGCAGTTGTCGGCCTCCGGAGGAACCCCCACGCCTCTCACCCAGCCCGAGAAGGAGGGGATGACCCATCGGCTGCCTCATTTTCTGCCGGACGGTGATCGGTTGCTCTTTTTGAGCGGAAACGCCCCTGCGGAAAAGGGCAATGCCATCCTCGCTCTCGATCTACGGACAAAGACGATCACTCCCGTGGCGCAGGAGAACAGCGGCGGGCAGCTCGCGCCTCCCTCGCACCTGGCTTTCATTCGTGACGGGAACCTGATGGTTCAGTCCATGGACCTCAAGCACCTCAGGATTGCGGGAGAGGCCGTTCCTATCGCCGAAGGAGTGACCTTCAACCCGAACCGCTGGGCCGGGCAGTTCAGTTTCTCCGCGACCGGGCTGCTGGTGTTCCAGGCAGGAGGGGCCGAGCGGCTCGTCCAACTGACATGGTTCGATCTGGAGGGGAAATCGCTCGGCGTCGTCGGCAATCCGGCCCCGATGCTCGGAGTCTCCATTGCACCCGATGGGAAACGTGCCGCGGTGACGGTCGGGGGCTCGACCGGATCGGACATCTGGATCTACGATCTGGCCCGCGGCCTGGGAACGCGCTTCACCTTCGCCAAGACCGGGATCTTCTATTCCACACCTCTCTGGTCCCCGGACGGCCGGCAGATCGTCTTTTCGAACTCGAACGGCGAAATCCTGTCCAAGGCGGCCGACGGCAGCTCCGCCGAGCGCCTCGTGTTCACCGGGCCGATCGCGAACAGGGAACCCGATAGCTGGTCCCCCGATGGCAGGCTGCTCTCCGTTCGGATGCAGAGCGGGACGTCCTACGACGAATGGATCGTGCCCGCGGACAAGCAGGGGGAGGCGCACTCCTTCATCGCCACTCCTGCCAGCGATTACTCCGGACGGTTTTCCCCCGATGGACGGTGGTTCTCGTACATCTCGAATGAATCGGGGCGGGGCGAGTTGTACGTGATCCCCTTCCCGGGCCCTGGAGGCAAGTGGCAGGTCTCCACCGGCGGGGCCCTCGATGGCTGGTGGTTCGGCGGGGGCCACGGGATTCTCTATCAGACTCAGGAGGGACGGCTGATGGCCGTGGAGGTCCAGGCGACCGGGGCGAATCTCCAAGCCGGCGAGCCGCGCTCCATTTTTGGAGGAGCTTCCCTGCGCAGCCCCTTCGCCGTCGCGCCCGACGGCACCCGGCTGCTGGCGGCGATGTCGGCCGGACAGAGCGGCACGCCGACACTGAACCTCGTGGTGAACTGGAGCGAGGGGCTGTCGCAGCCCTGACCCACGGCTGCGGGCAGGAGAGAAGCGAGGGGATCGAAACGACCTGGAGCGCCTGCCCGTCAACCACTGCCCAGGTGGCGCCCCGTCATTCTCTGGCCGTGAGCTCGTGCGGACATGAAAAACCCCAGAGCCCAGCCTGCGCGACCGAAAGATTTGTCGGAGTTGGTGGCGGGGGCACGCTACTCAGCAGCAAAGACATCTTTGGGACAGCCGGAACGCCTGCCGCTGCCCGGTCGCAGGGCTGCTTGAGTAGCCGCGCTCGGATTCGATCGAGTGCAGTAGAAGCGCACGGCGGTCGCCCTCGGCCTTAAGGAGCATGGCCTGATCGCCAGGCTCGCAACCTGGACCCGGTCCACCTTCGCCTCCTGCTCCCTTCGAGCGGCGGCATAGGCTAGGTTGATTCCTTCCGCTCCCTGGGCCCTTTCTGGTAGGCTACGATGCGATGCCGTTGGAAATCGGCACTCGCCTGGGCCCCTACGAGATCCTCGCCCCGCTCGGCGCTGGCGGCATGGGTGAAGTGTACCGTGCGCGCGATACGCGTCTCGACCGCGCGGTTGCCGTCAAGGTGCTCCCCTCCCACTTGTCGGCGAACCATGACGCCCGCCAGCGCTTCGAACGCGAGGCGCGCGCGGTATCAAGCCTGAACCACCCTCACATCTGCACGCTGCACGACATTGGAAGCCAGGACGGCGTCGACTTTCTGGTCATGGAGCACCTCGAGGGGGAGACGCTCGCCGCACGACTGCAGAGAGGGCCGCTGCCGCCTGCCGAGCTTCTGCGCTGCGCCACCGAGGTGGCTGACGCTCTTGAGAAGGCACACCGACAAGGGCTCATTCATCGCGATCTGAAGCCGGGCAACGTGATGCTGACAAAGTCGGGCGCCAAGCTGCTTGACTTCGGCCTGGCCAAGACGCTGGCTGCGGCCGGCGGGCCAGGCGGTATGACCGGTTCGCCTACCATGACCAGCCCGCTGACTGCCGCCGGGGCACTCGTCGGAACCTTCCAGTACATGGCCCCGGAGCAGCTCGAGGGAAGCGAGGCGGATGCTCGCAGCGACATCTTCGCGTTCGGCATGACCCTCTACGAGATGGCCACCGGGAAGAAAGCCTTTGGAGGCAAGACGCAGGCGAGCTTGATCGCCTCGATCCTGAAGGAGGAGCCCCAGCCGATCTCGGTATTTCAGTCGATGACGCCGCCCGCGATCGAGCGGCTGGTGAGCACCTGCTTGGCGAAGGACCCCGAGGAGCGGCGCCAGACGATGCACGATGTCCTGCTGGAGCTGAGATGGATCGCCGAAGCGGGCCCGCAGCCGGGAGTCCCAGCCGTGGCCGCGTCGCGCTCGAGACCACGCGAGCGACTCCTCTGGTTCCTGGTGGTGCTTCTCGGAGCTGTCGGCGTGGCACTCGGGCTCGCCTGGCACCGTGCCGTCTCGGTCGAGCCGCGAGCGATCCATGCCTTCGTGACCGCACCCGACAAGACCACCATTCGCTCGACCGGGTTCGGCGCCGGGCCAGTGGCAGTCTCTCCCGATGGGAGTCGCCTCGTTTTCGCGGCCAGGAGGGAGGATGGCATCGAGCTGCTCTGGGTGCGCCCCCTCGACTCGGCGGTCGCCACTCCGCTGGTCGGTACCGAGGCTGCCTCCTACCCGTTCTGGTCTCCCGACGGACGGAGCATCGGGTTTTTCGCCGCCGGAAAGCTCAAGCGAGTCGATGCGGCCGGCGGACCGGCGCTGAGTCTGTGCGACGCCAGCGGAGCAAGAGGAGGTGCGTGGAATCCCGAGGGGGTCATCCTTTTCGCACCGCAGCAGGCGTCGGGGCTGTTCCGCGTGCCGGCGGCAGGCGGCGTACCCGTCGAGGTGACGAAACTCGACGAAGCGCGCCACGAGGAAACCCATCGGTGGCCCCAGTTCCTTCCCGGCGGGCGGAGGTTCATTTTCTTCTCGCGCATAGCCGTCGGCGACGAGACCAACGCGGTCATGGCGGGCTCGCTGGACGGTGGCGACGCCAGGATCATCTTCCGAAACCACTCCAATGCCGTGTACGCCTCAGAGCACCTGCTTTTCATGCGGGACACGACCCTGATGGCGCAGCCGTTCAACGCGTCCGACCTGACATTGAAGGGGGACGCGGTTCCCATCGCCGAGCAGGTCCAGTTCGACGCGGCCTTCTCCCGTGGCGTCTTCTCGGCCTCAGAGAACGGCGTTCTGGTCTACCAGACCGGCGATGCCCAGACCGGCTCGCAACTCATCTGGTTCGATCGTAGCGGCAAGCAGACAGGCACCCTCGGTGACAAGGCGCTCTACGTCGACTTCAGTATCTCTCCCGATCTCAAGAAAGTCGCGGTGAGTGTGTCGGATCCTCGGGTGGGCCCCCCCGACCTCTGGATCTACGAAGTCGGTCGAGGCCTGCGGACGCGTTTTACCTTCGACCCCAGGCCAGACAACGGGCCCATATGGTCGCCTGACGGTTCCCGCGTCGTCTTCTCCTCCACCCGCAAGGGCAGCTTCGACCTGTACATCAAGTCGTACGCCGGTTCGGCGGACGAGGAGCTGTTCCTAGAGACCGAGCACGACCAGTTTCCCGAAAGCTGGTCCTCCGACGGCCGCTACGTGGCCTACCAAAGCCGCGGCGTCCCGGGTACCGTGTCCGATATCTGGGTCCTTCCGCTCTCCGGCGACCGGAAGCCGATCCCATTCCTTCAGACTCGATTCCTTGAGCGCCATGCGCAGTTCTCGCCCGACGGCCATTGGATCGCATACATCTCGGATGAGTCAGGGCGTGATGAAGTTTACGTGGCCCCGTTTCCCGTGCCCGGTCGCAAGTGGCAGATCTCCAACGCCGGCGGTATTCGGCCGTACTGGCGGCAGGACGGGCGGGAAATCTATTACCTGGCCGAGGACAACAGAATCACTGCGGTGGATGTCGGTCAGCAGGGAGCAACATTTGAGGTGGGCGCTGCGAAACCGCTGTTCGTGATCCGCCCGCAGCGGCCGGGGACGATCTACCGGGTCTCCCCGGAGGGACAGCGGTTTCTCGTCAACACCGCCGTCGAGGAGGAGCGCCCCACCCCGCTGACTCTCGTCGTGAACTGGACCGCGGACTTGAAGCAGAAGTGATGCTCGCCTCCTGCTCTTCCCTTGTCTCCTACGGGATCCTTGCCCCCTGGACTTGGGACTACAGATA
>JAWPNA010000230.1:0-8803 GCA_045402695.1 Acidobacteriota bacterium
TCGAAACCTCTATTGGGAGCGTGCATCAGGGCGAAGATCAGCGAGGTGATCGTGATCGCGGCTGAGGGTCTCCGGCCGGAGACGAGGGTGAAGACGAGGCCCCGGGACATGATCTCCTCGAAGGCGCTGAATCCGAGGAGCGTGATGAAGGCGGTCAGAAGACCGGGAACGATTCTCGTGTCGAGGCTCTCCCCCGTGAGACGCCCCCATCCGAACGCCGCGGCGGTGAGCGGCACCAGCGTGAAGCTGGTGAGACCGATGCCGAGGCCGATCGACGTGTCGCGCAGAGCGCGTGCCCCGCGCAGGCCGGCGATCTCCCAGGAGACGCCGTCGCGGCTCATGGTGATCCTCGTGGCCAACAGCGCCGCGATCACCGCGACCGCCGCGAGGGGTAGCCACCAAGGGGAATCGAACAGAGGCGCGCTGGAGAAGAGTCGAGCCCTCGTCTCGCGGGAGGCCAGTCTCCGCACCGCCAGCACGAGCGGGATCGAGAGCACGGACAGGAAGAAGATCGTCCAGACCCACAGCTCGAAAAAGCGAAGCGCGATCCGACCGTAGGCCCGGAGCATGGTGCGAGGATGCTATCACGGAACTCTGAAGGGTCCGGCCGACCCGCGCGCCGCCCCCGAGGCGTCGCGGGCGTCGCGCGCGCTCTCGGCCTCCTGCTGGCCATGCTCCTCCTCGTCACGGCGATGGGCGCCGCATGGGTGCGCAGCCGGCTGACCGCGAGCCTGCCGAATCTCGACGGGGAGGTGGTCGTGGGCGGACTGTCGGACAGCGTGCGCATCGAGCGGGACGCGCTCGGCATCCCGTCGATCCACGCGTCGAACCGGCCTGACCTCGCGCGCGCCGCCGGCTTCCTGCACGCGCAGGACAGGTACTTCCAGATGGACTTGATGCGTCGGAGAGCCGCGGGAGAGCTGGCCGAGCTGGTGGGCGCCGCGGTGATCTCCGCCGATCGCAAGACACGGCTGCATCGCTTCCGCGAGGAAGCCCGCCGCGTGGTGGGCAGGGCCTCGGCCCGCGAAAGGGCCTTGATGGTGTCGTACGCCGGCGGGGTCAACGCGGGGCTCGCGGCGCTGGGAGCGAGGCCTCCCGAGTATCTCCTCCTTCGGTCCGAGCCGGCGCCCTGGACTCCCGAGGACACGGTGCTGGTAATCTTCGCGATGTTCCTGGACCTGAACGACCCGGAGGGGGGCAACGAATCGACGCTGGGGATCATGCGGGACCTGCTTCCCGGGCAAATGTTCGACTTTCTCGCTCCGCGCGGCACCGAGTGGGATACGCCGGTGATCGGTGGCCCGTTCGCGGCGCCGCCCATACCCGGACCCGAGGTGTTCGACGCGCGGCTGGAGACGACGGCCGCACGGATCGACTGTGAGCGGGAGCGTCGATTCAGGGAGTCCAGGTCTGCGGAGCGGGAGGGGAGCAACAACTGGGCGGTGGCGGGAGCGCTCACGTCCGGCGGTGGGGCGCTTCTGGCCAACGACATGCATTTGAGGCTCTCGGTGCCCAACACCTGGTACCGCGCGTCGTTCTCCTGGGCCGACGAGGACGGCCGAACGGCCCGCCACGTGATCGGCGTTACGCTGCCGGGAGCGCCGGCCATGGTGGCGGGCAGCAACACGCACGTGGCCTGGGGTTTCACCAACAGCTACGGGGACTGGAGCGACCTCGTGATCGTGGAGCCGGACCCACGCGACTCCGATCGGTATCTCACTCCCGAGGGCCCGCGGCGGCTCGAGCGATCCGTCGAGAAAATCCGCGTCAAGGGGGGGGCCGACGAGACGCTCGAGGTGGTCTCGACCATGTGGGGGCCGATCATCGGCCAGGATCACCGGGGCCGCCCGCGCGCCTGCCGCTGGGTCGCGCACGACGAGCGCGCGGTCAACCTCGGTCTGCTCGGATGGGAGACGGCGGGCACCGTCCAGGAAGCGCTTCAGGTTGCGAGCGTCAGCGGCGCTCCTCCTCAGAACTTCGTCGTGGCCGATTCGACCGGGCAGATCGGATGGACGATCTTCGGGGCCATCCCGCGCCGTGTGGGGTTCGACGGAAGGGTGCCGGAGTCCTGGGCCGACGGCACGCGACGGTGGGATGGGTGGCTCACACCCGAGGAGTATCCGCGGATCGTGAATCCACCAGAGGGAAGGATCTGGACCGCCAACGCGCGCGTCGTGGACGGAGAGATGCTTGCGAAGGTGGGAGACGGCGGTTACGAGCTGGGGGGGCGCGCGCGGCAGATCCGCGACGACCTGCTCGCGCTCGACAAGGCGCGACCAACCGACATGCTGGCGATACAGCTCGACGACCGCGCGCTCTTTCTGCAGCGATGGCGCGACCTGCTGCTCGAGACGCTGGCGCCCGCGGCGCTCGTGGCGGATCCACGCCGGGGCGAGGTCCGCAAGCACGTCGAGGACTGGGGCGGCCGCGCCGGTGTGGAGTCGGTCGGCTACCGGCTGGTGCGGGGGTACCGCGTGTCTGCCGCACAGAGGGTGTTCGAGGTTTTGACCGCCCGGTGCAGGAAGGCCGACCCGAGCTTCGACTATCTCGACCTCGCCCAGTTCGAAGGGCCGCTGTGGCGGCTGGTGACCGAGAGGCCCCCGCACATGCTCGATCCCAGATACAGGAGCTGGGACGAGCTGCTTCTCGCGGCGGTGGATGCCACGGTGGAGTACCTGCAGCGAGACGGGATCCCGCTGGGGAACCAGACGTGGGGCCGGCGCAACACCGCAAGCATCCAGCATCCGCTCAGCCTGGCCGTGCCTCTCCTCGGACGCTGGCTCGACATGCCCCCGCGCGAGCTTCCCGGCGACATGAACATGCCGCGGGTGCAGGGCGCGTCGTTCGGTGCTTCCGAGAGGATGGTGGTGTCGCCGGGGCGCGAGAAAGAGGGAATCTTCCACATGCCGTGCGGCCAGAGCGGCCACCCGCTGTCGCCGCACTACGGCGACGGCCACGAGGCATGGGCCGCCGGCGAGGCCACTCCGTTTCTGCCGGGGGCGGCGGTGCACACCCTGGCGTTGGTGCCCGCCCGCTGAATCGGCTTTGACGAGCGGGAACCCCGGGGTCAAGGCTGCGGATGGATCGCGCTCGCCCGGGCGATGGCCGACTCTGGCAGGTCGAGTCCCAGGTGCCTGGCGGTCGCCCTGTTCAAGAAGACCGCGACCGCCGGCCCACCAATCCCAAGCTCAGACTGCTTTTGGGTGACGGCAGGTGGTCGCGCACCGCAGGGCGCCGACGTGCCCGCCCATCGGTGTGCAGCGGGGACATCCACGCCGGGGACATGCCTGAGGAGCTCGAAGATTTCGGCGGCCGTCGAGCGGGAGATCTTCTCTGCCGTGATCACCGTGTTGGCGCCCGGCCTGGGGCAATCGGCCACGGAAGAGTGTCCCGTGCGTGGACGGGATCAAGAGGTTGCGAATGGCCCTCCGGATCGAGCTCCGGCGGGATCTCACGGAGGAAACTCCAGGAAGACAAGCAAGCTGTATGTTTAGTCAAGCATACTTGACATCTCCGTGTTCCCGGCGTATTATCCCGTCGCGGCTGGCGGCCCTGACTGGAGGTGAAAGATGAAGAGCCCGAGATACAGCCGAGGAATCTGGTTCTTCGGCGCCGCGATTGTCTCGATCCTGTCCTACTTCACCGCGCGGGGGATCCTGGAGCATGGACCGGTGGAGACGTGGCTGCGCGTCACCGTGGCACTGATGCCGGTGCCGCCGTTCATCGCCTTCCTGCTGCTGTTCATCGCCAACGTGCGCGCGTTGGACGAGATGCAGCGCCGGATCCATCTGGAGGCGCTGGCCGTCGCCTTTCCCCTGACGATGATCCTGCTGATGACGCTGGGGCTCCTGCAGCGCGCGATCGAGCTGCCGTTCGAGGACTGGAGCTACGCCCACGTCTGGATCTATCTTCCGATCTCCTACCTCCTCGGCCTGGCCATCGCGAAGAGGCGGTACGAGTGAAGAGCCGGCTGAAGGTCCTGCGGGCCGAGCGGGACTGGTCGCAGGCCGAGCTGGCCGCCCGGCTCGACGTCTCCCGCCAGACGGTCAATGCCGTGGAGACGGGCAGGTACGAGCCGAGCCTCACGCTGGCGTTCAAGATCGCGCGCCTGTTCGGCGCCACCATCGAGGAGATCTTCCATCCCGAAGGAATCGAGCCTCCCGGCAAGGTAAGACCATGAGCGAGACGGCGACAACGAATGCGGGGAACGCGGGTAATGTGGAGAACGGGGGCGGCGGATACGCGCTTGAAACCCGCGGGCTGACCAGGATGTTTGGCGACCTGGCCGCGGTGGACGGCGTTGACCTGGCGGTGCCCCGGGGGAGCCTGTACGGATTCCTCGGCCCCAACGGCGCGGGCAAGTCCACGACGATCAAGTGCCTCACTGGCCTGCTGCGCCCGACCGCGGGGTCGATCAGGATCCTGGAGATGGACCCGTCCGTGGATCCCGTCGCGGTCAAGAAAAAAGTCGGCGTGATGCCCGAAGATCTGGCGCTGTTCGACCGGCTCACCGGCGCCGAGACGCTCGCCTTCGTGGGGCAGGTGCATGGCCTGGACCGGGCCACGCTGCGCTCTCGCTCCGGGGAGCTCCTTTCAATGATGAACCTGGAGGAGGCGGCCGACATGCTGGTAACCGACTACTCCCACGGCATGCGCAAGAAGCTCTCGCTCGCGGCGGCGCTGCTGCCCGGTCCGCGCCTGCTCTTTCTCGACGAGCCGTTCGAGGGGATCGATGCCGTGGCCTCCCGCCAGATCAAGGACCTGTTGCTCCAATTCGTGAAGAGGGGCGGGACAATCTTCTTGACGTCGCACATCCTCGAGATCGTGGAGAATCTCTCGGATCATGTCGGCGTGATCAACAAGGGTCGTCTGGTCGCGCAGGGGCCGCTGGCGGATCTTCGGGCGGGCAGCGGCATGGGCAAGACGCTGGAGCGAATCTTTCTCGAGCTGGTGGGCGCCGAGGAGAGCCGCATGTCAACCCTCACATGGCTCGCGGGATGATCGCAACGCTGAGAGCCTTCGCCTGGCTGCGGTATCGGTTCCTCGTGAACGGCCTGCGGGGAGGCAAGCGTCGCGACTCCATGGAACGTCTCTCCCGCGTCGCGGCGATAGCCGTGCCGGTGCTGCTGCTGGTGTTCTTCCTCGTGGCCGCCGCGGGGCTGGGCGCGCTGGCCTTCACGGGCGGCAGGCTCATCGCTTCGGATCAGATCGAGCCTCGCGCCGTGCTGGCCGTTGTCCGCGGCCTGCTGCTAGTGGTGCTCGCCATCCTTCTGCTGGCCCCGCTTGGCGCCTCGCTGCACGGCTCCCTTCCCGGGGTGACGCGTTTTCTCCTTCTTCCGATCGCCCCGCGGACGCTGCACACGATCGAAGTCGCGTCCGGAGCGGCCGATCCCTGGACCGCGTTCCTGCTGCCGGGGTTCGTGCTCCTGCCCGCGGGATTGGCGGCCGGCGGGAGAACGGGGGCCGCGATGTCCACCCTTGCAGCGGGCGCCGGCTTCCTCCTGGTGCTGATCTGCCTCGGCGCGCTGATCTCCTTTCTTCTCCAGTGGCTCCTGCGGGATCGCCGGCGCGCGGAGATCGTCACCCTGGTCTTCATGCTGGTGGTCTCACTGGGCGGTATGTCGGTGTCGTTCCTGGTCGATCCCGACATGCACACGCCGGCCAGCAAGAGCGGCGAGGCAGCGAGAATGCGCCTGAACGCGGTGGAATCGCTCCTCAAGAATCAGGAGGAGCTTTCCTGGAAACTCGCGGTCCCGTCCGAGCTGTACGCGCATTCCTTGAAGTGCGGGCTTCAGGGCCGCGTCGCTCAAGCCTGGTCGGGCGCGGCGGCCCTGGCGATCGAGGCAGTGCTGGTATTCCTGATCTCCGCGGCGGTCCACCGCAGGATTCTCGACGCGCCCGAGACGGGCCGGGCTCGCCGCAAGGCGGCACGCTCCTCGGCGAAAGAGATACGCCTTCCCGGTCTTTCCCCCGCCGCGGCCGCGGTGGCCTGGGTGCAGGTGCGCACCGCGCTGCGCACCGTGCGCGGCCGACTGGCGATCTTCCTCACCGCCCCCCCGGTGATTCTCATGCTCGGGATCCTCGGAAGGCGCATGCCCGGGGTGTCGACGTTCCTCATGGGCCAGGGGTACATGCTCATCTCGATCGGCGTGTTCATGGGGATGCTGTCGCTGCATTCGATCCTGCTGAACCAGTTCGCGACGGACCGCGCCGGACTGACGCTTCAGTTCCTCTCGCCGATCCACGCGCGGGATCTGATCCTCGGGAAAGCGGCCGGCGGCGCCGTGCTGCTGGGCATCTGCCTCGGACTGTTCCTGATTGCGACGCTGGTGGTGGCTCCAGGGGGATCGGCGCTTCTCTGGGCCGCCGCGCTCATCGGTGGTCTTTCTTCCTACATCGTGATGGCCCCCGTGGCGGCGTTGCTGTCGGCCCTGTTCCCGAAGCCTTCCGATCTCGGCAAGATGGGCAACTCGGGCAACGCGCACGCCGCAGCGGCCGTGATCGGGACGGTGCTGACCGCCATCGCCCTGATCCCGTCGTCGCTGGCCATCCTGGTCGGCTACCACCTTCTTGCCAGCCCGCTGCTCGCCCTCTGCCTGATGCTCCTCTGGAGTCTCCTGGCATGCGTCCTCGCGCTGCCGCTTCTGGGCGCGGCAGCCCGGATGCTGGAGGCGCGGCGCGAGAACCTGGCGCAGGTGGCTCAGAGCAGATAGCCCGCATCTTCTCGAACAAGACGCTCGCCGCGCTCGTAATATACTTCCCGAGTCATGGCCATCGGCATCCGCACCGACAACCTCGGAAAGATCTACACCTCACCGCCGCCGGCCGTGGGCGCTGCTGCCGGCGCCGGCCTGGTGAACCTGCGAGGCCGGAGGCGCGGGGAGAAGCCAACGTCCGAGATTGTCGCCCTGGACGGTGTCACGCTCCAGATCCATGCAGGTGAGATCTTCGGACTGCTGGGTCCCAACGGCGCCGGCAAGTCCACCACCGTCGGGGTGTTCACCACCCGCGTTCGGCCCACGACGGGGGATGCCTGGGTCGGGGAGTTCAACGTCAGGACGCAGCGCGTCGATGTGAAGCGCCTGATCGGCGTGGTGCCGCAGCGCCCCAACCTCGACTTCGGCCTCACGGCGCGGGAGATCCTGACCTTCCACGGGGCCTACTTCGGCATCCCGGCCACGGAGCGCTCGTGCCGGGCGCAGGAGTTGCTGGAGCGGTTCAAGCTGACCGACCGGGCCGACAGTCTGGTGTTCGGGTTCTCCGGCGGGATGATGCAACGGCTCTCCATCGCGCGGGCGATGATGCACGACCCGGAGGTGATCTTCCTCGACGAGCCAAGCGCCGGCCTCGATCCGCAAACGCGCCTGCTGCTGTGGGAGATCATCCGTGAGTACAACGGGCGCGGCAGGACCATCCTGCTGACGACGCACAACATGGATGAGGCCGACGCGCTGTGCCACCGGCTGGCCATCGTGGACCGCGGTAAGGTGATCGCACTGGGAACGCCCGATGCGCTGAAGCGATCCGTGCCGGGGGGCTACGTCGTGCGCCTGCAGTTCGAGAACGGCTCCCCGCCGTTTCTGGAAAGCCTGAAGTCGCTCGAGGGGGTCACCGAGGTGAGGCCGAAGGACGGGTCGGGCGCGGATGTGTACGCCGATCACTCTGGAGCGCTCATCCAGCAGATCGTTGGCCGCGCGGCCGAGCACGGCGTCAACATCAGCGATGTGCACATCTCGGCGCCCAGTCTGGAAAACCTGTTCCTGCACCATACGGGAAGGAGCCTGCGGGGATGAACTGGAAGACCTTCCTGGCGATGTTGGCGCGCGACGCGCGCGTCGCCCGGCGCAACTTCGTGCCGCTGCTGCTTCAGACCTTCCTGCAGCCGCTTCTGTTCGTGCTGATCTTCGGCCGTGTGATGACCGGCAGCGGCATGATGCCTCCCGAGTACAAGAGCCTGCTGCTCCCGGGCATCATCGCCGTCATCATGATCCTGACGGGAATCCAGGCGGTGGCTCTGCCGCTCGTGAGCGAGTTTCAGTTCACGCGTGAGATCGAGGACCGGTTGCTGGCGCCAATGGAGATCGAGTGGCTGGCCGTCGAGAAGGTGACCGCGGGCATGATCCAGGCGCTCGCGGCGGGTCTGGTGATCATCCCGCTGGCCTGGCTGGTGATGGGGCGGGGTGCGCAGTTGAGCCTGCACCAGCCCCTCCGCTTCCTTATCCTGGCCATGCTGGTGTCGTTTCTGGCCTCGGCGCTCGGGTTGACCTTGGGTTGCTCCGTGGGACAGACGCAGATCGGGCTGCTGTTCACTCTCGTGCTGGGGCCGATGATCTTCTTCGGCTGCGTCTACTACCCCTGGAGCGCGCTGCAGGGGTTCCCCCTCTTCCAGAAGGCGGTGCTGATCAATCCCGTGACGTATGCGAGCGAGGGTTTCCGGGGCGCGCTGGCGCCGCAGTTTCCCCACCTGTCAGGCAGGGTTGTTCTGGCCGCGCTGCTGGGCTTCGACGCGCTGTTCCTCGTCGCGGGGCTCTCGCGCTTCAGGTCCAAGGCGGTGAGCTGAGTGTGCGCGGGCGTAGTCGGCTTTCGTCCACGCGACCTCGTAGCCCAGCCGCTCCAGATCGGACGCCACCTCTTTCACATTGCGATGATCGGCGACGTCGAACTGCCCTGCACCCGGATCGCGGCGGCTGTATCCGCCGGGCGTGGTGACACTGCCGGCGCTCATCTGCGTGATGCCGGCGCGCAGGAGACTCTGGCGCAGCCCCGGCCTCTCACGGGTGGAGACCACGAGCCCCGCCGCGGG
>JAWPNA010000486.1:0-16270 GCA_045402695.1 Acidobacteriota bacterium
ATCGCTGCTGGATGAAGACGAGGACTCCGTGGGCACGTGGACGCATGACGGCTGGTGGTTCGAAGCCGGAAGCCCCGCTCGCTACCTCGATCTGAACCTTGAGATGATTGCGCAGGCCGGGCGCACGGCCGTTGTCGGCCCCGGTTTCTTCATCGACGAAGAAGCCGGTGTCCGCCGGTGCGCTATCGGGGCGGGAGTGAGACTCGAGCGTGCAGTGGAGCTGAACGACTGCGTCGTCTGGGACGCGGTGACCATCAGGGAGGGTGCGAAACTGAGGCGCTGCATCGTCACCGGCGGAGCCATCGTCGAGGCCTCCAGCCACTGGGAGAACCGTATCCTCATGCCGGACGCCGATGGGGCACTGAAGGCGCACCCGCTGAAGACGGGCTCCGAGACGGCAGGGCAACCGTGACCCCGGCCACGCCGCTGAGCGCCGGGCCGTCCAACGATCTCGATCGTGTCGCGGCGTTCGCCCGTGCGCGGTTCGGAGCGGACGCTCGGCTCGAGCGCCTTGCCGGCGACGCCTCCGACCGGACCTTCTTCCGGCTGAGGGCTCCGTCGCTGTCACCGCTCGTGCTGATGGTGCACGCCGCCCCCTTCGAGCTGGAGAGCCTTCCGTTCTTCCTGCACGCCAGGTTCCTCCACGAGATCGGAGCGGCCGTACCCCAGATCGTCGCCTCCTACCCAACGGATGGGATCCTCGTGGTGCAGGACCTGGGAGATGAGAGCCTGCAGACCCATCTCGAGAGATGCGATGCTGAGCGCCGCAGATTCCTCTACTTCCAGGCGGTGCAGCTGATCGCGTTCCTCCAGCAAGAAGGGACGCGCGCGCTGACTCCGGACCTGCCCGCGTCCCGCGCTGCCCTGGACCGCGAGAGACTTCTTTTCGAGATGAGCTTCTTCAGGGAGCACTACGTGCAGGGGCTGTTGGGATCGCCCCTGACTCAGGACGCAACTTTGAAGCTCGACGCATGGCTGCGCGCGCTGGCCGAGGAGGTGGCCGGAATCCGCCGCGTGCTGTGCCACAGAGACTTCCACTCACGCAACCTGATGGTGAAAGGGGAGCGGCTTTACATGGTCGACTTTCAGGACGCCAGGATGGGGCCGTTCACCTACGACCTCGCCTCGCTGGCGCGCGACTCGTACGTGGAGCTTCCCGAAGACCTGGTCCAGGAAATGGTCGAGTTCTACCGTGAGTCCGCCCGCGCGCCGGAGGAGACGGAAGAGTTCCACGCCGCGTTCGACCTCACGTCCCTGCAGCGCAACATCAAGGCGATCGGGACGTTCGCCTCGCAGGCGGTGCTGCGCGGCAACCGCGGCTATCTCCAGTACATCGCCCCCACTCTGCGCTCGGTGACACGGAACCTGCGCCGCAAAGGCGACGAGGAAATC
This sequence comes from Acidobacteriota bacterium, assembly GCA_045402695.1. GTDB lineage: Bacteria > Acidobacteriota > Polarisedimenticolia > JACPZX01 > DASXTC01 > JAWPNA01. The sequence goes on from JAWPNA010000486.1 coordinate 1,393, forward strand.
CTCGCGCTGTTCACAGGCCCGTTGGCCTGGCGCTGACGGCTTAACGGGGCAGTTTGTCACCACCCGGTTAACACGATCCGTTTCACCGCAGGGGAGCAGGCGCGGCGAAAGTCACCGTCATGTTCCGGTAGCTGATCGTGAACGGAGCATCGTCTAAGTGCGCCTCGCCCAGGATGACGTACACCTCCGATTCGAGGGCCCGGCTGAACCCGGAGAGATCTCCGGCCGGAAGACCCCCAGCGGGATAATCACGTCCGGCCACGGACAGCGTGCCGGCCAGGATTGCCTTGCGATCGGCCAGCTCACCGCCCACACCCAGCGTGACGCCGCCGGTCCAGTGACCCGGCACCAGGGCCAAGCCGGGCACGCGCCCCACGGTGGCGCGTCCGATGATGGTGGACGTCGAGCCGGTGTCGAGCATGGCGTTGAAGGGGATTCCGTTGACGCGGGCGGTGATCATGATCTCGCCCCCGACGTTGTAGAACGGTTCGATCCGCCCGGCAGCGGCGGCCCCGGCCGGCCTGAACGTCAGGCGCCCGCCCTTAAGATCGATCGCTACGTCGAAACCACCGAACAGCGAGGGCCCCACCAGCCCCTCCTCCATTCCCGCCGGCTCCCTGACTGTGGCGGGCACGTGGCGCAGCAGGATCCCGTCGCCGACCGCGATTTGTTCGATCAGCACCAGATCGCCAGTCTCCGTGCGGCGAGCTCCGGTCCCGGTGATGGTGAATGGCCGGATCGGCGTGAGCTTTGCCCGGGTCGCAATGCGCGGCGATATGGTGAGTCCAGTGGCTCCCGTGTCGAAGACGAACCTCTGATTCTTGAGTCCGGCCACCGTCATCTTGAGATACGGCTGGCCCTTGACGACCTGTAGCGGCACGGTGGAAGGCTCGGCCTTGACCATCTGCGAGATCGGACGATCGCCGGCGATCTCCAGGAGCGCGATCCAGGTTTGCACGTTCCTCACCGTGGACTCATCCTCGCCCCCATGTGTCATCGGATCCTGCCCGGTCAGCTCCAGGTAACGGCGCAGCAGGCTCAGCGCGTCCTCTCGGCGGGCGAGATGGTTGGCCAGCGTGCGGAGATACCTCGGCACCGCGGGCGCAAGCGCCGCGGCTTTGCTGAACGACTCGGCGGCATCGCCGTAGCGGCCCATCGTGCGGAGGATGCGGCCCACGCCGAAGTGCCCGGCCGCTTCTTGTGGATCGATCTCCACCGCGCGCCGGTAGTGCCGCTCGGCCTCGGGAAAATCCCCTCGCCGGTACAGCGCGTCGGCCAACGCCACATGGGCCCGCGCAAACTCGGGCCATCGATCCACCGCGGAGCCGGCGGCATCCAGCGCCTCCTCGTAACGATCTTCCTTCAGCAGTGATTCGGCCCTGGTCGTGAGGCGCTCGGGGTTGTCCCGATCGGAGACCGACTCCTCGGGTTTGTTCAGCCCCTGCGCCGGTGCGCCTCCTGAGCCGGAAAAGGTGGCAAGCGCTGCAAGAACGATCACCGCGCCGGCTGGCGCAGCGTTCAAGAGAAAGGAGGGCATCACGGCGCCCGCACCCCGATCTCCTTCACGAGTAGGGAAGGCGCGCCGAAGGATCCTCCCACGGCTCCGAACGTCAGGTCGTTCCCTACGCCGATGACGCCGGCCAGCAGATCGGCGACGGGCCAACTCACGAGCGCTCCCGCGACGGCGCACCCCGGCCGTCCGTTCTGAACCCAGCGGCCGCTGCCCAGCGCCACCAGCGTGGAGTGGTCGCTCATCACCGCTGGCGTGGGCCTCAAAGACTGGATCCAGAGGCCCTCCCGCAGGCCGGACATCAGATCCGAAGGCGTGTCGCTTCCCGGTGTGATGAAGAGATTGGTCGGCATGCGCCGCGGCATATTGCGAAACGACGCTCTCACGCCGTTGCCCGTGGAAGCAACCCCGCACCGCGCGGCGCTCGCCAGGTCGTGAATCATCTCGCCGAAGCGGCCGCGCAGGGCCACGCCAGTCCGCCGCGTCGGGACTCCCTCTCCGTCGAAGGGCGCCGAGGCGACGCCCCCGGGCAGGCGCCCGTCGTCAACGATGTTGAGGAAGCGTGAGCCGATCTCCGAGCCTGTCGCCGGTCCAGGTGGCACGAGCGTCCTGGCGAAGAGGCGCAGCAGCTCGGCCGTGGCTGCGGGGCCCAGCAGCGCCGGGAAGATGCCGGTGGCCGGCGGCCGTCCTTCCAGCGCGGTGGCCGCGAGGCGCGCCGTCTCGTCCCCGAAGAGTGAAGGTGAGAAGGCGGAGAGCGACCGTGCCGTGCGCGATCGCTTCACCACGATCGATCTCCCGGCGTCGTCGGCGGCCACGCCGAGCGACAGATGCACGAGCGTCTGACGGTAGCCGCCCTCCAGGCCGGCGGTGTTCCGCATCCAGATCTCGGACGAGGACGCGGTGATCGACGCGGACTCGAGACGACGCACGCGCGGATCGGATCGCAGCGCTTCCCTGGCTGCCTCGTCGAGTAGTCCTTCCAGATCCGACGTCGTGGCCGCGTGCAGCCTCGGGTCGAAGATTCCCAGGCCGCGCCCGTCGCCGGACTTGCCGCCGGGCAAGTCGAACGGCGGGCCGGAGACGTGGGCGGCATCGAGCGCGGCTGAAACGAGCTGGATGGCCTCCTCCTCCTCGAGAACCGGCCCGCAGACCGAGGCGAAGCCAGCCGCCCCGCCATCGAGGAAGACGCGCAGCGCCACGCCGCCTTCCGCGGTTCGCGTGCAAGCGATGCCGCCCCCCGCGTCCAGGCTCACGTCACGGGTCGAGCCGATCTTGGTGAGTGCCTCCGCGGCGCGCGCGCCGCGCGTCAAGGCCCGATCCAGAAGCAGTGTGGCGACCTCCTTCACGAGCCGGCCCCGGTCACCATCATCGAGGAGACACGGAGGGTGGGCTGCAGGATGCCGAACGGGAGAGCCTGTTCCTCCTTCAAGCAGAGCGGTGCCCCTGTGTCGGCGGACGCATCGCATCCCACCGCGTCGATCGCGGGCAGGAGATCGGCCGCCGTGCCCCGCAGGAGCGCACCGGCCACCGGAGCGCCCGCGCGCCCTTCCTCGATGAGGAATCCTTCCTCCACGGCAAGCGCAAACCTCCCCGTGGCCGGATCGACGTTGCCCCGTCCGAGGCGCGTGACCAGCAGCCCGGAGGTCGTCCTTTTCAGGATCTCATCGAAAGACTCCTCGCCGGGATCGATCACCAGATTGGTCATCCGCGGCATCGGGGCGTCGCGATACGACTGGCGGCGCCCGTTTCCTGTGGAGATGCCGTCCGTAGCGAAGGCCGTGAGGCGATCGGAAAGGTACCCGACCAGCGTCCCCTTGATGACCAGGGGCGTCCGGCGCGCGGCCACCCCCTCGTCGTCAAACAGCGCCGATCCGCGCATCCCGGCGATGGAACCGTCGTCGGCCATGCTCAGCAGCGGGGAGGCGATGGCGCGCCCGCGCGCGCCGACGAAAGGCGACGCCCCACGCAGGACGTGATCAGCCTCCAGGAGATGTCCGCAGATCTCGTGAAGAAGGAACCCGCCCGAGGGAGAGGCGAAAACCACCGGCATCTCACCCCGCGGGCTGTTGACCGCCTCCAGGCCTCGATGCAATCGCGCGGCCAGCTCCATGGCCGGATGATTCTTGGTCCTGGAACTGCCCGGCTCGACGGAAGTCAATCGGCCGAGAGCCTCGAGGGAGGCGCCGCTGCGCGTCTCTTCCGCCAGGAAGCGCCGGCCGCCGCGCTCCACCTGCGCCCGCAGCGTAGCGTCCACGAAGGTCCGCGTGTCACGCGCGGGGTCGCGATCGGTGGCCAGCACCAGGATCTCCTGCACTCCGGCTTCGAGATTCGCCGAAAGCTGCGCCTCCATTCCGGAACCCGCGGCTCCGGCGGCGAATGCTCTGAGCCACTCCTCCAGCAGGCCCCGGGACGAGGCGAGGAAGGCCGAGGACCACGGCCCGCCCGAATCCGAGGGCGCGGCGTCGGCCATGACAGCCTGCGCGGAGTCAGCGGGGAAGGCACGCTCGACCCCGAGAGGGGCATTGCGGGAGAACCAGCTCACCTCGACCGCCTCCGGGTGAAGGGCGAGAGCCTCGAGTGACTCGGGAGAGGGGGCGTCCAGCACGAACGACTCGTGGCCCCGTTCGGAGAATCGCCGGAGGTGCGCGCCGGTTTCCCAGCGTCTCTCGACGTGCACCGTGACCCCGCCGCCGGCCTCCGGCTTGATACCGACGCCGAGGGTGAGCCGGGACTCGATGAACAACTCAGCGCAGCGGGCGCCTGCAGGCAATGAGGCAGCCAGGATCCGCCTCAGTAGATTGGTGTCGATGCGCAGGACCATCAGCGCCTGGACTACCTTGGCTCGGTGATCTGGACCGTGGTGTTGAGATCGATCCGCTCGGTCATGGTCTGCTTTTTCCCCGACGGCCATCGGACCTCGATGGAGTCGGCCTTCGTCGCATCACCGAGTCCGAAGTAGAGAGGAAGGTCGCTCTGAGAGAGGTAGCCTGACTTGCCGTCGCTGTACTTGGTATAGACATGCCCCGAGGCGCGCACCTGCACGATCGCTCCCAGTCCGTTCCTGTTGGACGCCGTCCCCGTCAGGTGGACCTTGAGGTACTTGATCTCCCTCTTCTTGCTCAGATCGCTGATCAGAACCATGGGCTCTGAATTGAAGTCATTGGTGACGATGTCCAGGTCCCCGTCGTTGTCGAGGTCGAAGATGGCCGCGGATCGACTGCCCAGCGGCGCCCATACCGAGATGAGCCCCTTGCGGTTCTTGCAGGGAGGCCGGCCCTCTCCGGCGATCGTGCAATCAACCTCGAACCAAGCTGTGTGGGTCCGCCCGTCGCGCCGGGGCTCCACGCCCAGGATGAACTCGCTGTCGAGGAACTTCTCCCCCAGGTTGTTGAGCAGAAGCGAGTTGATCCCGTAGCGGAAGGGGTAGTTCATGGAGGCCGCGATGAAGATGTCGTCCCAGCCGTCGGCGTTCAGGTCTCCGATGCTCGGGCCCCACGGCCAGTAGCTCTCCACACCGAGGGCGTCGGAGATTTCCTCGAACTTCCCGCCGCCGCGGTTCACGTAGAAGGCGTTGCCGAAGATACTGTTGGCCCCGCCGCCGAGCTGCTTGGCCGACCACTGCATGCGCGACTTCAGCTTCTCGCGCTCCGGGCCGATCTTCTCGCTCATGTCGGAGTGCATGTCGGTCAGGAACAGGTCCGGCAGCCCGTCGTTGTTGTAGTCGAAGAACTTGATCCCCATCGTCCCCCAGGGGGTCTTGGGGAAGATCTGAGAGGTCCTGTCCACGAAGGCGCGGCCGCCGGCATTCTCATAGTAGTGGTCATCGCCCTGCATGTTGAGGACGTACACGTCAGGCCGGCCATCGTCGTTCAGATCAGCGAAGGCGGCGTCGCCGTTCCATCCCTTGTCCCCCAGGCCTGTCTGCCTGGTGACGTCGGCGAAACGGCCGCCCCCCAGGTTCCTGTAGAGGATGCTGGGCTCCGTGCGTTCGGGATGCAGATGACCGCTGAAAGCATCCTTCAGGCCGATGTAGGCGCCCGACGGGTGTTTGAGCTCCGACGTGTAGCGGCCGACGTTCGCCAGGAAGAGGTCGAGCAGGCCGTCGCCGTCGTAATCGAAGAACATGCCTCCGGACGAATGGCCGGAGTAGTTGAGGCCCGCCTCCTTGGTGACATCAGTGAAGTGTCCGTTTCCGTCGTTCTTGAACAAGACGTTTCCCATCCGTACGGTCGTCACGAACAGGTCCTGGTCGCCGTCATTGTCCACGTCGGCGAAGGAGCCCGTGACGACGATCCTGCCCTTCAAGGAGATGCCGGCCTGAGCCGTGACGTTCTCGAACTTGCCACCGCCGGAATTCCTCCACATCTCGTTGCCGCCCACCTGGTTGAAGAAGCAGATGTCGAGCAACCCATCGCGGTCCACGTCGGCCACGGCGATCCCGTTGCCGTGATCGTAATGAACCGGCTTGTAGAACCTGCCAGCGTCCTCCTCAATGCGATGGATGAACGTGATGCCGCTTTCCTTGAGCATGTCCTGGAGCTGGAAACCGTGAAAGACCTTGAACTGTTTTGCGGACAGGAGCTGTTCGCGCTGGCGCGCGGGCAGGATGTCGAGACCGGGATCCGCTTCCGGGTACTTCACGACGGGGGGCCCGGCCGCCGCCCACATGGCCTCACCGCCCACTGCGGCGAGCGCGACCAGAGACAACGCGGCGGCGAGCGGCATGGTTTTCATGGGATTCTCTCCTCCGGCGGTGATCGACGGGGTGTTTGTACGGCGACCAATACAGAATAGCCCACCGCTTCGGCGATGCGCAACGGATGGTGCCGCTGAACGTGATAGCATGGCGCGCGAGAAGCGACATGTCCTCCGCGGAAAATCTCAGCGTACCCCTGCGTCAACGCCGGCCGGAAGGCCGCCGATTCACGCCAGCCAGGGCCGCCGGCGTGATCTTCTTGTTGGGCGCGGCCCTCACCGCCTGCGTCCTGATGAGTCTGTCCGTCGGGTCCACCTCCGCCGGCCTGGGCGACCTGATGGCGCCGTCCGCCGAGGCCGAGACGATTCTGCTCGGCGTGAGGCTGCCGCGCATCCTCCTGGCCGTGGCCGTGGGCGCTTCGCTGTCAGCGGCCGGCGTCTGCTTCCAGGCACTGTTGCGCAATCCTCTCGCGGATCCGTACATCCTGGGGATCTCGGGGGGCGCCGGGCTCGGCTCCATACTCGCCGGCGTGGTGTCGCCCGCCGCGGGATTCGGGATCCTTGTGATGCGACCGGCGGCCGCGTTCATCGGATCGATGGGCTCGGTGGCGCTGCTGCTGTCGCTCGCGCGCAGGCGCGGGCGGCTCGCCTCAGAGACAATGATCCTCATGGGAGTGGTCATGAACGCAACGATCATGGCCGCCATCATGTTCATCATCACGGTGGCTGACTTCAGCCGTTACGCGGGCACCATGTACTGGCTCATGGGCACCCTCTCGTCGCCGTCCACGAGCGAGCTCGCGGTCGTATTCGCGTGCCTGGCTCTTGGGATTGCCGTGCTGAGCCTGCTGGGGCAATCACTCAACGTGCTGGCCGGTGGCGAAGAAATGGCGGCCCAGCTTGGCCTCGACGTACCCCGGGTGCGGATGGCGGCGTTGCTGGCCGCCTCGCTCATCACGGCCTCGGCGGTCTCGCTCGCGGGGCTCGTGGGCTTCGTCGGATTGATGGTGCCCCATCTGGGCCGCGTGTGGCTGGGGCCCGACAACAGGCTCTTGATCCCGGCCTCGGCGCTGCTGGGCGCCATCGTTCTGGTGGCGGCCGACACCGCCGCGCGCGCCTTGTTCTCCCCAACGCAGATCCCAGTGGGCGTGATCACCGCGCTGCTGGGCGGCCCCTGCTTCCTCTGGCTGTTTGCCCGCCACGGGGCTGTGGAGCAGGCGCGATGAAGACGCCATGACGAGCATGCAGCAGATGATCTCCTCCGGGCTGGAGGCGTCCTCGGTGCGGTTCGGCTACCGGGGCCACCCCGTTTTCGAGGGCCTCTCGTTGTCGATCGTGCCCGGTGAGATGACGGCGCTCATCGGGCCGAACGGCTCGGGCAAGACGACGCTGCTGAAGCTGCTGTCCGGCGCACTGAGGCCGGCCTCGGGCGAGGTGAGGGTTGAGGGACGCCCGCTCGCCCGGCTCTCGCCGGGCGCCAGGGCGCGGCTGATCGGCGTGGTGCCGCAGGAGACCTCCCTCGTCTTCGACTTCACGGTGATGGAGACCGTGCTGATGGGTCGCACGGCCTATCTCGGGCTCCTTGGGGTGGAGGGGCGCGAGGACCTCGTCGCGGCGTCAGCGGCCATGCACCGCACCGGAACGCTTCCCTTCGCGGGACGCTTGCTCTCCCAACTCAGTGGAGGAGAGCGCCAGCTCGTCCTGATCGCGCGCGCGCTGGCGCAGCAGCCGCGCATGCTCCTGCTGGACGAGCCGACGGTGTTCCTGGATATCCGGCACCGGCTGGAGATCCACGATCTGCTCGCCCGCCTCAACATCGAGGAGGGGCTCACCATCCTCACTGCCTCGCACGACATCAACCTGGCCGCCCGTTACTGCCGGAGGATCGTCCTGCTGAAGGAAGGCCGCGTCCGCGCCGACGGGCCTCCCGCCGAGGTCTTCCGCGCCGAGGTACTCTCGGAGATCTACGACACGCCCCTGATGGTGGTGTCCGATCCAGATAGCGGCGCTCCGTACGCCCTGCCACGGAACACTGAGCCTTCCGGCGCCTGATGAGACCGCGCTGGCTTGACGGAGGCGATGCCGTTCTCCTCTTCGTCTGCCTGTGGCTGGCTTACGGCGCCACCATCACCAAGTGGAACCTGTACGACTTCACCCTGCAACACGCGGTGGTCGAGTCGCTGGTGGAGCGCGGCACGTTCGAGGTCGGCGGCAGCAAGCTTCCGATCCTCAAGGACGCGGGAGACAAGTTCCTGTACAAAGGCAGATGGCTGCCCGCCAAGCAGCCGGGTCAGTTCGCCGCCGGCGCTCCCATCTACTTCCTCCTCACGCTCGCCGGCATCACCTACGCGGGCAACTACCTGCTGGCGGCTTCGCTGGTCACCTGGTTCACCGCGTCGCTGATCTCGGCGGCGGGCTGCCTCTTCTTCTTCAAGCTGGTGACTCAGGTCTGGAACTTCCCCCGCGTGACGGGATGGTTCGCCACGCTCTGCTATGCGCTGGCGACCAACATCTTTCCCTACTCCGGCATCGCCCACCACGACGTCCTCGCCGTGTCGTATCTGCTGGGGGCGCTCTACCTCATCGAGGCGTCACAGGACCAACAAGGCGAGAGAAGAGTCCCCGCTTTCATCGCGGGACTGCTGCTGGGGCTGGCGTTGTTCACTTCCATGCTGCCGGCCATCCTCGTGGCCGTCCTGATCGCCTACGCGGTGCTGACCCGGCGGCGGTCCTTCATCGTCCTGATGACGGCGGGGACGCTGGCGGGGCTGCTGCCCCTGGCTGCCTACAACCTGCACTATTTCGGGAACCCCTTCGTACAGTCCAACATGGCGGGCGACTTCCGGGACACCTACTTCACTCCCGACCTCGCGCGTTTCCTCGACCATCTGAACGTCTATTTCGGTGCGGGCGACCTCACGGTCTTCAAGTACATGCCCGTGGTGCTGCTTGGAGCGGCGGGAGGCTGCCTCATGGGAGGAGAGCTCCGGCGTCGGCGGATCCTCCTGGTGAGCATGATGGCGTTGCACGCAATCTACGTGCTGAACATCCCGGCCATCGGCTACTGCCAGTACGGCCCGAGGTTCCTCATCCCGATGGTGGCTGCAGCGATGCTTGGACTGCCGTCCTTCGTGGAATGGGTCCGGAGCCGGAGCTGGGCGCCGTGGGGAGCGTTCGCGGTGTCGCTGGTGGCCGTCTACTCGTTCGTGGTCAATCTCACCGGCTCGCTGGTGGGGACGATGTTCTGCGAGATCCAACAGTTCGCGTTCCCCGTCTACCTGAGAATGCCGTTCGGCGCGCAGCTCGACAGCTACCCGCTGGCCATCCCGTGCCTGTCCTTGCTGATGGTGCTGGCGAGCGCGAGGATCGCGAAGCTTCTCGTAGCGACGCGCTGAATCAGCGTGTGACCCCCTGCCTCGCTACTTCCCGGTCGTGGTCCTGGCGGCGGGCGGCTGCTTGCGGAAGAGCAGGTCGGCCCTCGCTTCGATGCGATCCTCCAGCACGCGCACGTCTCGCACGAGGGTGTCGATCGTCAACCCGGGAACGCCGGTTTCGAGCGTCTGCGAGAAGGCCGAGGGGAGCGTCAAGGGCTGGAGGTACTGCTCGAGCGAGATGGTCCCCATCGCGCCGAGGCTTACGGGCAGCGACTCGACTTTGGCTACGAAGGCGTTTCTCGCCTTGTCGAAATAGACGGCAAGGGTCGGCTCGAGGATTCCCTCGAACGGGACCGGTTCACCGCGGCAATCCACCTTGAGTCGGATCTTCCCGCTCTCGAAGCGGAGTTCCCTCGGATTCAACAGGGTCAAGGTCTCCGTCAGACCGGCCTTGGTGACGTCAAGGCTGTAGGGTGTGGCCGCACGCAGGAAGTTCAGCAACGTGGGCCGGTCCACGGTCATCATGATGCTCTCGGCGCGGGCCGGACCAGCGATACACCACAAGACGGCCGCGAGAGCAAGGCGCTGCACAAGCGATCGGGTCATGGAAGCTCTCCTCAGGGAATCATGGAACCAGAGTATGTATCCCCCCCGGCCTCTTTACCAGCAGATCAGTCGCCTCCGAGGTCCCTGGTCAACACGGCGATTGAGAACGGCGGGAGAGACAACCTCGGCGCCGCCACGATCTGGCCCGTGGCGGCGTCGAGAATCACCACGCGGGGATCCGCGGGGTTACGCTCCAGCACGAGGATGTAGCCGTCTGAGTCCGAAACCGCCTCGGGCAGGAACGCCGCGGACCGGTAGATCGCACCGGCGGCGACGGCCCCCGTGTCCGGGTCGAAGGTGCGCACCAGATTGTCTCCGGAAGGCGTGGTCACCACGCAATAGCCGGTGAAGCCTTCGCCCGCCCGTGCCAGCGCCACGGCGGAGACGTTGCCTCCCAGGTCGTCATCATCCACGAGGATTCCCCGCGTGGTGAGCGTCGCTGGATCCACCACCTCGATCCCTCCGCTCAGCTCGCGGGACAGTCCGCCCTCGAAGATGCCCGCATCGGCGAAGTAAAGGTCGCCGGTGCCGGGATGCACGGCCGGCGGGCCGAAGGGATTCCGCCCGGCCAGCGTGATGACGTCCTCCACGGTATCCGTGGCGGGATTCACCACGGCCACGAGGCCCGGGCCGTAATCCAGGAACGAAGTGTCGATGTTCTGCAGTCCCACGAAGACCATCCCGCGCGCCATCACCATGCCATCGGCCCGCGGGGAGCTCGACGCGTTGCTGGCCAGCGGCGAGAGATCGATGAATCCGAGGTAGTGGCCGGTGCTCCGCTCGGCAATCAGGATGTCATTGTAGGGTGGCTCGTAGCGCGTGACGTACAGCCTGGCAGAATCCACCGGGAGGGCGTCATGGGGATTCGAGCCGTTGCCGGTGGAGAACTGCAGTGCCGTCCGGAATCGCGAGGCGGGGTCGAGCAACTGCACGTTGTCGAAGAAGAACCGGTTCACGACGTACACGCCCCCCGAGCCGGCCCGCACCACGGGATCTCCCGAGATCGACTCGAGATCGCGATCGACGGAAAACTCCCTCCTCGCGGGAATCGTGCTGAAGCGCGCCTTGATGAGGCTCACGGTCCCGGTGACGCCGAAGTCGGTCCCGGCCACGAGATACCGGCGCTGCTTGACCGCGTTGAAACTGCCCGTCTCGCCTCCCGAGGTCACGACCGCCACGCCGTCGATGGAGCGCCCGTCTCCGGAGAGTCTTCCCGAGAAGCTGAGCATCACGTCGGTGAATCCCGTTGAGTCGCTGCCGATCCGGATCGGCCCGAATGAGTCAAGAGACCAGTCGGATCCGGAGGTGTACCCCGTGGCCGGCAGAGGATCGGCGGCCGTGAAGGAGCGGGCAGAGCCGCCCACCTCCACTTCGTTGACGGCGATGCTTCCCTGGAATGTCCCGGACTGATCCACTCCGCCTGGATCGACTTCCAGCGTCAGGTCCACGGTCAGACCGGAGGCCGGGAACTGGGGAAAGACGATGTCCGGCACCAAAACGATGAAGTCGTAAACGGAGGCCAAAGGCCGGGCGTCCCGACGCTTGACGGGGTCGGGGGCGAAGGAGCGGCCGCAGGCGGCGGCCCCTATTAATATGAGGGCGAGCTTTGCTCCTCCCGTCCTCCTCACGGCAGCCTCACCCTCAACTTCGCCTCTACCAGCCGGCCCGGCAGGGGAAACCGCGCGACGTCCACCGTCTTGACGTTGAAGATGTTGTCCATCTCGAGAGTGAACTCGAGGAGCGGGCCGGCCGCCCGCGTGTAACCGAGGTCGTGCAGGTACCTCCCCGGAGCTCGTATCTGGTCACGGCTGATGTGGTGGCCGGCCTCCTCGATGACGGCTGCCGCCGGGTCGAAGAAATTGGGGCCGACGTATGTGAACTGGTAGGAAGCGCGCCCCCAGGCGCCGGTGACCCGGCCGAGCGTCGCGGTGGCCGAGGCTTCGTGCCTGGGCCGGCCCGGCAGGTCGCTTCCTCGCCGGAAGGTGCCGCTGAGGTCCTCCGGGACCTGGTAGGTGTAGTTCAGACTGCCGCTGAATCTCTCGAGAAGACCGAGGCCGAAACTGAGCTCCGCGCCCGTCACGCGCGCGCGCCCCGTGTTGCTCGCCGTGACCTGGCTCTGGGACGTCTGCACGAACTGGATCAGGTTGTCCGCGTCACTGCGAAACCAGGACGCTTCGACGAAAAGACGGTCCACCGCCCCGCGCCGTCCAGCCCGGCTCCCCGCCGCCTCCCAGACAACGCCAAGGTCGAAGTTGTTCCCTTCCTCGGGACGCAGATCCCCGCTCCCCTTGACCGTTCCCTGGTCGCCGAAGATCTCCGTGAAGCTCGGGACCCGGTGGAAGCGGCCCACCGTACCCTTCAGCGTGAGCGCGGGGAGGAGCCTCCACGCGGCGCCGATCCGCCCGGTGAGCTGCGCGTCCGATTCGGTGGATGCCGGAGGCGGCTCCAGATCGGCGGCACTGTGAAAGCTGCTGGAGAAGCGTTCCCAGCGAGCCGACGGGCTCACGATCAAGCGCTCCCCCGCGAGATGGATCTCATCCTCGGCCGCCAGCGACCAGGTCCACCGCATCGTCTCGCCGCGATCGGAGACTGGATTCAGGTAATCGTTGCGCCGGGCCGTCTCCCGGCGCCCAGCGGCCAGAAATCTCACGAAGTGACCCGAGGGATGCCAGGTCAGGCGGAGCGACGGACCCGTCGCGTCGATCAGGTTCTCCGTATCAGTCGAAGGGCCGCCGGTGGTGTCGCCGGAGCGATCGATGAACCCCTGCGATGAGAAGCTGTAGTAGGCGCCGGCCTCCAGGACGAGGCGGCGATCGAGGAACCTCTCCTTCGTGAGGTCGGTCTTGATCAGGTACCGGGTCAGCTCCGATCGGGCCGCCAGCGACTGGAACGCGCCGATGCCTGGGACGCCCAGGCGCCGGCGCGTGAAAGTGGCCTCCAGATCCACGCGCGAGCCTCCCTGGAGATCGAGCCCTGCGCGGCCGAGCAGGTTCGCGGACCAGGACCTGTTGTTCCTGCGGGTTTCGAACCCATCGTCCCCGCCTTCGAAGGCCGTACCATTGTCGTCGAAGAAACGGAAATCACCCTCCGTGCCGTTCCCGTAGAGAGAGACCAGACCGTCCGCGGCGCGTCCCTTCCAGGAGGCCAGGGCGGCGCTTGTCGCCGTGCCGTACGATCCATAGGAGAGACTTCCCGAAACGTCGGTCCCGGGCCGGCGCGGCCTGCGGGTCCGGATGTTGATCGCGCCGCCGATGGATCCGGACTCGAGAAAGGAAGGAGTGAAGCCGCGATAGATGTCGATCTCCCCGATGCTGTCCAGCGGCAGATCGGCCAGATTGACGCCTCCACCCAGGGCCGGGTTCAGCAGCACTCCGTCGAGGTAGATATTCACCTGCTCGGCGGTGGAGCCTCGGATCGAGACCGTGGCGAAGGAGCCGATATGGCCGAACGACCTCACGCGCACTCCGACCGCCTCCTCAAGAAGCTCGGGCAGCGACGTGATGCGCGTCTCGAAGTCCTCGGCGCGGATCGTGGTGGAGAAACCTGTCAGGTCGGCTGGAGCAGATCCCGCCTCGCCTTCGACGTGGATGGTCTCACCGGTATCCTCCCCGCCGGCGAGGACACGGGCGAGACCAAGCGCCGCGGCGAGGAGGATGCCGGCCGGCCTTTTCACGGCGGGCAATCTCCCGACGAGAAGGATCGAGGCGATCCGGAGGACGACTTTCCGTAGCTGGTCTGCCCCTTGATCCGAGCCAGGTAGAAGAATGCGCCTCCCGGCGACGGGACCGCGGTATCCTCGTGATCGGAGCTGGTGAGGTTGAAAGAGTTGTCCTCGATGCAGACGACCGCCCCCGGCAGCGGGCCGGGCGCCGCCGGCAGCGCGCCCCGCACGACGTCGTAGGTGGCCGATGACGAGATGAAGTTCCACTGCGCGAAGCTGCCGTTGGCGGTGCTCCCGTGCTGCACCAGCAGATCGAGCTGAGGGATGAAGAACGGCGCTGCCGAAGAGGAGACAGGGTCGCGGCAACGGGCGGCTTCCTCGCCATCCGGCTCACCGTCTCCATCCGTGTCTGGGTTGTACGGGTTGCTGCCGTACCACATCATCTCGTCATCGTCTGGGAGTCCGTCGGTGTCCGAATCGGTGGGGCCGGCCGGCCCCGCCGATGCGGGGCGTGAGTGCAGCGCCACCACCGAGTCGAGATCGAACCCCTCGGCCGATCCGGCGAAGCCGGTGGCGAGACCAAGATCTCTGATGAGGACGTATCGGGCCGAGTCGAGTCCGACGGCGGCGAGATCGAAGGCGTCGCCTCCCGCGCCGGAGACGCCGCCGAGCCCGTTGGGATCCCAGGCCATCGGATCGTCCGGCACCGTGAAGTTGCCCGTGAAGGTGGGGGTGATCCCCGCGAGGCCTTGCAGCAACGGCAGGGCCGATGAGGGGGTGGCGTCCTGGCCCACGTACTGCAGCGCGCCGGGATCGTACGGGAACTGGAAGAAGCTCACGCCGTCTTCGCTGACCGCCACCGAGCCGGGCTCCGCGAAGACGTTGTAGGGCTGATTGGGATCCGTGGGGACCAATGACCTGAAGAAGGCGTTCTCGAAGACGATGAGGTCAGGGCCCGGACCATCCAGGATCATGTTGTCCGTGAAAGACAGCAGGATCCACCCGCCCCGTCCCAGGGAAACCGTGCTGACC
>JAWPNA010000019.1:0-6803 GCA_045402695.1 Acidobacteriota bacterium
AAGCGCGCTTTGATCGCGCCGAAGATGAACAGCGCCACCAGGGTGAGTCCGACTGAGATCTCGAGCGCGACGTCGGGGGTGGGCAGGGCCATGTAAGGCGACAGCGGGATCAGGCCGCCGATGACATACGCCGCCGCGATGGTCAGCGCGCTGCGCGGCGCGCGCCTGGCGTCCGGCGGCTGCAGGTCGAGCTCGAAGCGCATCATGAAGTCCACCCATGCCCCGGGGCGCTTGCCGAGGGACCGCACAACGGGGGCGATCTCCTCGTCGCCGAGTCCGTAGGCGCGGAACAGATCGGCCACCTCGGCGGCCTCCGCCTCGGGTTTCTGCGCCACCTCCATCAGCTCCCGTTCCCGCTCGCGCGCATAGTGCTCCGCGTCGCCGCGGCCCGCGAGGTAGCCTCCCAGCCCCATCGCGATGGAGCCGGCCGCGATTTCGGCGAGGCCCGCGGTGACGATGATGGCGTTGGAATCCACCGCTCCCGACAATCCCGCGGCGAGCGCGAAGGGAACGGTCAGTCCGTCCGCCATCCCGATGACGACGTCCCGGACGCTCAGGCTGGACTGGAAATGCTTCTCGACGTGCGGCGTCTGCGGCATCGGAGGCCTCCCGAGACGGACCACTCTACCACGGCGCCGCGCGGTGTTCGGGTCAGCTCGATGAGGCGGAAAGAGCCGCGTTCACGATTTGCCGGAGGGTGTCGATCTCGAAGGGCTTCTGCAGGCAGGGGTTGCCGACCCGCTCCAGGAAGTCCTGCGTGCCGGCACCCGCCACGTCGCCGGTGGCGAAGATGACGCGCGCCGACATCTCGGGCTTCAGCTCCTGGATCTTCCTGTAGAGATCCTGCCCGCTCATGCCGGGCATCTTTAGGTCGGAGATGATCAGGTCGTAGGTCTGGTTTTCGATCTTGGACATCGCCACGCGGCCGTTGGGCGCCGTGTCCACGCGGTGCCCGTCCGCCTTGAGGATTTCGTACAGGATCTCGACGATCGACGCCTCGTCATCCACCACGAGGATGTTTCCCCGCCGCCCGGAGGACGGGCCCGGCCGCTCGACCTCGGGCGCCGGGATCTCGCTGCCCGGCGCGGGACCGCGGATCGGAAGCTCCACGGTGAAGACGGCGCCGCCGCCGGGCGCGTTGCGCGCCCACACGCGGCCCTGGTGCTCCTTGACGATCCCGTAGCAGATCGACAGGCCCAGACCGGTGCCCTGCCCCACATCCTTCGTGGTGAAGAAGGGATCGAACAGCCTGTTGAGGTTCTCCTCGGCGATTCCCGGCCCGTTGTCCTCGATCTCGATCAGGATCGTTGCGTCTCGACCGCGAGTCCGCAGGGTGAGGACCCCCTCTCCACCCCGGCCCGCCATTGCCTGGTGTGCGTTGATGAAGATGTTCAGCAGCACCTGGCGCATCTGGTGGAAGTCCATCATCGTCTTGGGCAGGCCCGGCTCCAGGTCGCTCACCACGCGGATGCCGTCCACCTGGAGCTGATAAGCGCGCAACTCCAGCGTGCTCTCGATGATCCCGTTGATGCCGAGGTACTCCGCCTGGGGCTTGTGTTTGCGCGCGAACGTCTGCAGGTTCTGGACGATCTTCTTGCACCGCTCCGCCTCCTGGTTGATCCTCTCCAGGCCTCGGCGCACTTTTTCTTCGGTGTCCGTCTTCAGAAGCAGTTGCGCGAATCCAACAACGCCCGCCAGGGGGTTGTTCAGCTCGTGCGCCACCCCCGACACAAGCAGCCCCACGGCCGACATCTTCTCGGCATGGCGAAGCTCCTGCTCGAGGCGCTTGCGCTCGGTGACATCCTGCACAAGAGACACCGCCAGCGTGGCTCTCAGTTCGCCGTCGCGCAGCCAGTTGGCCGTGACGCGACCCCACACGACGGACCCGTCCTTGCGGATGTAGCGCTTCTCGTAATCCGTGTCTTGCAGCAGCCCCGCCCGTCCTCCCTCCAGCATCCGGCGGGTCGTCTCCAGGTCCTCGGGATCCGTGACATCGAAGATGCTCAGGCTCACCAGCTCCTTTTCGCTGTATCCGAGGAAGCGGCACATCGCCGGGTTGACCTGCAGGAAGGCGCCATCGGGCGAGACGGCGCACATCCCCGCGCCGGCCGTCTCGAAGATCAGCCGGAACCTCTCTTCGCTCGCGCGCAGCGCCTCCTGTGAGCTGCGCAAGATCGTCAGGTCGGAGATGTCCTGCAGCATCAGAACCGTCTGATCGACCTTGCCCTCGGGCGACAGGATCGGCATCGCCGTGACGTAGATGTGCCTTTCCTGGCCCTCCAGCGTGAGCCCGATCTCTGCGTGCGCCACCGCGCCCGACCTGAAAGGCAACGAGGCCGGGCATGCCTCGCAGATCGTATCTCGCCGGCACAGCGCCTGGTTGCAGCTCATCCCCGGCATGGGCGCGTGAGGAGAAGCGGTGCCGAGAAATCTGAGCGTGAAAACGTCGTTGGCCCAGACGACGTTGAGCGACGGGTCCAGCACCAGGAAGCCGGCGTCCGTGTGGTTCATCACCGCCGACAGCTTCTGACGTTCCCGCTCCAGGACACGCATCTGGGAGTCCAGCACGCCGAACCAGCGCTCGTAGTCCTCCAGCTTGCGCCGGAGAGACTCGATGATCGCGTCCTGGTCGGTCCCGGGCTGATGTCCCAAGGCAGTGGGCTCCGTGGATGCGGCGAGCTTCAGACGGAAGAGTTTCTCGCGGCGCCCGTCTGCTCTCTCATGGCGTGGGCTCGGCCCAGCCAGTCAGCCACACTCTCGACTGTGGTAACCGACTGGGGGTCGAACGCGTCGAGCTCGTGGCTGTCGATGTCGATCTGCGCGATGATCCGCCCGCCCGAGCGGATCAGCACCACGAGCTCCGACTTCGTGGCCGTCGAGCAGGCGAGATAGTTCGGGACCTTGGAGACGTCGGGAACGTTGATCGTGCGGTTCTCCGCGACCGCCGTGCCGCAGACGCCCTGACCCATCGCGATGAAGACGTGATCGGTGGGCGCCCCGATGAAGGGTCCCAGACGCAGGACGTTGTCGGGGAAGAGTTCGTAGATCCCCGTCCAGTGAAAGCGCGGGTTGGATTCGTGCAGGAGCCGCACGGCGCTCGAGAGCAGCTCGCCGTATCGGCTGCCCGCCTCCCTCAGCCGCTCGAGCTCCCGGCAGATCGGATCGGAGACCATCTCGGACCTCTCCTGTGAATCGAGAAAACCCAGATACAGATGACAGGGGCGCTGACGTGCAGCGAAGCCGAGCACTGATACGGCCGCGGCGGGCCGCGGGAATCGTCGCCGGTGAGACAAAGATATTGATCCAGTGCGGGCACGCAAGGGGTTCGCGCGGAGACGGGAGGCCGGCGATCAGCGTGGAAAGGGCGTCAGCGCGGACCGCGACCGGGAGGCGGCGTGTCCGAGACGATGGCACGTATCTCGTCGTAGGTTCGTACACCGAAAAACCGATAGTTTCCATACGATTGCGTGATCCGGGCCACCGGCCACTCCGTGAGGGCCATCTTCTTCTTTTCTTCCCTCGCCTTGTACCGCGATCGGTGAATGACCACTTTTTCAGGAAAGGTCATCCCGTTCCTCTGCACGGAGAAATCGGTGGAGATCCGCGTGATGACGCGCGCTCTCGCAGGGTCTTCGATCTCCGAACCTGACTCCAGGTCCTCCTCGAATCTGATTCTCTCCACGTGCTGGTCGGCCTTCACCGCGTCCACCTTGAGGAGCTGGTAGGTCTCTCGATCGACCCACGCGGAGCCGAACCAGTCGTTGAGATCCGTCTGGAAGGGAGGCACAGGCTCGAAGGCGACGATAGTGGCCATCCTGCCCATGGCCTTCTCCACGCCGAGGATCCGGTACCTGTACATCTCCCGCTTCGCGCGCTCGAAGATGAAGACCCACGAGTAGGCCCTCTGCACAAAGGTGGGAAGGCCGTAGGTCACCAGATCGACCGGCTTGGGCGCCTCTCCTTTCTTGAGGCGCCCGCCGCGCCGCGTGCGGTAGTCCGAGAGGCCCTCGTCCTTGTCGTACACGTAGATGTACTCCAGCTCGTAGACTTCCCTCCCCGTGCCGCCGGCCGGCTCGTAGGTGATTGTCTCGTTGCACGAGAAACGCAACGCGTTGTCCCGGTACAGGTCGGCCAGCCCGTCCAGCCGGGAGAGCAGCTCGCTCAGCGCGGCATCCTCTTTTCCGACTTCGGTCGGCATTTGTGTGGCGGCCGCCATCGCCAGCAGAATCGCGAGCAAGCAGATCATCCTGATGGCTCCCTCAATGAAGACCCGTATACACCCATTCCAGCGCGGCAGTCAACGGGCAGGATGGCGGCACCTGCGCGCGCCAGGAGGCGGGCCTCCCACGAGGGCATCGATTCATCATGGATCGATCCACCCCTGCTCGGCGAGGAACCGGCGCAGGCGCGGGTCGCCGGCCGACAGCGGAGGAAGCCAGGCTCCGGCCAGCTCGCGCTCCCACCAACGGCCTTCGGGATCACCGGGGGGCGCAAACCTGTAGAGGTAGAGCTGGGCGCGGATGAAGTGGGGCGGACCGGCGGTGAACGGGTTCGCGGCGAACAGGCCCAGGGCGCCCTTGTCGTCGTGGAGCAGCTTCCACACCAGGTGCAGAGTCCAGGGATACCGTTGGGGACTCGACATGGCGGCGAACCAGATTTGCCAGTCGAGACGGAGATGATAGGGAGAGACGATGCAGGGTCTCCTCGCCAGGTCGCCGGGCTGGCACCTGTACTCGTACGGAACCCACCGGGTCCGCTCCGTGAGGACTTCCTCGTCAGTGCCCTCGAAGACGATCTGGAGTCGTTGCTTGCCCACGCTCCCGAACGCACCGTACGTGTTGACCAGGTTCAGACTGTCGAAGGAGGTGTTCATGACCTGGCGGCCGGACAGGAGGTTCCTGACCGGGGCGAGGCTCAGCGCGGCCACCACGATCACGAGCGCCGCCGCGGCGAGCTGATGAAAACCCCGGTCACCCGCCTCGCGCGCGTCGCGTGCAGCCCGCTCGGCCCGCTCGCAGAGCCTTCGTGGAAGGATGCGGCTCAGCAGCGCGTCGTCGAAGCAGGCCAGCGCGGGCACGATGGTGAGCCAGTTGAGAAACGACAGGTTCCCGCTCAGGATGAGGAAGAGCTGAAACAACACCAGCAGCGCGCCCGCAGCGCGCCGGGCGGCACGAGGCCCGAAGACGAACCACGGGGCGATCAGCTCGGCTGTGTGGTTGGCCAGCACCCCCGCCTTGTGGAACCAGCGGGGCATGAAGTGAAGCGTCCAGCCCAACGGGTTGGGTATCGGCTGGGTCTCGTAGTGGTAGTAGAGACAGGTGAGATCGCGCCAGCAGGCGTCGCCGCGAAGCTTGATGAGGCCAGCGCCGAGCATGATCCGGAAGATGAGCCAGCGGAAGAGCCAGATGACCGCGGCGGGTGCCGGGCGGCGCGGGAAGGGCCGCCCGTCCAGCAGCGGGCAGAGGAAGATCGCGAGGAACCCGGTTTCCAGAAGCTGGATCTCCCATCCGTAGCCGTACCAGTCCTGCCCGATGTGGACGAACGACATGTACAGTGCCCACAGGACGACCATCAGGATCGCGTTGGCGTATCCGGCAAGCACGACGAGCGAGACAGCCGCGCCGGCGCAGGCCAGACTGACCAGCAGTGGATCCGACAGCCAGAGCCAGAAGAGACTCGGAAACTGCATGAATGCGGCGCTGCGCGATCCGAAATGAGCCTCGACGTGATCGAGGAACTGATCCGCAGGGAGCAGGCCCTCGTGCCCGATGAGCGGAAGCACCTGGCGCGCCAGCGAGAGAAACGCCACGAAGTAGATCAGGCCGGTCAGCCGCAGGATGAGGAACCGTGTCAGCCAGTAGGAGGGCTTCAGCCCGATGTCGTCCCGGTCGCGGGGGGCGTGCGGCTTCGGCTCCGAGTCCTGCGTCGCGCGTGCGGGCTGCTCGATCACGCCGCCGATCATACCAGCATGCCCGGGCGGCCCCTCACTCCGTCTGCGCGGTGGTGAAGGTGATCTCCGCCGTGTCGGTGAGATCCTCCGGGCTCATCGCGGACAGCCGGTGGCGCAGACGGTCGAGCAGGCGGGCGCGGGCCTGTAGGTCGAGCGACTCGAAGCGGAGCTTTGTCGAGCCGACACGCGTCCGGATGGCGATGAACCCCTCGAAGTCATACCGGTGACTGAACCGCTCCGGCCAGGCTCTCACCGCGCTGTAGCCGGCCCGATGGAGGAGATCCTTCATTCTCGTTGGATTGCCCACGCCCTCGTGATCGGCAAGGGCGGCGCCCGCCGGCCCGGCGCCACAGGCATCGAGCTCCTCGATCCAGACCTGCTGCGCGGGAAAGTCCGGATCACCATCCCATGTCGCGGCGCCGATCGACCCGCCGGGGCGCATCACGCGTCTCGCCTCCACGAGCGCCTCGAACGGATCGGGAAAGTGAAACAGGGCGAAGGCGATGACCACTACATCGAAGACGCCCGATCGGAAGCCGAGCCGCCGGGCATCCATCGCGGCGCGCGGGAACTCCCGAGGAGCCAGGGCGAGCATCCCGGCGGAGCAGTCAGCGGCGGCGATGAGCGCGCGCGGGGCGGCGCGCCGGATGTCGGGCAGCAGCACGCCGGTGCCCGAAGCGACGTCGAGCACGCGGGCCGCGTGGGTCAGCGGCAGCGCGGCGAGCAGCTTCCCGCCGTGCGGGCGCAGGATCGGCGCCCACAGATCCCGGTACGCCTCCGCGTCCGCTGAGTAGCGCGCGGCCCCGTGCCCGCCGGGCCCGGACCCCCGCGGGGCCCGGCTGCACCACCGGAA
>JAWPNA010000099.1:0-3792 GCA_045402695.1 Acidobacteriota bacterium
GATGACGCGCTTGACCAGAGGGCGGTCACGCGTTTTCAGGCGGAATGCAACGATATCGCCGGCCTCGGGCGGCGCCGCCGCATAGGCCATCCTGTCGACGACGATGGTCTCGCCGGGACGCAGCGCCGGCATCATTGAGGAGCCCGAGACCCGGAAGGCTCGCAGGCGTGACCCGGAGGCTCTCGAAACGTCGCCTGGCTGGGCCATGACGGCGGCAAGGACGATAAGCGCCATGGCCATCGCATGGACGCTCGGGCTCGAGTGTGCGATCACGCGCACCCCTCTAAAGGCAGCAGTTGAGCACGATTCTGTCGAGGCTGCATCTCCAGTCGGTGGATGAACCGCTGAGTAGGGCCGTACAGGAGGTGTTGATTGCGCCGTTACATGAAGAAGAACCTTGGTCGGTCGTCTTGCACTTTGTCGTGATCGAGTTGGTCCCGTATGTCGTGCACTGTGGGACAAGGCCTTGGGTGACTCCGTTCGGATCGATGAGGTTCGCGTTGAGCAGAACAGTGCCGGTCGGGCAGGTGAACGTCTTCGAGGCCGCGGCGCCGCAGTCACTGTTGTTGGGCAGGCTTCCGTAGATGAACGTGACCGTCTGGCACGTCACCGGCCCAGCGGCGTCGATCAGCTCGTTCGCCTGCAGGCCGTCCAGCAGGTCGGCGTCGAGGCCGCTGCCGGGACCATCCAGTATGTGGGCGGCCGTGAGGGAATCGGCGGCGATCCGCGCCGGGTCGAGAGTTCCGGAGGTCAGCTCCGAGGCGCTGGTCGTCTTGACGTGGTGCGCCGAGGAGTTGGCCGCGTGCGTCCCGATGCTCGCGGCGACGCCAGCCTCCACCTCGGTCAGCGTCTTGTTCCCTAGCCGGTCGGCGACCAGGGAGAACGGGACGCTCGCGAGCCGCTGCCGCGGGCCAAGCACCTTCGGTCCTCCGCCCGCGTCAACCGCGACCTCGAGCCACCGGTCGGGGGCGTTCACGATGGCCGAGGCCAGCGGGATCGTCTCTCCGAGAAGGACGTCCACGGAGCCGGCCGCGGGCGTCACGGAGTGGACTTCCGACCAGAGCGCGGTGCCGCCGTTCTGCACGGAGTAGATCGCGAACGTGGCCGTGACCGGATCGGAGAGCGGCACCCCCGCCGCATCGGTCAGACGGGCCTGATATCGCATGACCTCGGGTGGCCCCGCGGTCAGGCCGCCCGCGCACGGGGTGATCAGAGCGAGTGCCGCCACCAACAGAATCCTCTTCCCTGCAGCGTTGTGCATCGTCATCCTCCTTGATGGAAGCTTGCCGAGGAATAGTCTCCCTACGGACATGGATTGTCGTTAATGTGAAGCGCCCCCGAGGGAGCGAAGCCGAGCGGTCCCTCGCCGAGGAGGTTGGCTCCGCTCACGAGGAACCAGGAAACATCCCCCTCAGCCGGGATGCTGCTATCTGTCAGATCGGGCAGGCCGTCCATGTCGGAGTCCCCGTCCGAGGTGGTGAACGGGTTCAGACAGACAGCGTCGGCGGTCCGGACCTGTCCGGACGAGGCCAACACCGCCAGCGAGCCACGGTACACCTTGTGGTGCGTGGCACCGACTGCGGGAGTCCACTCGATCATCGTGGTGGCGCCCCCGGTGACCTCGACGTCGGTCGCCTCCAGGGTCACTGCCGGCACCGTGATATAGACCATCCCCTTCTCGACGGTCGAGCTCTGGATGCCGGGGGCCCCCATCAGCAGCTCGGTAGTGGAAGTGCCGTCCACGTCACCGGCGCCTGCAACCGACTCGCCCAGCCGCTCGTCGGCAGCCTGGCCGTTGTAGATTAGTCCCGGAACCTTCGTCGCGACGTCGCCGAGCAGCACCAACCCCGCGGGGCGCGCACGTTGACCCAGAAGGAGATAGACACGGCCGGCATCGCTCAACGTCGGCATGCCCGAGGGCGTGACGTCCACTCCCGGGGCGCCGATCAGCATGTCGTCGATCCCGTCTCCGTTGATGTCCCCAACGCCGGAGACGGCCGTTCCCGCTTCGTCGTCGGTCTCCTCCCCCGCGAAGACGACCGCATCGAAACCCTGCACCACGTCGATGGAGTTGGGGTCGATCTGACGGAGCTGCTCCCCAGGCTGCAGCGCCGCTACGCCTGCTGGTAGCGAAGTACTTCCCGTGACGACGGGGACTCCCGTGGAGCCTGTCCCGGCGGTCTGTCTCTTGATCGGATCGTCCTCGCCGTCGCTGTCAGTCGGTATCAAGAACGCATCTCCCACCTGCGTGCGGTTCGGGCGGCTCATCATCGGGGCCCCCATCAGAATGTCGAATTCGCCGTCTCCCGTCACGTCGCTGTGCCCGGACACGGCCTGACCTAGTGTTGCCTCCGGCTCGCCTCCCAGGAAGACGAATCCGGGAACTGCGCCGAACACTCCGAGTGCGACTCTCCTGAGATCCACCTGCCCGAGCAACGGGACGTTCGGGTCTCCGAGGATCGTGTGGACGATCCCGGCGCGGGACATCAGAACCCCGTTCGGATCGAGCACGTCGGCGCCAGGGCTCCCGATCAGGAGATCGTCCACGCCGTCGGTGGTCCAATCGCGCCAGTCGGACAGCGCCGTACCGGCCTCGTCGCCCGGGTTCTCGCCGATGAAGACGACGCCGGGCACGTTCGGATTGATCCCGACGTCGCCCAGCGCGATCGTTCCCGGCGTCTTGAGCGCGTTCGACCCCAGGACGAGGTAGACGATCCCAGCGTCGGCGCGTGTCTCGTCGTTCGGATCGACCGGGTCGCTTCCCGGCGCGCCCACCAGGAGGTCGAGATGACCGTCGTGGTTGAAATCCCCTCCGAACGAGACCGCGGTGCCTGCTCTGTCGTCTGTCAGCTCTCCGGTCAAGAGGATCCCGCACGGACCACCCGCCGCCTCGCAGCCGGCGGATCCGATGGAGGAAAGCTGCACGGGAGATGAAACGGTCGTCCAGTCATTCCGGCCGAACACGAGATAGGCGGCCCCCTTGCCTCCGGAGCCCGGCGCGCCGATCAGGAAATCGTCGAGAAGATCATCGTTGACGTCTCCCACGAACGAGACATCCCGGCCGACATCGTCGCCGGCGGCCGAGCCGACGAAACGGATCATCATGGGGACAACCGACGGATCCACGAGGAGGCCCCGCGTTCCAAGGATCAGCACGGCCTCCCCCGTGGCCACCATGGAGTCGTTCATAGCCCGTGGGGCCCCGATCAGGATGTCGGTGAAGCCGTCGCGGTTGACATCCCCGTCCGAGGCGACCGCAACGCCGTGCAGGTCACCGGCGGCGGCCCCGGTTGTCGTGGTTCCCTCGACCGTGGTGCCGATTTCCTGCACCGGGATCGCGGGTGGTGTGATGATCGGCGTGGTGAGAAACGATGCCCCCGCAAACGCGGCCAGCATGTTGCCGTCGAGGTCTTTCAGAATCGTATCCACAAGGATGGAGTAGTTCGTGCCGGCTACCAGCGGATCGTTCGGATCGAGGGCGACGGAACGCCCGTCAGCGGCCAGGAATCGCCTGGCAGGGACGATCGCTCCAGAGGCATCGTCGTTGACGAGGCGCACGACCGTGGAGATGTTCGGGTCGCCGAAGCTGTTGGGGTCCATCGGCTCGCTGAACCGCACCACGGTGTCGGCCGCCAAGGGGACATAGGCCGACCCGTGCCCGGGATTCGTGGAGGTCACGGACGGCGCATCGCACAAGTCGCCGGCGCCGTCGGCGTTTCCGTCCGACTGAGTCGGGTTGAAGGTCCCCACGCAGTTGTCCAGGTTGTCGCAGGCGCCGTCGCCGTCGAGGTC
>JAWPNA010000224.1:0-3586 GCA_045402695.1 Acidobacteriota bacterium
CGAGCCATTACTCGGACACACTCCTAGCGGCTTATTCCCCGTAACCGCCCCCGGGTGGCCTCTCGCAGCATGCGGCTCTATCTTCTTCCGCCGCGGCCGCCAAGCGGCCGAGCAGTCATCCTCGGAAGCAGCATTGTCGGCGTTGTCGGGGTTCGTCGGGCCCGCCGCCATCAAGGGGACACTCGTTGGGCTCCGGCAGTCACTTCGACTTCGCGACGCTGCTCACCCCCGTGGCCCTCCTGCCCGCCGGGGGGTTGATACTCGCTCTCGTGGCCTGGGCCCTCCTGAGGCGGTCGCCGGCTGCCGCGTCCGCCTCCAAGCGCGCGGGGGCCCTCGCCGGCGAGGAGGAGAGCACCGAGGTACGGGATCTGCGCAAGACGCTCTACCTGCTCCAGAACGAGAACAAGAACCTCTCGATCTTCCTGATGACACTTCCGGACCTGGCGCGGCAGCTCAACTCGAGCGTGGAGAAAAGGAAGATCCCCGAGCTGCTGATGGGATGCATCCAGCAGCTCTTCGACGCGCAGCAGATCCTCGTCTTCCTGAGCACGAGCGAGGGCAGTCATCTGACCCTGGCCGCCGCGCGCGGCCTGCCCAACGACCCGCGCGGCAGGCAGGTCATCCCCTTCGGCAAGGGGAGGATCGGCTGGGTCGCCCATCACCAGATCGTCATGGACGAGAACGATTTCACCTCCAAGTCCCGCGCGTCGCGCGGCGACCTGGAGGATGAAACTCACCCGCTGTTCCGCACGGAGCTGTGCGCGCCGATGATGTCGAAGGACCAGACCCTAGGCGTCATCAGCGTCGGGGGGCTCCTGCGCCGGCCGAAGAACGAGAAGAACATGCTCAAGATGGTCGCCGACCTCGGAAGCATCGCTCTTCAGAACAAGACGCTGCTCACGAGGATGCAGCAAAGCGCCAACTTCGACGGCCTGACCGGCATCGTCAACAAGCGCCACTTCATGGATCGGCTGGCCCAGGAACTGGTCAAGGCGGAGAAGGAATCCACGCACCTGTCGCTGTTCATGTTCGACATCGATCACTTCAAGGCCTACAACGACACCAACGGCCATCTCGCGGGCGACGAGGCGCTCAAGCTCACCGGCAGGCTGTTGAGAGAGACGTTCCGCGACGATGACGTGCCCGCCCGATACGGCGGCGAGGAGTTCGCGGTGCTGCTCCCCGCCACCGACAAGAAGGGGGCGATGATCGCCGCGGAGAAGTTCCGCAAGGCTGTCGAGGAGTTCGCCTATCCGAATGAGGGGAAGTCTCAGCCGGGAGGCAAGGTCACCATCAGCGGGGGGGTGGCCACGTCTCCCTACGACGCCGCCAACACCACCGACCTGATCAAGTGCGCCGACAAAGCCCTGTACAAAGGCAAGCACGGCGGCCGCAACAGGGTCTGCGCCTACGCGCCCCAGTACCTGTCCGACGAATCCGGCACGATCGACCTCGGCTTGGTCGACACGCAGAAGATCTGAGGAACCATGACAAGACGAGAACAGCCGAAGACATCCCCCGACGACCAGGGTCACGCGAGCTCCCAAGAGGCGGACACGGGGCTCCTCGTGGATCGCGTGACCGATCTTCCCACGGTTCCCCTGCTTCTGGAGCGGATGGGCCGGCAGCTCGAGGAGTTCGGGTTCCTCAGCATCCTCTCCGTGAACATCCTCCAGAGCAGCAACCTCGAGCGCATCACGGGCTGGAAGGCGTTCGACAGCATCGTGCACGACGTGGGGAGGTTTCTCACGTCCATCAAGACCATCCATCTGCGGCGCGAGGATTTCGTAGCCGAGATCATGATCAGCGGCAACGCGTTCGTGATCCTGCTGGCGCCGCCGCGTGCCAAACAGAGGATGGAGGTGGCCCACCTGCGCCAGGTGCGCGACCGGCTGCACGGCAAGTTGAGCCGGTTCCTCGAACACCGTCTGCCGCCCGACATATCGGAGCGGTTCACCTGCTACATCGGCGCCAGCCTCGTGCTGAAGGACCCCGACATGCGGACCGAGAGGCTCATCTATCGGGCCCTGGATGAGGCGCAGGCCGATTCGCTGGCCGAGCGCGACCGGCACAACCAGAGGCACCTGCAGGGGCTCAAGGAAGTGCTGGGCGCGCGCCTCATCCATGCCGTGTACCAGCCCATCCTGGACATCTTGCAGAAGAAAGTGATCGGGTATGAGGCGCTGAGTCGGCCCAGCGGGGGGCATTTCGAGAACATCGAGCAGATCTTCAAGGCCGCCTACGAGGCGCACTCGGTCTGGCCGCTGGAGAGGCTCTGCCGCGAGCGCGCGATGGAATCGCTGCCTCCATTCCAGGACGGAGAGCTGCTGTTCCTCAACGTGGAGCCCGACACGATTTACGACCCGCAGTTCCGCAGCGAGCGCACTCTCCAGATGCTGCAGGACGCGTCGCTGACGCCCGAAAAGGTCGTGCTCGAGATGACCGAGCACTCCGCCGTGCGCGACTTCACCGCCTTCCGGCAGACGCTGAACTACTTCCGATCCCAGGGCTTCCGCTTCGCCATCGATGACATGGGTTCCGGCTATTCGGGATTGGTCTCGGTGGCGGAGATCCACCCCGACTTCGTGAAGATCGACATGAGCCTCATCCGCGATCTGCACATCCGCCCGCTCAAGCGGGAGCTGGTGGACACCATGAACCGGTTCTCGTTGAAGGCGGGGATCCAGGTCGTCGCGGAAGGTATCGAAACCGTCGAGGAGCTGGACGCTCTCAGGGAGATCGGCGTCACCTTCGGCCAAGGGTTCCTCTTCGCCCGGCCCGCCTCTCCCCCGGCCCTACCCGACATCTCGGTTCTGGAGCGCCCCGTACCGACCGGCAGGTAATCCTCCACGGGCACCGTTTCTTCACTTGACACCCCGCTCGCGTCCTGCTAAGTTGAGACTGAGTCGCAGTTCACATTTCACCGGGGGCGGGGGTTCGATGCCGAGCGCAGCGGGAAACACGTCGAGACGCGGCACGCCGGCGGGCGCCCGGACGGGCGAGATGACCGAGCAGGCGGGCCTGTTCCGCAGCTACCTCGCCGGCAAGAACCTCAAGATGACGCGGGAGCGCCGGCGGATCCTGGAGGAAGTGTTGAGCTCGCCCGAGCATTTCGGGGCCGACGAGCTGCACCTGCGCTTCGTGCAGAAGAAGATCCGGCTCTCGCGGGCGACCATCTACCGGGCACTGGACCATCTCGTCAAGAGCGGGCTTGTCCGCAGGGTCTATCTCGATCAGAAGAAGGCGTTTTACGAGCACGTCTACGGGCGGAAGCACCACGAGCACATGATCTGCGTGTCGTGCGGCAAGGTGATCGAGTTTTCCGACGATCCTCTCGAGCTTCGGCAGGACAAGGTCTGCCGCGACCTGAGGTTCAAGCCGCTCCGGCATTCGCTGAGGATCATGGGGTTGTGCTCCGACTGTCACTGAGGGTCATTGAGGGTCAAGGGATGCAGGCCACGGCTCAAAGGACACCGGCAGCAGCGGTGCCGCCCGACACGGTCATCCTTGTCGGCAACCCGAACGTCGGCAAGAGCGTCATCTTCGGCCTGCTGACGGGGCGTTACGTCACCGTCTCCAATTACCC
>JAWPNA010000435.1:0-12875 GCA_045402695.1 Acidobacteriota bacterium
CATCGCTGTCGTCGCTGCTCCTCGCATCCGGCACCGCGGCGCTCGCAACGCGGCCTGCGGTAGTTTGTCACCACCCTGTTAACCAGCGCTCAGTGGATGAGGACGCCGCCGTCGTCCTCATCGCTCTCTCCGGTGTCGGCCGGCACCTGGGAGGCGTGGTGGAGGATCATCTTCCAGCCGTCGGAAGTCCTGACGAACAAGTTGGTGGCGCGGGCCATGGTCACCGAGTCGTCCCCGGGCCCCGAGGCGATGCTCTCCAGGCACGAGACCCAGGCCATGTCCCCCTCGAGCCTCACGTTGACCTGAGAGGGTTCCACCCTCAGGCTGGCCGTGTTGCTGAAGATGATGTCCCAGGACTGCCGGATCACGTCCCACCCAGCGATCACCTCCCAGCCGGGGTGGATGCACCGCGCGCCTTCCTCGTGCGCCCAGACCTCGTCCATCTCGTCGATGTCGAGACTCGTCAACGCCCGGTAAAATCTCTCGTTGCTGAGCCGGACCTCGGCAAGATCCCGCTCCACCGACTCTTGCATCGCGCCAGGATAGGATATCTCCCGTGCCGGGTCCACGTCGGGTGATGCCTCTCGCCGACCTCTTGCGGGCGCACACGGCAAGCTTCATGCTAATCTGCGCGGGAAATGATCATCGGCATTCTCTTCGTCTCCACCCTGCTGCTCGCCTTTGTCAACGGGGCGAACGACAACTTCAAGGGGGTGGCCACTCTGTACGGATCCGGAGCGCTCTCCTACCGGTGGGCCGTCGCGCTGGCCGGTTTCTCCACTGCGATCGGGTCGCTGTCGTCGGTGATGGTGGCCTCCGGCCTGGTCACGGCATTCTCCGCCAAGGGGCTGGTTCCCGACTCTCTGCTCGGTCCCGCCTTCCTCGCCGCCGTCGCCCTCGGCGCCGCGCTGACCGTGCTCGCGGCGACACGGCTGGGGATGCCCGTCTCCACGACGCACGCATTGGTGGGAGGCATCGTGGGAGCGGGCCTGGTCGGCGCGGGCTCGAGCCTGAACCTGGGCTCGCTCGGGAAACTCTTCGCCCTGCCGCTGCTGCTCAGCCCGCTGGTGGCGGTTCCCCTGGCGAATCTGGGATACCGCGCGGGGCGCTGGGGTCGTGAGCTGCTCGGCATCGAGGAAGCCACCTGCGTCTGCGTCGGACAGGAGTGGATCCCCATCGGCAACGCGATGAGCGCCGTGGCTAAAGCGGCCGGCCCCACGCTGCGGGTCGGCGCGGCCGCGGAGTGCGCGAGGAGATACCAGGGAAGCGTAGCCGGTGTCTCGGCGCACGGAATCGTCACCGCCGCGCACGCGGCGAGCGCGGGCCTGGTGGGGTTCGCGCGCGGCCTCAACGACACCCCGAAGATGGTGGGACTGCTGGCCGGCGCCTCGGTGGTCTCCACCAGGACCGGCACCCTCGCCATCACGTGGCTGATGATCCTCGGGGGGCTGGTGGCCTCGCGCCGCGTGGCCCGGACGATGTCGAGAAAGATCACGACGATGAATGCAGGTCAGGGATTCGCGGGCAACCTCGCCACCTCGTTGCTTGTGGCGGGCGCCTCGCAGCTCGGATTGCCGGTGTCCACGACGCACGTCTCCACCGGGAGCATCTTTGGAGTCGGCGCCGCGCGCGGCGGCCTGCGCTGGGGCACGGTGGGAGCCATTCTGACGGCGTGGGTGACCACGCTCCCGATGGCGGCCTTGCTGAGCGCATCGGCGTTCTGGGTGCTCAGATCGCTCTGAGCTTCGGCCCAGGCGAATCGCACCAGCACCGACTTGAATCTTTCACTCCCGCGATGACATTGACGCCTGACACCCCCCCGTGTAGCATGACCGCGGATTAATTGCGGATTACCTACCTGAGGAGAGACCAGATGCCCAGACAGAAGTTCCTTCGATACGTGAGTGTCGCGGCGATGCTGGCCGTCGTGGGCTTCGGCGGGCCCGCAGTTGCGGTCGGCGGCGAGTTCACGGGCGACGTGAACGTCCTTCTCGGCCAGAAGGTGCTGAACGATAAGGACTGGGAGCCTCTCGAGAACCAGCCCGAGTTCGGGGCGGAGATCACATGGGGTGATACGAGCTGGCCTATCAGCATCGCGACCGACATCTTCTACTCGTCGGACGACGGCGAGAACGATGCGGGGGACGATCTCGAGGGGTACACAGCGGAATTCGACCTCGGGATACGCGAGATCAAGAACACCGAGAACTTCAATTACTACATCGGGCTCGGATTCGGTCTTGTGTCCGCTCATGCCGAGGCGACTGGCTCCGGCTCCAAGATCGACGACAGCGACACGGGGATCTCCGGCTGGGGAGGCGGCGGCATCTTCTGGCGGCTCGGTTCGCGGTTCAATCTCGGCCTGGCGGCGCGCTACTCGGTGGCGGATGTGACGCTGTTCGACGAGGACGTGCGGGCGGGCGGGTTTCACTACGGCGTGATCCTCGGATGGGGATGGCCGGCCTCGAAGTAGAGTTTCCGTCAATCAATGGAGGTGACCGATGACGCGCTTCACGAGAATCGTGAGTGGGCTTGGTGCCGGAATGCTCCTGGTTCTGGCTGGTCTGTGCACTCCGGCGCCTGCGATCGCGGGGGACTGGACGGGCAACGCCAACTTCTTTCTCGGACAGAAGTCGCTCGACAGCAACGACTGGGAGCCGCTGGAGGATCAGATCGAGTTCGGCGCGGAGGTGAGCTGGGGACCGAAGTCCTGGCCCGTCCTGATCGCCACGGATATCCTGATCTCCGGCGACAGCGACGATATCTCCGGCGTAGACGTGGATGCCGCCACGTCCGAGTTCGACTTCGGTGTGCGCAAGATCTGGGCGGTGGAGAGCTTCCACCCGTATGTGGGCGGTGGCCTGGCGATTGTCGGCGCCGCGATCGAGGCTTCGAGCGGCGGCAACTCGATTGACGAGAGCGACAACGGCGTTGGAGTTTGGGTGGGCGGAGGCGCCTTCTGGAGGCTGGGCTCCCACTTCAACATCGGGGGCTCGGTCCGCTTTTCGACGGCGGACGTGGAGTTCGGAAGCGAGGACGTGGATGCCGGCGGATTCCACGTCGGGCTGCTTCTCGGCTGGGGTTGGCCCGCGGAGAAATAGCCAGGATGCTCGAGCCGCGGACCTCAGGCGTCCTCTTCACGGCGGCGCTCGTTCTGTCTCTCCTCGCGCCGGCGCCTGGCGCGATCTTCGCTGGCTCGACCACGGGCAACGTGAACGTCCGGCCCGGCATCAAGGCGCTGGAAGAGGAGGACTGGAGTCCGATCGAAGATCAGCCGGCGCTGGGCGTCAACGTGAGCTGGGGCAAGAATACCTGGCCGATTCAGCTCGCCGTGGACTACCTGGTCTCCAGGGACGAGGAGGACGACGAACAGTTCGGCTCGGACGTCACTCTGGAAGGCGTCACGGCGGAAGTGGGGTTCGGGGTCCAGAAGACCTGGGAGGTCGGCCGCTTCCGCCCTTACGTCGGCGGCGGCGCCGCGGCTGTCTTCGCCCAGATCAAGATCGACGGCCCCGGCATCTCGCTCACCGAGAACGACATCGCGCCCGGAGCCTGGGCGGGCGCGGGATTCTTCTTCCGGATGGGGCCGCGCTTCAATCTCGGCTTGTCGGCGCGCTACTCGCAGGCCGAGGTTACGTTCGCCGACTTGAGCGTCTTCGGCGTGCCGGTCCAGGATCTCGATCTCGAGGCCGGCGGACTCCACACCGCGCTCGTGCTCGGCTGGGGTTGGCCCGCGACGAAGTGAGACACTCGGAAAGACTCCCGTCGTCCGGCGAGCCGATCCTCACTCCAGGAAGTAGCTGGCGCAGACGAGATCGATCGCTTCGGGCGTGAGCTCGGGAGTCTCCTTGTTCCAGCGGGCGACCTCGACGATCTTCTCCACGATGTCGCGCGGGTGGCAGGCGCGCACCGGGATCCCCTTGGCGTGGTAGTAGGTCCGGTAGATGTACGAGACGGCCTCCCGCCTCGGCTCCACACTCCGCGCCCTGCACTCCCGCGAGAAGATCTCCAGGTACTCATCCGGAGACGGATCCTTCATCTCCACCTTGTACCGAATCCGCCGCAGGAACGCCTCGTCCACCAACTCCTTCGGCTTCAGGTTGGTCGCAAAGATGACGATGGCCGTGAACGGGATCGGAAACTTGCGTCCGGTGTGCAGCGACAGAAAGTCCACGCCCTTCTCCAGAGGCACGATCCAGCGGTTGAGCAGGTCGTGCGGCTGCACGAGCTGGCGTCCGAAGTCGTCCACGATGAAGACCCCGCCGTTGGCCTTCATCTGAAGCGGCGCCTCGTAGAACCCTTCCCTGTCGTTGAAGTTCAGGTCGAGCATCTCGAGCGTCAGCTCGCCGCCGGCGAACACCACAGGCCGGCGCACCTTGATCCATCGCGCGTCGAACCGCTCGCCGGTCATCTCCGAGACAGGCCGGTCATCCTTCACATCATCATCGTCGTAATCGCCGTGGAAGATGGGGTCCGCCACCTGGATCACCTGACTGTCCACCTCCACGGCGTAGGGGATGAGCAAGTTGCCTCCCAGCGCCCTGCCGATCGCTTCGGCCATCACGGTCTTGCCGTTTCCGGGCGCCCCGT
Source organism: Acidobacteriota bacterium (assembly GCA_045402695.1). Classification (GTDB taxonomy): domain Bacteria; phylum Acidobacteriota; class Polarisedimenticolia; order JACPZX01; family DASXTC01; genus JAWPNA01. The sequence continues at coordinate 4,591 of JAWPNA010000435.1, forward strand.
GCAGAAACAGCGAGCGCTGTGCGTTGATAGCAGGGCCGACCTGCTGGATCACGTCGTGGGGCAGCACGAGGTGCGACAGGCCGGCCTCGAGGATCGCCGCGTTGACAGGCTCGCGGCTGCCGCTTTGCGCCAGCAGGCCGTCCGTGTAGTCGTTGAGTGTGACGGGCGCGGGCCCCACGTACTGGCTGATCTTGAGCGCCTCGCGCGCCCGGTCGCGGCCGAGCTGAGTGATGGTGAACCGGTAGGTCGCCAGATTGACCCCCTCGGCCCCCTTGACCTCGATCAGCTTCTCGCGGCGCAGGTCCTCGATGTGCTCCTCCACGACTGAGAAAGGCAGACGCAGGGCGCGCGCCAGCTCGTGGCCTTTCATGTCGCTGCGGTAGTAGAACGTTTTCAGGATCAGGTTCGAGATGAAGGCCCATGGCAGCCCGGTATCGGCGGTTCGCCGAGGCGCCACCGGGTGGAACGAGATGTCCGTATCGAGTAGGGTGTCCGTCATGACTGTTCCTCCCGCCCGCCGCTCCCGCAACGGGCCATCGATTCGTCGGTGGCTGACAGGAATCCGAGTTGATCTCCGGCCGCCAAGCCGGTCCTCACGACCGCTCCAGCGGAAAGTTCCAGCACCGACGAGGCCGTCTTGATGAATGGCGTGGCCCTCCAGGGAGCCAGGCGCTCCCTCACTGCCACGACGCGCAGCTCCTTGTCGAGGAAGACCACATCGATCGGGAATCTCATCCACATCGTGTGGATGCTCTTGCACGGAGAGATCCACATCCCCTGATCGTGGGCGAGCCCCTTGCGGCCCATCAGCCCGACGAGGCGCGTCATGAAAGTGTCGGCGCGCTGCACGCGGTCCGCCACCACCGTGCGGCTTGTCTCGTTGACCGCCGCCATCAGGCGGGACACCGCCTCTCGGCCGCGTAGCCTCGGCGCGGAGGTCGCGGCCGGGGTCTGAGAGATCATTGGCCGAGACCGCCGGGAGCGAATGACTTGAAGATGTGCAGCCCCGCCGGCCCGAGGATGACGACGAACAGCGAGGGGAAGATGCACAGGAGCAGCGGGAAGATCAGCTTGATGGTGGTCTTGGCCGCCGCCTCCTCGGCCCGCTGCCGCCGCTCGACCCGCAGGGCGTCCGAGTGAACGCGCAGCGACCGCGCGATGCTCGTGCCGAAGCGGTCGGTCTGGATGATCATGGAGGCCAGCGAGCTGATGTCGTCCACCCCCGTGCGCTCTCCCAGGTTTCTCAGTGCCTCAGCCCTGGTGCGGCCCGCGCGGATCTCCAGGTTCACCACGCGGAATTCATCGGCGATCTCGGGATGGGTATCTCTCAGCTCCTCGCTGACGCGCACGATTGCCTGGTTGAGCCCCATCCCCGCCTCCACGCAGACGACGAGAAGGTCCAGCGCGTCGGGCAGGCTGAGGCGCAGCCTGTGCTGGCGCCGTCTCGCCTTGATCCGGACGAGTATCTTCGGCAGGAGGTATCCGCCGAGGGTCAGCAGGGCGAGCAGCAGCACCAGCAGCGCGGGGACGATCGGCTTAAACTGGTTGACGATGAGCGGGATGCTTCCCAGCACCAGCGCGGTCACGAGCCTCGCGATCTGGAAGCCGCGCAGCGATGACTTCGACCGGTAGCCCGCATACAGAAGGAGCCGCGCGCTCTCGGAGTCGGGCTCCAGCCCGATCACGGTGATCTCTCGAGCCCAGTCCTTGCGCGAGGCCGGAAGCAGGCGGCGCCACCACGGCCGATCCTCCGGGGCCGGGATGGCGGCCGTCATCGCGTCGTTATAGGACGTGGGCTGGATGTCGCGCAGTCTGGCGAGCGCCGCGCGGCGAGGAGCCAGGGTGACCTGCACGCCAAAGGCGCCGATCAGGAGCGTCACGCTCAGGAAGATCAGGACACAGGCCGCAATCAGCATGTCAGGACCTCACACCTCGATGTTGACGATTTTGCGGATCCAGAAGAACCCCAGGACCTGCAGCACCAAGGCGCAGGCCAGCATTCGCAGACCCCAGACCTCGGTGAAGATGATCTTCATGTATTTGAAGTTGATCGCGTAGATCAGGCACGCCATCACCGGGGGCAGCACCGTGAGAATGACCCCGGTCAGGCGAGCTTGCGCCGTGTGCACCCTGAGCTGTCTCAGGATCCGGAAACGCTCCCGGATCGTGTAGGCGATCTTGTCGAGGATCTCCGAGAGGTTGCCCCCCGACTGGCGCTGCACCATGATGGCCACGACGAATAGCTTCAGATCCACCAGTTCGATCCGGTCGAGCAGGCCCATCAGCGCGTTGCGCAACGGGAGACCCAGGTTCTGCTCCTCGAAGACGCGGTGAAATTCCTTGCCCACCGGGTCGGGCATCTCGTCGGCCACCATCTTGATGCCGGTGGAGAAGGCGTGCCCCGCGCGAATCGCCCTCGACATCAGGTCCACCGCCTCGGGGAACTGAGTCTCGAACCGGCGGAAGCGGCGCTTGCGGCAGATGCGCACGTACAGATACGGTGTCGTGCCCAACAGCAGCCCGAGCGCGGCCGAGAGCAGCAGTCCGAGGTGGAGAGCCTGGCCCCCCACGATCCCGAGCCCCGCAAGCACCAGCATCGCGAGGAGCAAGGTCCCCACCCGGATATCGAGATCGGCCTGTTCGATCAGCTTGCGCATGTTGGCGGCCAGGCGCATCGAGTTCAGCAGCCTCTGCAGGGGGCCGAAGCCGCTCAACGAATCGTCGCGCAGAATGGTCTCGCCGGCGATGTCCTCCTGAGCACCCGCTTCGAGCACGGCTTTGTTGAGCAGGTCGCGCTCGATGCGGCGCCGCGCGGTCCTGTCCCGGCCGAAGGAGATCCAGAAGACGAACAACGAGACGGCGAAGAAGCTCAGCGTGCAGGCCAGCAGGATCATGCGGTCCTCCCGGCCATCGGCGCCGCCGGCGATGGGAGCTTGTGAGGCGGTGCGAACGGACGAGGCTCGCGGGGACGCGCGTGCGGCACGTCCTCGAACAGATCCGCCGGCAGCTTGATACCCGCCACCAGGAGCCGATCGGCGAACTTGGGCCGGATCCCAGTCGGCCGGAAGCGCCCGAGCACCTGGCCATCCTCGGTGACTCCGGTGCGCTCGAACAGGAAGATATCCTGCATCGTGATGACGTCTCCCTCCATCCCCACGACCTCGGAGATGGTGATGATCTTGCGCGTCCCGTCCGACAGCCTCGCGATCTGGATCACCACGTTGATGGCCGACGCGATCTGATGGCGCACCGCTGTGTCGGACAGGCTGAGGCCACCCATCGAGAACATCGTCTCGAGACGGGCCAGACCGTCCCTGGGAGAATTGGCGTGAATCGTCGTCAGCGAGCCATCGTGGCCGGTGTTCATGGCCTGCAGCATGTCGATCGCCTCCGATGAGCGCACCTCGCCCACCACGATCCGGTCGGGCCGCATCCGGAGGCTGTTGATGACGAGCTGCCTCTGGGTGACCTGGCCTTCGCCTTCGATGTTGGGCGGACGGGTCTCCAGACGCACGACGTGCTCCTGCCTCAACTGCAGCTCGGCCGAGTCCTCGATGGTGACGATCCGCTCGGTCGAGGGGATGTACGACGACAGCACGTTCAGCAGCGTCGTCTTGCCGGCTCCGGTCCCGCCGGAGATCAGAACGTTGAGCCTTGCCTTCACCGCGCCGTGCAGCAGGACCATCATCGGCTCGATGACCGTGTCGTTGCGCAGCAGGTCCTCCGCGGTGAGGGCATCGCGCCGGAACTTGCGGATCGACAGGTGCGGGCCGTCCACAGCCAGCGGCGGGATGATGGCGTTCACGCGGGAGCCGTCAGGCAACCGCGCATCCACCATGGGAGACGACTCGTCGATTCGCCGTCCCACCATCGAGACGATCCGATCGATGATCTGCATCAGGTGGGCGTCATCCTTGAAGCGGATGTCGGCCGGCACCAGCTTGCCCGCGCGCTCCACGAAGACCTGATCGTGCGTATTGACCAGGATGTCGGAGATGCTCTGGTCGGCAAGCAACGGCTCGAGCGGCCCCAGCCCGAAGATCTCGTGCAGGATCTCGTCCACGATCTGCCGGCGCTCTCCCGTGGACATCGGAACCGCCTCGCGGTTCAGCATGTCGGTCACGAGGTTCCTGATCGCGGCGGATGCGGTCTCCCGCTCGAGGGCCTGGAGCGACTCGAGGTTGAGCCGGTCGATGACGGTCCGGTGGAGCCGGGCCTTGAGGTCCTGGTATGACGTGATGCTGTTCATGTTCGTGTCCGTCTGCACCGTCTCACCTCCCAAAGGCGTCATGCCGCATGATTCCAGCTCACGATCACGCAATGAATGCCGCGCGGCCGGGCACGATCTTTCTGAAGAACCGCCCCATGCCGCCGGTGGTGGTTTCGCCGGCGGCGCCGCTGGCGAGCAGCGCCGCGTACTCCATGAACGCCGCCTGCAATCGGCCCTTTCCTTTCGCGATGATGGGAACCCCCTCGTTAATCGCACGTTCTGCGGTCTTGGCGTCTGAGGGGATCGACCAGACCACGGGTGCGTCAAGCGCCTGCCGCGCGTCGCGCATGGTCAGATCGGCGTTTCCATCCAGCTTGTTGACGACCACCCTCAACGAATCGCCCGTGACGCCGAACTCGCGCATCCGCCTGATCATGGCTTGCGCCCTCTTGAGCGCCAGAAAGTCGAGCGTCGTCACGACGTGCACCATGTGGGCCTGGTTGAGGGCCGCCATCTCGGTTTCGCCCATGCCGCCTCCGGCCAGCACCACGTCGTCATGGTGGTCGCAGAGGAAGTTCACGATCGCGCTGATCTGATCCGGAGCCACGGCCGCGGGGTTCTCACCTTCCCCCGCCGCGGCCAGCACCAGCAGGCCCGAGTCGTGCCGCATCGCCATGCTGTTGAGCAGATCCACATCGAGGCGGTGGATGTTGGCCGCCACGTCGGCCAACGTGTAGGCCGGCCTGATCGCCAGCATCGCGCTGGCGTCGCCGCCCGGCCAATCGAGATCGAGAAGGGCCACCGATCGCTCCTTCTCCGCAGGATGCGCGCACAGCGCGACCGCCAGGTTCACGGCCACGGTGGTGGCTCCGCATCCCCCCTTCGCGCTGATGAACGACATCACGCGGCCACGACGGGCCGGCCCGCTGGCCTCGGCCCCCGAGTGCCGCGTGAGGCGTGCGTGAGCTTCGGAGAGCGCCTGGCGATCCAGCGGGATCGACAGAAAATCGGCCGCGCCGGCCCGCATCGCCTGCAGGATCAGGTCCTGCTCTCGGTCGGCGCTTGCCACCAGCACGCGTCCACCCCCGCCCTGCAGGCAGATTTCGCGCAACGTCCTGATCCCCAAGGCGGCATCCGAGTCCAGGTCGAGAATGATGGCCGACGCGCTTCCCGAGCGCAGGGCCTCGGCCGCCTGCGCCACGGCGCCCTCCGCCAGGGGGGCCCGCCCCGAGATTTTCGCGCCGGCGGCAGAGCCTGTCCTCTCCGCTTCGGCGAGGAAGCTGGAACGCGATGAGATCAGAAACAACGCATGCCTCGATGTCATCATTTCACCAGTCGGACAGTCTGGAGGAGCGCGCCGGGGCCGATGCCGCCCATCCCCAGCGCCGGGACGAGCCGTCCCGTGATGGTGCCGTTGGGATTCACGCCCTCGATGAAGAACCCGGAGATGTTCGTGACAAGTAGGTCCTGCTTCCCCGAATCGGGGGGGAAGCCTGGATGGAACATCGGCACCCTGCCGATCCTGGGGCTGGCGCCCGGTGGAAAGGCGCTTCCCTCGATCCCGACGCCGTCCACCCAGTGGGCGCCCGGATCCAGGTCGTACAGGGCCTGAGTCCCCTGCTTGCTAGGGCCGACCAGGTTGCCGTTCTGCGTGAGGACGTAGTCGCCGACCTCGACGATGTCGCTGTTGCACTGGTAGATGTTCTCACGGTACCTGTCGCCGCCGGTGTCCGGGCTGTCGGGGATCGGAAGGTCGATCGGGAAGAACTGACCGGGGGTGATGGCGTCGCCCGGGGACCCCATCTTCAGGTTGAGCTGCGTGCCGAAATCCATGTCGGCGTTGCGGTACGTCGTCCCCCACGAGGTTACACCCGGCTCGTAGTAGTCGATCAAGGGGTCGTAGACGCCGTTGGCGTTCACGTCGTCGTAGGCATCCGGAATGGCCCACGGCTTCAGGCAGGACGCGGTGTCGGCGGGGCCGACCTCGGCCGTGGCCGTGGCCGTCACGTCAACCCAGTCGATGCTCAGCACCTTGGCGAAGAAGGTCGGCACGGCGTTGCCGCGCGCGTTGATCCTGCGCGCCGTCACCGTCACCCGCTTGTTGACGAGGTCCACCTGGATGTCCTCCGCCGGCTGGATGTCCACCTGCTGCTTGATCATCTCGTGCTGCTCGGCGAAGGTCTCCGCCACGTTGGTGGCGACGGTCGCGTCATCCGGGCTCAGGATGAGGGTCCCGGCCCCCGCCAAGGCTCCCGAATCCGCGGCGTTCTGCGCCTGTCCCTTCGCCGTGAACAGCATGCCCACGTCAATGGCGAGGGCCGCCATGCCCAGCAGCACGACCATGGCCAGCGCCACGAAGACCAGGCTGACTCCACTCTCGTCGTTTCTCATCCTGATGAAGCCCATCTTCGCCTCTCCTATTTCTTGACCGGCTTTTCGGTGTCGTCGAATGTCTCGGGCATCTCCAGCGACGGCAGCTCCCTGCCGGTCCCCAGAGGCTCCACGATCTGCGGTGTCACGATCACGAGCAGCTCCGTCCTGTTCTTCTCGAGACTCTTGCTGCGGAACAGATGGCCCAGGAGCGGGATATCGCCCAGCACCGGGATCTTTGACTTGGTGTTCATCAAGTTCCTGTCGTAAAGCCCAGCGATGGCGAAGCTCTGCCCGTCCTTCAGCTCGACTTCGGTCTCGGCCCGGCGCACGATGAGCGACGGGATCCGGAACCCCTCGATCAGGACGCCGTTGGCGAAGTCCAGCGAGGAGACCTCCGGCTTCACCTTCATCACGATCACGCCGTCGTTGTGGATCGATGGCTTGAAGTCGAGGCTGATGCCGAACTTCTTCCAGACGACCGTGATGGCCACGAAATTGGCCCCCGGTTGCGCGATTGGCACGGGGAACTCGCCGCCCGCCAGGAAGTTGGCGTCCTGACCGTCGGCCGCGATCAGCGTCGGCTCTGCCAGCTCCTGGAACAGCCCGCGCTGCTTGAGAGCGGTGATGAAGAGGCCCAGGTCGAGCGACTTCTCGAAGAAGCTCAGGTTGATGGCGTCGCCCCACGTCAGCTCGGGGCCCGCCGGATCGTTGAGCAGGTTGCCGCGAGGCGGGTTGAATTGCCCCGTCCCCGTGGAGCCGCGGTCGCTGCCCGCCGGGTTGGTGGGGTCCACGTGGTGCAGCACGGAGGCGAACTCCGTGAGCGCCGACTTGCTCACCTCGGCGAACTTCACTTTCAGCATGACCTGCTTGCGGGCCGCGCCCGGACCGGCCATGTGGTTGACCACCTTCGGCGAGTAGTCGGAGGCCAGCCTCATCAGCTTCTCGGCCATGTCCGTGCTGCTCACCGGGCCCGTCAGAACGATGCTGTCCTTGGAGGTCTGCACGCGGACATGCTCGTCGGGGAAGATCGCCTGCATCTGCTGCTCCAGCGCGGCCGAATCGATGTGCACCACCAGCTCGTAGACGATCGCCGCGCCTTCCTTGGGCCACAACACCAGTGACACGGTGCCGGGCGCCAGGCCGTTGATCAGAAGCTGGGTCGGGCTGATCGCGATCGGCTCCGCCACTGCGGGGTTGCTCACCGAGACACGCGAGATCGGCAAGCCAGTTTCGAGAGTCAACGACCGCCCCACCGCGATTCTCAGGTTCCGTGCGGTGCCGGCGTTCTCGCCCGCGGCCATCGCCATCGCCATCGTCAGGGCCGGCACGGAGGCCGGCTGCATCGCCGCCGCGGGCGTCGTCGTCAGCGCCGCCGCAGGCGACATGATTGAAGCCGCCGAAGGCGGCGTGGGCGGAGCCGCGGCCTCGGCGGATGCAGCTACCGCCTCCATCCGTGCCACCGTCGGCTTGCCGGCGGGCGTGGCCATGACCTTGGCGGTCATGATCTTCGGCTCGGGCATGCCCGAAGTGCTCGCCCACTGCACCGAGTTGGTGGGGGGGGCGGAACCCGGCGTGGTGTTGAGGGCCTGCACCTCGGAGCTGTTGTTGATCAGCTTCGGCCTCCCCTTCTCGCCGCGGGCCCCTTTCAGCGGAGTCAGATCGATATACAGCTCGTTGCCCTTGGCCTGCACCTTGTGCGAAC
>JAWPNA010000082.1:0-9253 GCA_045402695.1 Acidobacteriota bacterium
GGCGAAGCAGATCGCCTCCGCGGAGGAAATCGAGGGGGAGGCAACGGGCCAGTGGCAGCATCTGTCGTGGGAGTTCCCGGAGGTGATGCTGGAGGGGGCTCCCGCCGACGATGCTCCCGCCCATCAGAGGGTGGTCTTCTGGTCCCAGGCGCAGGGGCGGCTCGACTCGGTGCGGGGGCGGCTGCTTCGGATCATGCGGGAGTCCCGGCTCACCAAGGTGCTGCGCTTCGCGAGTCTGGATCAGTACGTGAGGGAGCGCGCGGGACTGAGCGTCCGTGAGGCCGAGGATCTGATCAGGCTCGACGTGGAGCTGTCGGATCTGCCGGTGGCCTTCAAGATGTACGCGGCGGGAAGACTGGGGAGGTCGGCGGCGTGGCTGGTGGCGAAGGCGGTGCGATTGAAGGGGGACAACAGGGCCGAGCGGGCGTGGGTGAGATTCGCGCTGTGCCACAGCTTCCGGAAGCTGGAGGCGGCGGTTGAGGCCGCCGAGGTTCACCGTCAGGCGGACTGGGCTGACTTCCAGGCACATGGGGGCTGGCCCCCGGAGGACAAGAGCTTTGCCGAGGTTTTACAGATGTGTTCGCATTTCACAGTGCCGCCCGAGGCGAGCCAGCCGATGACGCGGCTGACGTTCGTGCTGGATGAGGATCAGCAGGCGACCTACGAGCAGGCGTTGAGGGTGCTGAGGGGGTTGTACGGTCAGGACCGGCCCGAATGGTGGTGCCTGGCGGCGATGGCGGTGCACTTCCTTGAGGTGTACGGCGACGCGGATGATCACGTGAAGAAGACTCTGGCGCGGCGCGTCATCCAGAGAGACGAGTACACGTGCGGCGCTCCGGAGTGCTTGAGGCGCGGGGGGCTGGAGGCTGACCACATCGAGCTGAGGTCTAGGCGGGGGCCGTCGGTGGAGTGGAATGAGGGATCGTTATGTGGTCCACATCACCGGCACATCAAGCACGAGCTGGGGGCGCTGACGTTGTACGGGAAGGCTCCGGATGATCTGTGGGTGAGGATGGGCGAGAGGCTGTACCACAAGGACCGGCTGGTGCGGCCGGCCCTCGACGAAGGGATCCTGGATGATGATCCGTGGGCGGTCAGCGGATAGAAGGAGAGCCGGCGGCTGGCTTTCCGGCGATGTACAGGGCGGCGATGCCTCGGGCGAAATCGAGATGCCGCACCGACTCGAAGCCCGCCTGCTCGATGATCTGCTTCATCCGATCCTGATCGGGGAACTCCTGGATCGAGGTGGACAGATAGTCGTATGCCGAACGGCGGCCCGAGACGATCGCGCCGATGAGGGGGACGGCGAGTCGCAGGTACAGCAGGTAGAGGCGGCCGAAGATGGCCCCTCGCGGCGAGGCGAACTCGAGGATGCCGAGCCTGCCGCCCGGCCGCAGCACGCGCCGCATCTCGCGCAATCCGGCCGGCAGGTCCGCCAGGTTGCGCACGCCGAACGCGACCGTGACGAGATCGAACGCCCCTTCGCGGAAGGGGAGCCGGAGGCAGTCGGCCTCGGCGAGTCGAGGCACTCCCTTGGCTGCGGCGCGCTCCAGCATCTCACGCGAGAAGTCGGCGGCCATCACGATGGCCCCGCGCCCCGCCAGCTCGCGCGCCAGGTCGCCCGTGCCGCAGCAGAGGTCCACCGCCAGCTCCCCTGGCGCGGGGGTCAGCTCGACGCACGCGCGACGGCGCCACCTCCGGTCCGTCCCGAGGCTCAGGATCGTGTTGAGCAGGTCGTAGCGCCCGGCGATGGCGCCGAACATGCTCTTCACCTCGGTGGCTGCCGGCATGGCGGCATGATACCTCCACCCGGGCGTCAAAGGACTGGCGGGTTCCCGGATGGAGCATGCCGGGAATCTCCTTGACTTCGCTGGACCCCTGTAGTAAAAAGATGGTTTTGTCCAACCACAATTGCGTCAAGTTCTGGAGAGAAACCTCGTCATGCAGACCTACGCCCCGAAGGGGCTGCCGCAGGATCCGAAGTGGTTCCTGGTGGATGCGGAGGGCAGGGCGCTCGGGCGCCTGGCGACTCTGGTCGCCTCCCGGCTGCGTGGCAAGCACCGGCCGACCTTCGCGCCCAACTATGACCACGGCGATCATGTGATCGTGGTGAACGCCGCGAAGGTGATGCTCACGGGCAAGAAGAAGACCGACAAGTTCTACAGACGGCACACAGGGTATCCCGGTGGCCTCAAGGAGATCGCGGCCGGCAAGCTCCTGGCCACGCGCCCCGACAGGGTGATCGAGTATGCAGTCTCCGGGATGCTCCCCAAGAACTCCATGGGGAAAAAGCTAATCACGAAGCTCAAGGTCTACGCGGGTCCCGAGCACCCCCACGCGGCACAGAAGCCCGAGCCTCTCGAGGTTCCGACCGCGGGTCCGGGGCGCGAACAGAGGAGGTAGCCAGTTTTGGCGGCAAGCATCGAGTACTATGGCACGGGCAAGAGGAAGCGAGCGGTGGCCAGGGTTCGGATGCGCCCGGGCCAGGGAGAGATCAAGGTCAACAAGCGAGAGATCGACAACTACTTCCCCAGCGCGGTTCTGCGGACGGTCGTCCGGTCTCCGCTGCTCATCACGGAGACCGCGGACCGATTCACCATCCTGGTCAACGTCAACGGAGGCGGCACGGCGGGACAGGCCGGGGCCGTGAGGCACGGAATCTCGCGCGCGCTGCTGCAATACAACTCGGAACTCAGGCAGAAGCTCAAAGAGGCGGGGTTCCTCACCAGGGACTCCCGGATCAAGGAACGAAAGAAGTACGGACAGAAGGGGGCCCGCAAGCGCTTCCAGTTCTCCAAGAGGTAGCGGGAGCGGCGGACCCGTACACAACGAGTATCAACTGGGAGGGAAGCTTGGCGTCAGTTTCGATGAAGGAGCTGCTCGAGGCTGGAGTGCATTTCGGCCATCAGACGAAGCGCTGGAACCCCAAAATGAAGCCGTTCATCTTCGGCCAGCGCAACGGAATCTACATCATCGATCTCCAGCAGACGGTGCACCGGGCCAAGACAGCGGTGGATTTCGTCACCCGGGTGGCGTCAGAAGGCGGCACCGTGCTCTTCGTCGGAACCAAGAGACAAGCGCAGGAGGCCATCCAGGAGGAGGCCGTTCGCTGCGGGATGCCGTACGTGAACACCCGCTGGCTCGGGGGCACCCTCACCAACTTCCAGACCATCAAGAAGAGGATCGAGCGGCTGCGCTATCTCGAGTCGCTGGAAACCGATCTGCACCGACGCGAGATGCTCACCAAGAAGGAGCTCGGCAAGCTCGAGAAGGAGCGGGTGAAGCTCGACAAGGTGCTCGTCGGCATCAAATCGATGAGCTCGCTTCCAGAGGCCATCTTCGTCATCGACCCGAAGAAGGAGTACATCGCGGTCAGCGAGGTGCGCCGCCTTCGGATCCCCGTGATCGCCGTGGTGGATACCAACTGCGACCCCGACCTGATCGATTACATCATCCCTGGCAACGACGACGCGATCAGGGCGATCCGACTGTTCGCGTCCCGGATGGCCGATGCGGTCTCCGAGGGGCAGAACCTCCACCAGCGACGGGCCCAGGAGGCGTCCGAGGATGGGGAGGGCAAGGACTCGGGCGAGGTGCAGGCGGCCGGTGCGGCTCCGGCGGCCGGCAAGCTGAAGCCCCGGACGCGCCCGCGCGGCTCCGCGACGGACGACACTGGAGAGCTTCCCACGGCGAGCGAGCCGAAGGGGAAGGTCCCGGTCGAGATCCGATAGGCGAGATCCTCCGGGCCCCTTCCCGCGGCCCCGGGTCGAAGAACCCCGAGACACGAACCGACATCGGAGGCAAGTCATGGAGATCACGGCGTCCCTGGTCAAGGACCTGCGTGAAAGGACCGGGACGGGCATGATGGAATGCAAGACGGCGCTCATCGAGGCCAAGGGCGATATCGAGGAGGCCATCTCGATCCTGCGCAAGAAGGGTCTCTCGGCCGGCGCGAAGAAAGCGCATCGCGCGGCCAAGGAGGGGCTCGTGGGCTCCTACATCCACGTGGGGGGCAAGATTGGCGTGCTCGTCGAGGTCAACTGCGAGACCGACTTCGTGGCGCGCACTCCTGATTTCCAGCGCCTCGTGAAGGACATCAGCATGCACGTCGCGGCCTCCTCGCCCCGCTTCCTCTCACGCGAGGAAGTGACGCCTCAAGTGCTCGCCGCCGAGCGGGAGATCTACAAGGACCAGGCCGCCAAGACCGGCAAGCCCGCGCAGGTGGCGGAGAAGATCGTCGAGGGCAAGCTCGAGAAGTTCTATGCCGAATGCTGTCTGCTCGAGCAGCCGTTCGTGAAGGATCCATCCATGACCGTGCAGGATCTCATCTCCTCGCACATCGGGAAGATCGGTGAGAACATCCGCATCAGGAGGTTCGCCCGCTTCGTGCTCGGGGAGACCGCCGAAGAGCCGCAGGCCGGCTGAGGAGATGACGGGTGTCGCACAAGCCCATCTACAAGAGAGTCCTGCTCAAGCTGAGCGGGGAAGCCTTGATGGGCGACACCGGCTTCGGCATCGACGCGGCGGTGGTGGCTCGCATCGCGGGCGAGGTCAAGGAGGTTCACGACCTCGGCGTGGAGGTCGCGCTCGTGATTGGCGGCGGCAACATCTTCCGTGGACTGGATTCCCGCGCCCAGAGGATGGATCGGGTGGCCGCGGACCACATGGGCATGCTGGCAACCCTGATCAACAGCCTGGCCATGCAGGACGCGCTCGAGCAGTCCGGCGTGGTCACGCGCGTGCTCTCGGCCATCGAGATGCGGGCCGTCGCCGAACCGTACATCCGCCGGCGCGCCATCCGGCACCTGGAGAAGCGGCGCATCGTGATCCTGGCAGCCGGCACGGGCAACCCCTACTTCACCACCGACTCCGCGGCGGCCCTGAGGGCCATGGAAATCAAGGCGGAGGTGCTCCTGAAGGCCACGCGCGTGGACGGTGTGTTCACCGCCGATCCACACACCGACCCGGCGGCCACCAAGATCGACAGGATTCGTTATCTGGAGGTCCTGGACCGAGGCCTGAAGGTCATGGACACGACGGCCATCTCGCTCTGCATGGACAACGCCCTGCCCATCGTCGTCTTCAACCTGACCGAACGTGGTAACATACGCCGTGTCGTGACCGGCGAGAAGATCGGCTCGATCGTGGGGGCTTGACGCCATGCTCAACGACCTGTACGCGCATACCGAAAAGAAGATGAAGGACCAGGTCGAGCACATCCGGCACGCGCTCTCGATGCTGAGAACTGGTCGGGCTTCTCTCGCGATCCTCGACGGGGTGCAGGTGGACTACTACGGCACTCCGACGCCGCTCAACCAGGTGGCGACGCTCACGATCCCCGACCCGTCCCTCATCGTGGCGCAACCGTGGGATCCCTCCGCGCTGCCCGCCATCGAGAAGGCCATCTTGAAGTCGGACCTCGGGTTAAACCCGGCCAACGACGGCAAGATCGTGCGCATCCCTATTCCTCCCCTGACCGAGGAGCGGCGCAAGGAGCTGGCCAAGAAAGTCCATCACGTCGCCGAGGAAGGGCGCACCCACGTGCGGCTGCTCCGGCGCGAAGCCAACGAGGGCGCCAAGAAGCTGGAAAAAGACAAGAAGATCTCCCAGGATGACGAGAAGCGCGCCCTGGATCACGTCCAGAAGATGACGGATCAGCACATCAAGCTCATCGACGATCTGGCCAAGAAGAAGGAAAAGGAGATCCTCGAGATCTGACGTTTCTCCTCCCATGCACACCACCGCACTCATCGTCGCCGCCGGGGCGGGCCTCAGGATGGGCGCGGAGCTCCCCAAAGCATTCCTCGATCTGGCGGGCCGGCCCCTCGTGGAATACAGCCTTCGCGCATTCGGCTTCCATCCTCTGGTGGATGCGGTCATCCTGATGGCTCCCGCGGCGATGCTGGAAGAAGCCACACGCATCTCGCTTCTGGCCCCGAAGGTCGTGGCCGTGGCGCCGGGAGGAGCCAGGCGGCAGGATACGGTTCTGGCGGGGCTCGACGCAGTCGCGCGGTCGCTGCCCGAGGGAGTGGCCGAGGAGGATGCCATCGTGCTTGTGCACGACGCCGCCCGGCCGCTCGTGGAGGCGGACTTGATCACGGCCGTCGTGGAAGCGACGGCGATCTCGGGCGCAGCGGTTCCAGGTTTGCGGCCGGCCGACACGGTGCGACGGGTGGGTTCCGGGACGCTGGATCGAGAAGGTCTCGTCCTGACGCAGACGCCGCAGGGGTTCAGACTGACCCTGCTGCGCGAGGCCTTCGCCCATGGCGGAGGCCAGGATGTCACCGACGACGCGGCGCTCGTCGAGCTTCTCGGCCACCCCGTCACTTTCGTCGCCGGCTCGCCGCGCAATCTCAAGGTGACCACGCGGGATGACCTCGAGATGGCCGCGGCGCTCGCGGGATGGATCGGAAAGGACAGGTGACCTTGTTCCGTGTCGGGCTGGGATATGACATCCACGCGTTCGCCGATGCCGAAAGCGATAGGCGTCTGGTGCTCGGCGGCGTCGAGATCACGGGAGCGCGCGGTTTGAAGGGGCACTCGGATGCCGACGTGCTGCTGCACTCCATCTGCGACGCCGTGCTGGGGGCTCTGGGCCTCGGCGACCTCGGCCGTCATTTTCCAGACAGCGATCCTCATCTGGCCGGCGTCTCGAGCCTGCTGCTCCTGGAAAAGGTCGTGGCGCTGATGAAGGAGCGGGGATACCGGCTCGTCAATCTGGATGCCATCGTCATCGCGCAGGAGCCTCAGATCGCCCCGCACGCGGCGGAAATGACGCGCAGAATCGCCGCGGCGATGGACGCCACGGAGGAGGAGGTCAACCTGAAGGGGACCTCGCCCGAAGGTCTTGGAAGTCTCGGGCGCAAGGAAGGGATCGCGGCCGAGACGGTCGTCATGCTGGGGAGGATCTGACCTTGGATCCGGCGGTTCGCGTCCGGTTCGCGCCCTCCCCCACGGGCCACCTGCACGTCGGCAACGCCCGCACCGCGCTGTTCAACTGGCTCTTCGCGCGCGGCAGCCGGGGCACCTTCATCCTGCGGATCGAGGACACCGACGTCGAGCGCTCCACCACATCCTCCGAGTCGATGATCTACGAAGACCTGGCGTGGCTCGGGCTCGACTGGGACGAGGGTCCGCTCAAGGGGGGGCCGTGCGGCCCGTACCGGCAGTCCGAGCGCAAGGCGGCCTACGCCGCCGCAGCGAAGGGGTTGATGGAACGGGGCGGCGCCTATCGCTGTTTCTGCACCGAGGAGGCGCTGGATGCTGAGCGCGAATCGCAGCGCGACGCGGGACTCGCGCCCCGGTACGGCGGACGCTGCCGGACGCTGCCGGAAGACGAGGCATCGCGCCGCGCGGCTTCGGAACCGCACGCTCTGAGGTTCCGGGTCCCTGAGACGGGGTCGGTCATCGTCGAGGACCTGATACGGGGGCGGGTGGAGTTTCCTGCGGGACAGATCGGTGACCCGGTGATCGTACGCGCCGGCGGCACGCCGACCTACAACTTCGCGGTGGTCGTGGACGACACCGACATGCGGATCACCCATGTCATCCGAGGGGAGGATCATCTTTCAAACACCCCCCGGCAGATCCTGATCTACCAGGCGCTGGGCGCCACGCCTCCGCGTTTCGCCCACCTGTCGCTCGTGATGGGAGAGGACGGGGGCCCGCTGTCCAAGCGCCATGGCGCCTCCTCGATCGCCGATTTCCGTGACCGGGGCTTCCTACCGGAGGCGCTCGTGAATTACCTCGCGCTGCTGGGCTGGGCGCATCCGGAAGGACGCGAGGTGCTGCGGCTCGAGGAGATCGTGAGCGCCTTCAGCCTGAGGCGCGTCGGACATTCGGCAGCCATGTTCGACATGAAGAAGCTGAGCTGGCTCAACGCCCACTACCTGCGGGCAAAGACGCCGGGCCAGCTCGCCGGAGCTTGCCGGGGCCGTCTCGTGGCCGCGGGATTCATGCACGAGCGGCCGGTCGATGGACCCTGCGAGGAATGGATCGGACGGGCGCTGCATGTCTATTCCGGGCAGATGGAGACGCTGGCGGATGCAGTCCCGGCGACAGGGTCGCTGTTCCGCTTCGAGGAGCACATTTCGGGCAGTCCTTCGGCGGCCAAGGCAATCGATGCGCTGGCCGCCGAGAAGACGGCCCTCGACGTGGTTTCCCGGTTCGCCGAGAAGGTCGAAGCGCGCCAACCGCCGCTGCTTGCCGGCCGCGAGCTGTTCCGGGAGGTGGCGGTCGAGGTGGGAAGAGAGCTGGGCCTCAAAGGACGGGCGCTATATCACCCGATCCGGGTCGCGGTGACGGGGGTCGACGAGGGACCGGAGCTGGATCGGGTCGTGCCGCTCATCGACGAGGGGAGCCTTCTCGACATGCCCGTGAGAATCCTGCCGTGCGCCGAGCGGGCCCGTGCCGTGGCCCGGCGTCTTGGGGCCTGAGGTGGACCTCTTGATGGGGTTTCATGCGATCGAGGCGGCGCTGGAGTCGGAGCGCCGGAAGGTGGAACGGATCTGGCTCGAGCGGGGGCGGCATCACGGCCGAACCCTTCGCCTGAAGGCTCTCGCGAGGGAGCACTCGGTCCCGCTGGAGGAGGTGGACCGGACCCGGCTCGAAAGACTGACGGGAGGCCAGCCGCGCTCGGCCCATCAGGGGGTCGTGGCTTCGGTGGCCGCCATGGCCTATGCGGATCCCGACCGGCTCCTGGAGGAGTGCGGAGCGGAGGCTATCGTCGTGGTGCTGGACGAGGTGGAGGATCCCAGGAACCTCGGCGCGATCGTGAGAACGGCGGCCGGGGCCGGGGCCGCGGCGGTCTTCATCCCCGAGCGCCGTTCCGCCGGCCTGTCCGCGACGGCGGCCCGGGCCGCGGCGGGGGCCGCGGAGAAACTGCCGGTTGCCCGGGTGGGGAATCTGTCGGCATTCCTGAAGACACTGAAAGAAAAGGGGTTCTGGACGGTGGGGCTGGATGCCGGAGCCTCCCGCGCATGGGACGAGACCGAGTATCCTCCCCGATTGGCCCTCGTCGTGGGGGGGGAGGGGCGTGGGTTGCGGCGCCTGGTGCGGGAAAACTGCGATGAGGTGGTCTCGATTCCCTTGTCTGCCGGCCTGGAATCGCTCAACGTGTCGGTCGCCGCGGGGGTATGCCTCTACGAGGCCGTCAGGCAGCGGCGGGGCCGGCGGAGAGTGGGGTCGGGCGAAATTTCAGGATAACCTCTTTACTTGACACGTATCGCGATCTATCATCAGCGTTTCGTCAAGC
>JAWPNA010000450.1:0-11728 GCA_045402695.1 Acidobacteriota bacterium
GACGTTCCTCAACCTCGTCGTGGTCCCGGTGCTCTTCAGCCGGTGGGGAGAACCTGCGCCTCGGGCGGCCAAAACAGTTCCTGAAAGCGAATGACCGCGGGTCCGTTGCGTCAATCGCGCGAGTCTCGGCGTGGGATCACACTGGCCCTGGCCTCGGCCGTTCTCTTTGGCCTGAGCATTCCGTGCTCGAAGCTGCTCCTCGTGGATACTCCCCCCGTGCTCGTCGCAGGACTGCTCTACTGCGGCTCCGGCTTCGGGCTGTTCGTTCTGCGCCTGTTGACCCGCCCGGGCGGCGCCGAAGCGCGTCTCGGCCCGAGGGACCTCGCATGGCTCGCTGGCGCCGTCCTGTTCGGCGGCATACTTGGCCCAGTTCTGCTCATGTGGGGACTCACGTTCACTCCTGCATCGGCAGTCTCTCTCCTTCTCAACCTCGAGGGAGTCTTCACGGTCACTCTGGCGTGGTTTGTATTTCGAGAGAATTTCGATCGGCGGATCGCGCTCGGGATGGCCCTGATCGTCGCCGGTGGAGTCCTGCTCTCGCGACCGGCGACCGGCGGGATGGCGTTGCCCGTGGGCTCGCTCGCCGTCGTAGGGGCATGTATCTGCTGGGCCATCGACAACAACCTCACGCAGAAGGTATCAGGCGGGGATCCGCTGCAGATCGCGGCCATCAAAGGTGTGGTGGCCGGCAGTGTCAACGTCTCCATCGCCTTCGCCCTGGGAGCTCGGGCGCCCTCAATCGTCCCTGCGCTGGGCGCGATGATCGTCGGGCTCTTCGGCTACGGAATCAGCCTTGCCCTCTTCGTGCTCGCCCTCCGGCATCTCGGCACCGCACGCACTGGAGCCTACTTCTCCGTTGCGCCTTTCGTGGGAGCCGTCATCTCGATCGCGCTCTTCGACGAACCGCTGCGACCGGAGCTGATGGGCGCCGCCGGTCTGATGGGTCTCGGCATCTGGCTGCATCTGACCGAGCGCCACGACCATGCGCACGGACATGAGGCTCTCGTTCACGACCATCGTCACCGGCACGATGAACACCACCGGCACCCGCATGGCGAACAGGACCAACCGGGCGAATCGCATGCCCATCCGCACGCCCATGAGCGGATGGTCCACAGCCACCCCCACTATCCGGACATTCACCATCGGCATCACGGAGGCTGAGCGCCCGCGCTCAGGTCACCCGTACCCGTGCTAGGCTTCGGATGCTTCACGTTCGTGGCCCTCATCCAGACGGGAGTTGCCGGGAATCGTTTCGAGTACTGCCGAAAGAAGACAGGAGGCCGATCGATGAAACCATTCTTGCCCGCCGTTTTCGGAATCCTCACACTGCTCTGCATCGTGACTCTGTCCGGCGCTGGCGACGCCACGCCGGCATCCGTCAAGACCTGGGGCTTCGATTCGGACACGCCGGAGACGCCGCCGGCCGGGTTCGCCTTCGGCAGGACCGGCCATGGCAGAGAGGGCCGCTGGGTTGTCCGGGCCGAAAAGGACGCACCGAGCGCGCCCAACGTCCTGGCCCAGGTCGACGGCGACGATACGGATAACCGCTTTCCCGTCGCGTTCACCGGACCGGAGCTGAAGAACCTCCGGCTCTCAGTGAAATGCATTCCCGTTTCCGGCAAGATCGACCAGGCATGCGGGATCGTCTTCCGGCTCAAGGACGCGGACAACTATTACGTCACGCGCTCCAATGCGCTCGAGGACAATGTCCGGCTCTATCACGTTGTGAAGGGCAGCCGACGGCAATTCGCGAGCTGGGACGGCAAGGTCGCTTCGGGAATGTGGCACGAGCTCGCAGTCGAGGCGAATGGGGACCACCTGCAGGTGTTCTTCAACGGGAAGAAGGTCATCGACGCGTACGACACGACTTTCACCGAGGCCGGGAAATTCGGTCTCTGGACCAAAGCGGACTCTGTTACCTACTTCGACGATCTTTCAGTTCAGCATCTGGGCGACAGTCACTGAATCGGATCGCAGCGACGAGGACAAGGGCCTCGCGACTGCGCGGACGGAGGATGTCGCCGGGGCCCCGCGCACCTTACGGGAGAAGACATGCTCAATCGCATTCTCGGATCCATGGTGGGAGTTCTTGTCGCGGCCTCTGCGTCGGCAACGCCGCTGAAGACTCCCTTCGACACGGCGAAGATCGAGGAACTCACTGGAGCCAGAGGCTCCTATAACGAGAAGGAGGGGGTCTTCAAGGTCTCGATTCTGCGCAGCGACCTGTCAATCGTCGCCGCCGGGGTGAGGCTCACTCCGCCGATGGGACTCACGTCGTGGGCCGCCTTCACGCGTGCCGGGCAGCAGACGATGGTCATGGGTGACATGGTCCTGCTCGAGGATCAGGTAAACCCGGTGCTGAGTGTTGCGCTCGACAATGGGCTTGAAGTGACGGCACTGCACAACCACTTCTTCTGGGACAGCCCGAAGGTGATGTTTATGCACATCGGCGGAATGGGCGAGGAGGGGCGGCTCGCCGCCTCCGTGGGCAAGGTTTTCGCGAAGATCAAGGAGACGAGCGGCGGCAAGGGCGATACGCCGCACGCGGACATCGACCCCGCGAACAGCACGCTTGACGGCAAGAAGATCGAAGCCGTTCTCGGCCATGTCGGCGAACTCAAGGACGGCGTCTACAAGGTGACCATCGGCCGCGAGACCAGAATGCACGGCGAGGCAATGGGCAGCACCATGGGCGTCAACACCTGGGCGGCGTTCGCCGGCAGCGACGAGAAGGCGGTTGTGGACGGCGACTTCGCCATGCTCGAGTCGGAGCTGCAGACCGTGCTCAAGGCCCTGCGCGGCGCCGGCATCGACATCGTCGCGATCCATCAGCACATGTCGGGTGAGTCTCCGCGTATCCTTTTCCTGCACTTCTGGGGCCTCGGGCGACCTGAAGCCCTCGCCAAGGGCATCAAGGCCGCGCTCGAGACGCAGGGGAAATAGTGGCCGAGGCAAGCCCTGCGCCCGCGTCGTGGTGGTGGCGGGCGGAGCCCTCGGCCCGTTGCGCGCCTTTGCCCCGGGGCTGTTTGGTGGGGCGCCTTCATGATTTCCCTTGAGGAACCGATCATGATTCTTCCGTCTTATCGACTCCGTCTGACGATTCTCCCCGCGCTCGTGACTGGCCTGGTCGTGATCGGCGCCCTGGGATGCAAGGACGCCGGGCAGGAAGTCGTGGTGTACACGTCGGTCGATCAACCCTTCTCGGAGCCAATCTTGAAGGACTTCGAACGCGAGACCGGGATCACGGTCCGGATGGTCTTCGACACGGAGGAGGCCAAGAGCACCGGGGTCATGAACCGCCTCCTGGCGGAGAAGGACAACGCGCAAGCGGACGTGTACTGGGCCAACGAACCGATCCGGGCTGAGCTCCTCAAGCTCAAGGAGGTTGCGACGCAGTACGAGTCCCCGAACGCCGAGGAGATTCCGGCAGCCTTCAAGGATCCCGGGCACTACTGGACGGGCTTCTCCGCCAGGGCCAGGGTTCTCATCGTCGGAGACAAGGTTTCACCCAAGCCGGAGTCGGTCTCGGCCTACTTGGACCCCCGGTTCAAGGGCCGGGCCGCCATCGCCAACCCGCTCTTCGGCACGACCACGGCCTACGCGGCGACTCTCTTCACCCTCTGGGGCGACGAGAAGACGAGAACGTTCTTCGAGGCGATGAAGGCCAACGGCGTGAGGATCACGGCGAGCAACGGCGATAGCGCCGACCTCGTAGCTGCGGGAGAGTGCGACTTTGCCCTGGTCGACAGTGACGACGCATTCAACAGGATGCAACAGGGGAGGTCGGTTGGCATGGTCGTCCCCGACCAGGGGGAAGGGGAGGCGGGAGTGCTGCTCCTGCCCAACGCCGTGCTCCTGGTCAAGGGCGCGCCTCACCCTGTCAACGGTGGGAAGCTCATTGATTACTTGCTGTCCGTCGAGACGGAGAAGAAGCTCGCATTCGCGGATTGCGCGCAGATCCCGCTTCACTCCGGAGTCGAGACGCCCGCCCACGTCCCCCGGATCGAGGCGCTTCACTTGATGGTGCTGGACAACTCAGCTGTGGCCCGGGAGATGGAAGTCGTCCAGCCTTTCCTGAAAGCCTGGGCTGGCTACTGATGGACCGCCGAAGGACGCTCCGCCTCGTCTTCCTGGTGTGGGTACTGATCGCGGTAATGCCCATGCTGGCGATGCTCCAGCGGAGCCTGATGCCCGACGGGCAATTCACCCTGTCGGCTTACACGCAGCTCTTTGCGTCGTCCAGGGAATGGACCCTGCTGGGGAACACGCTGCTTCTAGCCGGGGCCACGGCGATCCTGGCCGGCCTTCTCGGTCTGCCGCTTTCGGTTCTTCTCGCGCGAACCGATCTTCCCGGGCGGAAGGTTCTCTTCGCCCTCTTCGTGCTCCCGATTCTCCTGCCGCCCAGCGTGTTCGCCTATGGATGGTTCGTCCTGCTGGGACGGGAGGGCCTTCTCGGCGGGATGCTGGGAGGGTCTGGCGGCGCGTTTCTCTTCGGCCCGGCCGGCTGTCTCCTCGTCCTCGTGGCGTCGTTTCTCCCGGTGGTGCTGTTGTTCACGTCCGCCTCGCTCCTTGCGGCGAATCCGCGCCTGGAGGAAGCCGCCCGGCTATCCGCGGGGCCATCACGGGTGATCCTGGGGATCACCTTCCCGCAGGTCCTCCCCGCAGTCGTCATGGCCGTGCTGCTTCTGTTCTGCCTCGCCCTCGGAGAGACGGGAGCGCCTACCTTCCTGAGGGTGAATGTCTACGCGGTCGAGAGCCTGGCCCAGTTCGCGGCCTTCTACGACTTCTCGTCTGCGACTGCGGCAGCGTGCCCTCTCCTGCTGGCTGTCCTGCTGGCGTTCGCCGGGCTCCACCTCCTGGGTATCCGGCCGAGCGCCGTCCTGCAACCGCCGTCGACCGGTGCGGCACCGACGCCGTTCCAGCTCCGGCGATTCGGTTCCCGACTCACCGTCCTGGCCGGCGTCCTTTGGATGGGGCTGGCGGGTCTGCCGCTGGCCGCCTTGTTCTTCCGGGCCGCCGGCCCCGGGGCCTACAGTGCGGCACTGGCCGCGGCGGGGGCGAGCCTCGGCAGGAGCTTTTCGTACGCGGCGCTCGGTGCCTCGCTGATCGTCTTGTTCGGCCTCCTCATAGGCTACGGCACGACGGTCGGGGCGCTGAGGCAGAGCACCGAGATGGTCCCGCTGTTCCTCTTCGCGCTGCCCGGACCGGTGCTGGGCATCGGGCTGGTCAGCCTGTGGAACCAGCCGGTGACGAACGCCATCTACGGGACCCCGGTCATTCTTCTACTCGGGTTCCTCGCCCAGTACGTGGTCCTGGGCGTCTGGGTCACCAAGGCCGCCCTGGCCCTCATCCCGCGATCGATGGAGGAGGCGGCTGCCGTCGCCGGCGCCGGCTGGGCGCGAAGTTTCACGACGATCGCAATGCCGCTGGCCTGGAAGGGTATCGCGGGCGCCTGGCTCCTGGCGTTTCTGTTCTGCTTCAGGGACACCGGCATCGCGATGGTCGTGTACCCTCCGGGCAGGGACACGCTCACCGTCCGACTGTTCACGATGATGGCCAATGGTCGGCCGGAGCTCATTGCGGCGCTGTGCGTGTTGATCTTCGTGTCGGTCGCGGCGCCTTTCGCGGTCCTGGGGATCCTCCAGGCGCGGAGCCGGTCGTGACTTTCCTGCGGCTGGAAAACGTCACCAAGGTCTACGGATCGCGGCAGGCCCTCGATGGCTTCTCGCTCGCGGTCGGAGAGGGAGAGCGGGTCGCGCTCCTTGGACCCTCGGGTTGCGGCAAGACCACGGCGCTTCGCCTCCTCGCCGGCTTCGAGGCGCCGGACACGGGCCGCGTGCTGGTCGGTGGGTCCGTGGTTGCCGAGCGGGGGATGATCGTGGTGCCCCCCGAGCGACGCGGACTCGGGATGGTGTTTCAGGATCTGGCGCTGTGGCCGCACATGACGGTCCGGGGCAACCTGGAGTTCGGGCTCAAGGCGCAGGGCATTCCCCGTCATGAACGCGGGACCCGGATCAACCAGATGCTGAAGCGGGTCGAGCTCCTGGAGTATTCGGATGCCAGGCCGGGCTCGCTCTCCGGAGGCCAGCAGCAACGGGTCGCACTCGCGCGGGCCCTGATTCTCCAACCCCGCGCTCTCTTGATGGATGAACCGCTGTCGAGTCTCGACGAGGAACTCAATTTCAAGCTGCGGGGCGAAATCCTCCAGCTCCAGGGGGAGTTCGGATTTGCCATGCTTTACGTGACCCACGACCGAGAAGAAGCGTTCGCACTGGCGGATCGGATCGTGTTCGTGGCGCGAGGCCAGGCACTCCTCGAAGGCGATTCGGATCGGATCCGCTCGCATCTGAGGCCCCGCGGCAACGGCCCGGTCGGCTGACACGACGAATAGAATCAGATGAGGTTGGTGCCGGGGGCGGGATTTGAACCCGCAAGAGCCTTCCGGCTCCGGAGATTTTAAGGCGAAACGGGAAGGGCAATGAAATCAGTAAGTTACTAACTCGTTGCCCTTTCCCGTTTCCGAGGGTTACGGGGAGCAACCGTATCTTACGAGGGTTATGGACACCCAGATGGACACCTGTTCGTGGAGGGCAACATACGTTCATGCTTACCGGAACGGCAGGTCTGTGGCAAACTGTTGACGTTCGTCGCTGCCCATCTCCAGGCCGGGAGGATCGATGAAGAAGCAGATTCCACAGGAAGACCAACTTCTCCAGAGGATAACCGTCGACCCGAAGATCTTCGGCGGGAAGCCGATCATCCGCGGGCATCGGCTCGCCGTGGAGCATGTGCTCGGAATGCTCGCCGCGGGCGATCGCCCGGAGACGATCCTCGAAGGCTATCCCTGGCTCGAGGCCGAAGATATCCAAGCGTGCCTCGTCTACGCCCGCCGGCTGGTCGGACATGAACGCGTTGATCCCGCCCTCGGCGGAAGCGCGGCTTGAAGGTCCTCCTCGACTCTTGCGTCTGGGGCGGCGTCCGCAAGGCGTTATCGGATGCTGGACACGAGGTAGTCTGGGCCGGCGACTGGCCATCGGATCCGGGCGATGAGGAAATCCTTGACCGCGCGCATCAGGAGGCGCGGATACTCATCACGCTCGACAAGGACTTCGGGGAACTTGCGATCGTCCGAGGGCATCCGCACAGCGGTCTCATCCGCCTCGTTGGTCTCTCCACAGCACAGCAGGCAACCATATCCGTTGCCGTGCTGGCGAAGTACGGTCGCGAACTCGAGGCCGGCGCGATTATTACTGTTGACGCTGCCCGGGTTCGTGTGCGCCCCTCAACCGACGCCGGGTAGCGCCGCTGCAACCCGGAAATTCCCGGGCCGGTCGAGATGGAGCGGCCGCTACGCTCTCTGCGCCTGTCCTGTGACGATACAGTCGGCTCGACCGGAGAGGGCCCAACCGAGGAACTTCAGATCATCCGCGTCATCGCAGGAGCGGAAACGTCGTGAGTGAGTATCAGTACTACGAGTTCCAGGCGATCGACCGTCCCCTCACCGCACGCGAAATGCGCGCGGTGCGCGCGGTGTCCTCGCGCGCCTCGATCACGCCGACGAGCTTTGTGAACCACTACGAATGGGGAGACTTCAAGGGGAATCCCGGCCGATGGCTGGAGAGGTACTTCGATGCGTTCCTCTACGTCGCCAACTGGGGGACGCGTGAGCTGATGCTGCGTTTTCCCCGGCGCCTGCTCGACCTCGCCACGGCCAGGCGCTACTGCTGCGGCGGGTCCGCCTCCGCCCGGGCCAGGGGGGATCTGGTTATCCTCGAGCTTCGGTCCGAGGACGACTCGGGCGGGGACTTCGACGACGGCAGCGAATGGCTCTCCTCGATAATCCCCGTCCGCGCGGATATCGCCGCCGGAGACTACAGGGCCCTTTACCTTGCCTGGCTCCGTTGCGCCCAGGAGGGAGATCTCGACGAGGACGATGCGGAGCCGCCCGTTCCCGTGGGACTCGACAGACTCACCACGCCGCTCGAGGCGCTCGCGGAGTTCCTGCGCCTGGACGACGCCCTGCTCGTCGCAGCCGGGCAGGCCTGCCCACATGAGGAGGCCGGGATCCCACCGGCGGATCTCAAGCGATGGATCGCCGCTCTGCCCGAGAAGGAGAAAACCAGCCTGCTGACGAGGCTCGTGGTGGGAGAAGAGGGTCAACTCCGCGCGGAACTCCACCTCCGATTCCGGCAGGCCCACCGCGCGGGAGGCGCGAGGCAACTGCGCACCGTCGGAGAGCTGCTCTCCGCAGCCGGACGTCTTCGATCGTCCGGCGGCTCGCGGACGCGAAGCGGCCGGAAGAGGGGCAGGCGCAAGGCGGGGCCGAGGAGCCGGGCATCGAGCGCAACCTGAGGAGGCGAGTTGGCTAATGCGATCCGCCATTGACCCGGACAAGCTCCGGGCTCACATCCGCAGGCTTCCGGGTGAGAGCCTCCTGGAGATCCTCGATCGAGCCATCGATCTTCTGCCTCCGGGCCGGCTGGCTCGCCTCATCAAGGGACACGTCTGCATCGAGACGCTCCGCCCGGAGCGCGGGGGCCCGCGCGGGCTCCTCGCGTCGGTGCGCCGCTTCCGAGACGCCAGCCTTAACGGCGAGTACTACGAGGACTTCGACGTGGACTCCAGGAACTTCATGCAGAAGTCTCGGGCGACGCAGGCCTGGATCGCGGAGTGCCAGAGGCTGTTCGATCGGTGCGTCGCCGCCGCGCGCGGGCGCCGTCGGTCCGAGGCGCGTGAGGGCTTTGACATGATCTTCGATCTCCTGCGCCGAGTGGACAGGTGCGAGGACGACATCGTGTTCTTCGCCGACGAAGCGGGCTCGTGGCAGGTGGGCGTCGATTGGGGGGAGGTGCTGCCCGCCTGGTTCGGGTGCCTGGCCGCTCTGGCCGACCCCGACGAGTATGCGCGCGCGACGATTGGAGCTGTTCGTGACTTCGTACGTTCCGACAGTGACCGATTCCTCAGGAAAGCGCACGCAGCGGCATCGCTCGAGCAACGAGAGGCGTTGGCCCGCCTAGAATCACGGAGCACGAGCCTGACTTGAAGGATGTCTTCATGAAGCGGACTGCCTCCCAGGACAGACACAGGTGGGAGTTCAAGGCGCGGTTCCGACGCTTCGCCTTCGGGTGGCGGTCCCAGCCGGCCATCCGGCGCGTGAAGGAGGCGGTCAGGGAGATCAAGAGCGTCGCGCGGAGGGATCCTCTGCTCGCGGCCGACGGTGCAGTTGCCTTCATCGAGCGAATTTCGCCGGCCCTCGAGCACGTCGACAGCTCGTCTGGAGCAATCGGCACGGCCGTCAACAACGCGCTCGGCGAGCTCGTCGCCATCATCGCCAGCGCGCCCGCGGATGCCGGGACCCGGGATGCCTGGCTCGAGCGCCTCTGGGAGGCGCATGCCGCCGATCAGATCCCGTACATCGAGCAGCTCGCGGAGCATTGGGGCGAGCTCTGCGGCTCGAAAGAGGTGGCCGTCGCCTGGGCCGACCGGCTGATCGGCACGACGCGCATGGCCCTGAGCCCCGACCCGGACCTGCGCGGCCACTTCCACGGCACGACGGCGTGCCTCAGCTCCCTCTTTCACGCCAGGCGCTACGCCGAGATCGTCGATCTGGTCGCCGCCGAGCGGATCATCTGGCCGTACAAGCGCTGGGCAGTGAAGGCGCTCGCGGCGATGGGCAAGAATGCGGAGGCAATCCGTTACGCCGAAGGATGCCGCGGCCCGTGGACACCGGACTGGGACGTCGACGTTCTTTGCGAGGGAATCCTGCTGTCGTCCGGCCTGGTCCACGAGGCCTACGAGCGTTACGGCCTCAGGGCTAACACTGGCCGCACATATCTTGCCACCTTCCGCGCCGTCGTCAGGAAGTACCCGCACAGGAAGCCGGGCGAAATCCTCGCCGATCTGACCGAGACGACGCCTGGCGAAGACGGCAAGTGGTTCGCAGCAGCGAAGGAGGCGGGCCTCTACGACGAGGCATTGGCGCTGGCGAGCCGGACGCCGTGCGATCCGAGAACGCTGACCCGCGCTGCGCGCGACCACGCGGTGGATCGCCCGGGCTTCGCGGTGGGCGCCGGCCTGCTCGCGCTCCACTGGCTGGTGCAGGGCTACGGCTACGAGATCACGGGCGCCGACGTCTGGGCGGCGTACTCGAGCACCATGAAAGCGGCGGAGATGGCCGGCAGTGCAGGCGAGGTGCGCGAGCGAGTCAAGCGGATGGTGGGCGAGCGGCCTGTGGGATTTGTTTCGCAGATCCTCGGAAGGGAGTTCAGGACATGATTGCGTGCGCCCTTGTCCCCGTCGCCGGCCCCGAGGGATCAACAATGACATTCATCGAGAGACTCCCTGGAGATGCAGGCGACTCGATTCTCGCGGCGCGAGGCGTGCGCGACGGATCGCTCCGCCGATCGCGTGAATCCGCGCCAAAACAGCACACCTCGATGCGGCCACGATGCCTTCTGGTGCCGGGGGCGGGATTTGAACCCGCAAGAGCCTTCCGGCTCCGGAGATTTTAAGGCGAAACGGGAGGGGCAATGAAATCAGTAAGTTACTAACTCGTTGCCCTTTCCCGTTTCCGAGGGTTACGGGGAGCGGCCGTGTAGTCCGAGGGTTATGGACACCCAGATGGACACCTGTTTCGCGGACGCGACGCCGGTGGGTCAGGACAGGGGATTGGACTCCATTCTCACGGTCGGCGAGGGTGAACGGACGATCGGTTAGAAAAAACGCCGACAGTGGTGTCGAGATGGACATCGACTGGATCACTTCGACCCCAGGTGCTCGGTGGAAGGGCTTGTATCCCCGGCGAGCCGGTGGGCGTGCGGAGCCGAAAGCGGCAGATGGAGATCCTCTTCAACCTCGATCACCCGGATGTACCGCCGACCGAGGTGATCGAAGTCGAGGACGACTCGCCCGGCGCCGAGGAGGAGGGAACCGACCGCGACGAGGAGGAGGATGAGGAGGAGCCGAACCTCCAGGAACGATGCCATCACTTCTCTTCGACCTTGAAGGAGTAGAACCCCTTGGGGGCGGTCCTGGGAAGCGACTCCTGCCTGTTGGAATGAGAAGGCGTCCGACAGGAAATCCTCGATCGTCTGTCCAGACCGGACTCCTTGGATCCTCGCCACGAAGGCGTGCTCCGCGGCGGCCGGCTTCATCCGCACTTCCTCCACCCCTGACTGGCCGCCACTCGCCAGGCCATCCGAAGCTGATCCTCGATCAGCCCGTCCGCCATCTCTCAGGAGAGCGGAAGGGGGCGGCTCAGGACCGTCATCTCCGTCCCGTAGTCCGCGTTGTGATCTGATCAAGACTCTCGTGGTACCCTCAGTTGAAGAGAAGGTCCTGAGCCAGCCCGAGACCCAGTGAGGGCAATGCGGAGTTGTTCTCCTGAACATTCAACGTGGTCAGACGCTGTCTCACTACCGCCTCGTCGAGAAGATCGGAGAAGGCGGGATGGGGGTGGTCTGGAGGGCCTTCGATACCAGGCTCGAACGCCACATTGCCCTCAAGCTCCTGCCACCCGAGCTGACGGCCGACCCCGAGCGCCGGCGCCGTTTCCTTCGCGAGGCGCGCACGGCCGCCACCGTCACCCATCCGAACATCGTCACCATCCACGAGATTGACGAGGTCGATGGAATCACGTTCATCTGCATGGAGCTGGTGGAAGGCCAGCCGCTGCGCTCGGTCATCAGAGAGCGCGCGATGCCGATCCCGCAGGTCTTGCGCATCG
>JAWPNA010000249.1:0-6681 GCA_045402695.1 Acidobacteriota bacterium
GTTCGACAGAGTCCCTCCCGGTTCCTCGTTCCGCCTCGCCGTGGCCGTGAAGATCGACGAAGGCTGGCATATCAATGCGCACAACCCCACCCTGGAATACCTGATCCCGACCACGTTGTCGATCGAGCAGGGTGAGGCCACTTTTGGTCTCACCTTCCGTGAGCCGATCTACCCCGCTCACGTCGAGCGGGCCTTCGCCTTCACCGATGGGGAAAAGCTGCGCGTGTACGAAGGGACCGTCCTCGTCGGCGCCGAGGGCAAGGCCGGCAAGGATCTGACCGCCGGGGCGCGCGCGTTGCGCAGCACGCTCACGGTGCAGGCCTGCAACGACAAGTCCTGCCTGGCTCCCGCCAAGCTCGCGGTCGAGATCCCCCTGCCGATCGCAGGGCCCGGCGAGCCGGTGAACGCCATCAACGCCGACATCTTCGGAGCTATCAAGTTCGAAGGAGGCGCGTTTCCCTCTCAGGCGCTTCCGCGAGGGGGCCCATCGGACCCGCAGTCGGGCGGTGCGGGCCTCAACGATCTCGGCCGATCGATCCGGCAATCAGGGTGGCTGGCCACGCTGGCGCTGATCTTCCTGTCAGGCCTAGCGCTGAACCTGACGCCGTGCGTCTACCCCCTCATCCCGATCACACTTGCTTACTTCGGCGGGCAGGCGGCGGGCAGGCCATCGCGCACCTTCAAGCTGGCATCGCTGTACGTCCTGGGCATGTGCCTGACCTACTCGGCGCTGGGCGCCCTGGCCGCGACGACGGGAAGCGTGCTGGGCTCCGCTCTGCAGAGCCCGATCTCGCTCATCTTCGTCGCCCTGGTGATGCTCGCGCTGGCGCTCTCGATGTTCGGCCTGTACGACATCCAGGTGCCGATGGCGTTGCGCCGCTTCGTGATGTCCCGGCCAGGTCCCTCGGGTGCGCTCTTCATGGGACTGACCGTGGGCCTGGTGGCCGCGCCCTGCGTGGGCCCCTTCGTGGTGAGCTTGCTGGCCTACGTCGGCCGGACCGGCAGCCCCCTTCTGGGCTTCACGCTCTTCTTCGTGCTGGCGCTGGGTCTCGGCGTCCCCTTCCTGGTGCTGGGCGGGTTCGCCGGCGCCGCCACAGGTCTGCCGAAGGCGGGCGCGTGGATGGATTGGGTCAAGAAGGTCTTCGGGTGCATCCTCATCGCGATGGCGTTCTACTTCATCAACCCATTGCTGCCGAAGGATGCGGCCCGGTTCACGATTCCCATCGTGCTGCTGGCCTCGGGGCTCTATCTCGGGTTCGTGGAAGGCTCACCGGTGGGCGGCACCGGCTTCCGCACGGCGCGGTTCTCCACGGCGCTCGCGTGCGCGGGAATCGCGGTGTGGCTAATGCTGCCGGGCGACGCGGCCGCCGGCGTCCAGTGGGAGCCTTACACGGATGAGGCTCTCCACGCCGCGCGGACCGCCCGGCGGCCGGTGATGATCGACTTCACGGCCGACTGGTGCCTTCCCTGCAAGGAGCTGGACCACTTCACCTTCAGCGATCGAGACGTGGTCGCCGCGTCACGCACCTTCTTCACGCTGAAGGCGGACATCACGAGCACCATGTCTCCGCCCGTGGAGGCTCTGAAGAACAAGTACGAGATCCTCGGGGCTCCCACGATCGTGTTCCTCGACGCGACCGGACAGGAGCGTCGCGATCTGAGATTGACCGGCTTCGAGAAGGCGCCCGAGTTCCTGGAGAGGATGAGAAAGGTCCTGTGAGGAGACGATGGCAGAACAGGTGAAGGCAACTGGGCTCAAGAAAGGCATGTGCGTCAAGATGAATGACGAGCTCTACGTCGTCATCAGCACGATGCACCTCACGCCGGGCAACTGGCGAGGGATGGTCCAGAGCAAGCTCCGCAATCTCAGGAGCGGCAATCAAATGGACCATCGTTTTCGCTCCGAGGATATGGTGGAGCGCGTGATCCTGGATGACATGGAAATGGAGTTTCTCTACCGGGACGGCGACGACTTCCACTTCATGAACACCGATACCTACGACCAGGTCCACATCCACAGGGATGTGCTGGCGGGGAACGTCAGCTTCCTCACGCCGAACATGAAGCTGCGGGTGGTGTTCCACGAGCACAGTCCGGTGGGCATCGAGCTGCCGCTCACCGTGGACCTGAAGATCGTGGACACGGCGCCGGAGCTGAAAGGCGCCACCGCCTCGGCGCAGCGCAAGCCGGCCCTCACGGAAACCGGTCTCACGGTGCAGGTTCCTCCATTCATCGGCACTGGCGAGGTCGTGAGGGTCTCCACCGAGGACGGGACATACCTGGAGCGGGTGAAGTGAATCGGCACGGTCCCTGGCCGGCGCCCGCGATCAGTACCTCTTGCTGAAGAAATCCCGGATGATCTCCTCGTGGTCGAACACCACATCGGACGGCAGAGCATCCACTGAAAAGAACCGTGCTTCAGCGGCGTCATCGCCTCCGGTGGGCTCGCCGTCGGCCTCACCGATGAATACCACCGTGATCGTGTGGCCCCGCGGGTCGCGCCCCGGCTCCGAGTAGACGTGGAACTGGCGCACGAGACGGACATCGAGGCCGGTCTCCTCCTTCGCTTCCCTCGCGGCCGCGGCCTCGACCGGCTCTTCGAAACTGACGAAGCCTCCCGGCAGCGCCCAGCCGAGGGGAGGGTTGCGGCGCTTCACGAGCACGAGGAGGAGCGGGTGACCGGGCCGGGTGATGATGACGTCGACCGTGAGTCGCGGGTGGCGCTGAGGAGGGACGTTCATGAGTGCCTGGTCCGGGGGCGTCCGCTGGCGGAGAGGGGGGGATTCGAACCCCCGAGCCGGTTTCCCGACTAACGCCTTAGCAGGGCGCCCTGTTCAGCCACTCCAGCACCTCTCCGCGGCGCGTCCTCTTTGCATCGTCACGTGATCGGCTCGAACGTGAGGGATCGAGGACGCGTTAGCATAGCAGGCACCATCCATCGGAGCAAGACTGTTCGTCGCTTGGTGCGGGGATGCTTGGCTGGGTCAGGGAATCGTCTTGCCGAACCTCAGACGGGCGAACCGGAGCTGCTGTGTCGTGAGGTCATCGTCACAGTAGATCGCCGCGTCCACCACTTCGCCGTCCTCGAGGACTGGTTCGAGCCGCGGGAAGACGAACGCCGTCTCGCGCGGGATCTTCAGCCGCTCGGCGCGCTCGGTGATGTTCCTCCGGACGTCGGGATCGAGGCGCGTGCCGAACCTGTCGAAGATCTCCGTGGCGGCCTTCTCGTCCCCTTTCGATTTGATCGTCTGCAGGGTGGCCAGCAGCTCGGAGACTCCCTCGCGCGCCTTGTTCACGTCCGTAAGGTCAACGAAGTACTTACCCTCCTCGCGCACGATTCTCACGCCGAAGTCCCGGTCCCCCTTCGGGCCTCTCCTGGAGAGGTACTGCAAGACCAGCTCCTCGCCCCTGCGGTGCGCTTCGCGCACGGTGTCCTCCGGGATGGAGCGGTAGCGCGTGACGTGCCCCTGCAGGTATCCCAGGTAGGCCGCCTCGATGACGCCCGCCCGGTCCTCCCGTGAAAAGGCCCCGATCTGCACCAGCTTGGGGTCGAACATGTGGTACAGCGCCACCAGGTCGGCGCGGCATTCCTCCAGGGCCGAGTAGGCGCGCCCGATCAGATTGCGCGGGTCATCTTTGAGCCCTGGCTCCACTTGGCCCGAGCCGTGGCCGATCACTTCGTGCATGTAGACGATCCACTTGCGGCCGATGTCGAAGTTCCTGCGCACGTTGTCCCGAAACCGCGGCAGATAGAACTCCTGGTACATGGCCTCCTGAACCTGCGGAGACCGCGCCCCTTCGATGTTGTTCATGACGACATTCTTGCTCCCGTGCGCCTTCCGGATGCCGGCGTAGTTGGGCAGGTTGTACGCCGCCGGTGACTTGGGGCCCGCATCGCCGGTTTCCACGATCACGTTGACCACGTTGGCGACGGGTCGCTCGATTCGCCGCCTCTTGTACATCTCGGGCCACGGCATGAGTTGCTCGAAGTACGAGGCGCTGTCGGCCAGCTTCCCGATCTGTGCGGAGTCAGAGACGAACGAGACATTCGCCTCGAACTGTCCGATGACGCCGCGTGGGTCTTTGTATTGCTCGATGAAGCCGTTGATGTAGTCCACCGTCGTGGAGGACTTCAGCCAGTGGATCGAATGAAGGAGGAACTGCCCTTCCTCCCCACTGTGGTAGTAACCCAGCAGTGCCTGAAGGGCCTGGCGCTGGTCGTCGCTTCCGGCCAGAGAGATCGCCTTGCCCAGGAAGAAGGCCACAGCATCCAGGTCGCGCCCGTGCAGTCCGCCGATGCGGTACACCTCCGGGACGATCTGGCCGTCGCGCAGGAGGAACTTCACGTTGAGCCTGACCTTCCAGGCCGGATCCAGCGCATCGAACATCTGCGACGTGATGCCCGGGTCGTACAGGGCCACCGCGCTCGTGGCGAGGATGTCCTCCCCGTCCTTCTGGTTCGTCTGGATCGGCTCGTACTCCCTCTCGAAGATGTGGGGACGCAGGCGGGCGAGCTTGGAGTCGATGTCCTCGCCACGCCCCAGCTTCAGGTCAGCGCCCATGCCGGACGCGTGCCGCGCCGCGGCGGCGAGCATCTCGGGAGTCAGCAGTCGAGGCAAGAACTTCCTGTGATGGTCGTGATCGTACTGACCGTGGTTGATCCAGATGTACTTCAGGTAGTCATGAACGGCCGCCCTGATGCCGGGATCGAGCCCCTCGGAGTTCACATAGATCGCCTCGAGCATCTCCTGGATCTCGAGGGCGTAACGGTGACTCTGCGCCGTGAAGATTCGATCGCCGGCGATCGCCGCCCGGTACAGGTGGTACGCCAGAGCCTTCTGCCGGCTCGTGAGCTTCTCGAACCCTGGCGCGTCAACGCCCAGCACCAGATAGTCCATGCCGTCCGGGCCGAGCCTCTCCAGCTCGCGGGCTCCCTGGACTTGAGGCCCGCAGGCCTGCGTGACGGTGTCTTCTTGTTGCGGCCACGGCATGGACCTGATCTCCGAATCCCAAGGGCCCGGCGACCCCGAACACCAGAAGTGCCGCCGGCCCGCTTCCTCCCCTCGGCATCGAGCCGCTCGCTAGCTGACTCTCTTGATGATGTGGTAGCCGTAGGGGCTCGTCGTCATATCGTAGTCGGCAATGCCAATCTCGCCGGGCTTCAGCTTGAACCCCACATCACCAAAGGCCCGCACCATCCGGTTGCGCGGGGCTTCGCCGCCGGCGGCCGGCACGCCCAGGTTGGCCATCCCGTAGGTGCCCGGGAAGCTGTCATCGGTGTACTGCTTCACCAGGGCGTCGAAGCTCTCCCCCTTCTTTGCCCGCGCGAGCACTTCGTAAGCCAGCTTCTTCGCGTCGTCGGCCGTGCGCGTGATGTTCTTCCCCGGCAGCTTGCCGGCGAACGAGATCAGGATGTGCTGCACCACGATGTGCTCCGGCTCGGCGGTCGGCTGGGACTGTGTGGCCTCGCCCGCCGCGAGCAGGATGCCCCCCGCGGCCAGCCCCGACAAGATAAGGCCCGGCAGAATGATCTTCACGCTCTCCTCCATGTGTCGCCTGTTGACGGGTGAATCGGTTGTCTGGATTTTCCGGGAAGGCATCATGATCCCGCCGTTGGCCGAAGTCAAGAGGCGGGAATATCGGGAAAGAAGATGAAAGGCCGGCCGCGCCCGACGGGCAGTGGAGCGCGACCGGCCTTCCTACTGGGCCATCCGCGAGGGGGGCGTCTGGGGGTGACGCGCACGGACGACCCGATCTTCACGGCTACGCCCGCTACCTGAGACGCGGACACCAAGCTGCGGACCCGGACGTAGCCGCGATGCCTATCTGATGGCGCCCCAAAGATAGGTCCCGGGTCCGTGCCGTGCCACTCTCGTCGCAATGCTCCGCGCGATCCAACCCCATCTGCTCTCCGAGAATGACTCCGTGAAAGGTCAGTACAGGACGGGCAATGCCGACGGGGACGAAAGCGATGACAGTAGGCCCACGGAGCATCGAATCGATCCCTCCCGGTCATCGCTCAGCGAGGGATCAGCCGGTGAAGCGGGCCCACGGGAACGATCTCGAAGCGCTGCCGCAGGCCCTCGACATCGTAATAGGAGTCCGTCGCGGCGATGAAGACCTCTCGGCCCTGCGCCGCGATTGCGAGGCAGGCCTCGACTTGCCGCGGAGGAAACAGGTAGTAGATCTCCACATCGGGCCGGCGGCCCTCGACAACCTGCGCGTAGTCGAGCGGAGCGGCAAGCGTGTGGTCGGCGATCAGCACGGACCGCGGCGGCAGGATCGCGAGCGCCTCATCGGCGAACCGGCGTGCGCCGTCCTCGCCGGCCTTGCCGGGGTAGAGAAAGTAGCTTGCGGGATCCCTTCCGGGCAGGGTTCGCGCCGAGAGGCCCTTCCACATCGAGATCGCTTCCGCCCTCGACGCGGCCAACCCGTAGACGATCGGAGGGGCCACCACGCACAGAAGCCCCGCGATGATCGCGGACGCGGCGTGTCCAGCGATCTTGCCGCCAAGACGATCGATCAGTCGATCGAGTCCCGGCGCCGCCGCCAGCGCGACGATGAGGTAGGATGGAAGGTAGAAGGCGAAGCGATCCTTGACCTCGTAGCCGAACGCGAAGCCAGCGCTGCAGGCATACAGGATCAGCAGGCCCCCCAGGAAGTCCGGACGGTGACGGCGCA
>JAWPNA010000403.1:0-4245 GCA_045402695.1 Acidobacteriota bacterium
AGGCGATGGCCTCTGTGGCTCTACCGCCGCCTCCCGGGAGCGGCGTGGTTCACCGACGCCGTCTACAGGTTCGTCGCCCGCCACCGGCCCGGGTTCTCGCGCCTCACGCGGCTGCTGTGGGGCGTGGAGGTGGAGCCCCCCTCCTACCGGATCGCACGCTGCGTCTTCCTGCGAGTGATGGGCGCCGTCTACCTGGCGGCGTTCGTCTCACTCGGCGTGCAGATCACCGGCCTCGCCGGCAGCCAGGGGATCCTGCCGGCCGGAGAGTTTCTCCGCACTGTCGCGGGACAGTCCGGGCCCGAAAGGTACTGGGTGCTGCCCACATGGTGCTGGTTGTCCTCGTCCGACATGGCCCTGCGGGCAATCTGCTTTTCGGGCGCAGCCCTGTCGTGTATCGTGATCCTCGGCTTCCTGCCGCTTCCCTGCCTTGCGCTCATGTGGACGCTTTACCTGTCTCTGGCCACGGTGTGTCGGACGTTTCTCGATTTTCAGTGGGACGCGCTGCTGCTGGAGACGGGGTTTCTCGCGATCTTCCTGGCGCCGCCGCGCGTCTCGTGCCGGCTCGGATGTCCCTCTCCACCTTCGCGCGCCGCCCTGGGACTGATCCGCTGGCTGGCCTTCAGGCTCCTGTTCGCCTCGGGGGTGGTGAAGCTGTCCGGAGGGGATCCGACCTGGTGGGGCCTCACCGCGCTCGATTACCACTTCGAGACGCAGCCGCTGCCAACGTGGACGGCGTGGTACGCGCACCAGCTTCCGGAGTGGGCGAGGGCGGCTTCGACAATTCTGATGTTCGGCCTCGAGCTGGGCGCGCCGTTTCTCATGTTCGGGCCGCGTCGGGTGAGGCATCTGTCGTTCCTCCTGCTGGTCAGCCTGCAGCTCGCGTTCGTCGCGACGGGCAACTACGGCTTCTTCAACCTGCTGAGTGTCGCGCTGTGCATCCCGCTTCTGGATGACACGGCCTGGCCGAGGAGCACGCGCGGACGGCTCGAGACGGTCGTGAGGGCCGTGAGGATAGGGGCCGTCCGGACCGGAGCACTCCGGCGCTGCACCAGATGGCTCGCGCCGTCCCTGGCTCTCGTCATGTTCCTGCTGGGATGCGAGCGCCTTGCGGGAGCCTTCCGGGTGCACATCGGCCGGCCCGAGATCGTCGAGCAGTTGGATGAATGGATCGCTCCATTCGGACTCGTGAACCGCTACGGGCTGTTCGCGCACATGACGACCTCGCGCCCCGAGATCATCGTCGAGGGGAGCAACGACGGTACGACGTGGGTGCCGTACGAATTCAGATGGAAGCCGGGGGATCTGACCCGTGCTCCGGCCTTCCTGCCGTTACACATGCCGCGGCTTGACTGGCAGATGTGGTTCGCCGCGCTGGGCGACTACCGCTCCACTCCCTGGTTCGGCCAGTTGATGAAAAGGCTTCTCGAGGGATCCCCGCCGGTCCTCGCGCTGCTCGAGCGCGACCCGTTCGCAGGCGCTCGCCCCGGCTATCTCCGGGCGGTGCTCTACGACTACCACTTCACCACCGCCGCCGCACGGCGCGCGGGAGCCGGCTGGTGGAGCCGAGAGAAACGGGGGCTCTACTTCCCCGTGGTTTCGCTGCGTTCTCTCCCGGAAAAACGTTGAGCTGTCCTATACTGCGCCCGAGGAGGAGTGAATGGCACAGCCATCGACGCCCCAGCCGCCGTCATACGAAGCCGAGTATGCCCTCGAGTCGCCCCTCAAGTGCCCGCAGTGCCGCGAGGAGATCGCCACCGTGCAGGTGGTGCGCCTCCTGCGCAGCAAGGTCAACTTCATCTCCACGATGCCGCGCCGCGGACACGTGATCGTCTGCCCCGTGTGCCATGCGATCATCTCGGCCGAGCTGGGAGGCATCACGTAGCCGCCGCGCATGTGGGCATCCCGACATCCCCCCATGGCGACCTTCGACGAACGCCTGGAAGTCTGGCTGAAGTCCGCCGGATTCATCGGCGGACCGCTCCTGATGTTGACCGTCTATCTCTGGAATCCTGGAGACCATCCTCCCGAAGCGCGCAAATTATTGGCAATCCTCGTCCTGGCCGTCTGCTTCTGGATGACCGAGGCGATCCCTCTGCCCGCTACCGCCCTGATGGCCTCGTCTCTGTCGATCGTGATGGGCGTCGCGCCGGCGAAGACGGTGCTGGCGCCCTACGCCGACCCGGTCATCTTCCTGTTCGTCGGGACGTTCCTGCTGGCGGAAGCGTTTCGCAAATACGGCCTTGACCTGCGCGTCGCCGGAGTGATGCTGCGGTCGCGGACCTTCGGTCGGTCCGCCCCGGGCTTGATGGCCGGGTTCGGCGCGGCCTCCGCCGCGATCTCGACCTGCCTGTCCAACACCGCCACGGCGGCCCTGATGACCCCCATCGCCGTGGGCACGGTGAGACGACGCCACCAGGCGGACGCGGAATCCGGGCGAGATCCCACGCCTCCCTGGGGCTCGGGCGTCCTCCTGATGGTGGCGTACGGGGCCTCGGTCGGGGGCATGGCCACGCTGATCGGGACGCCGCCGAACCTTCTGACGGCCGGGTTCATCGAGAGACTCGCCGGTGTGAAGGTGGGCTTTCTGGCATGGCTGCTCTTTGGCGTTCCGATCGCATTGGCGCTGTTGATGGCATCGACGGTGATCACCCGCCTTGTGCTGGGGCGCGGCACGCACCCTCAGGAGGCATCCGGATCGATCGGGATCGATCAGGGATGCCGGGATCCCGAAACCGCCGCCGGCGCGCGATGGACGATCCTGATCTTCGCGCTGGCGGGACTCCTCTGGGCACTGCCCCCTCTGGCCGGCCTGGCCCTGGGGCATGACTCGACGGCGGCGGCGATGCTGGCGAACCGCCTTCCCGAAGCGGCCGTGGCGCTGCTGTGCGCGGCGCTGATGTTTGTGCTGCCCGTCAACTGGAAGCGCCGGCGCTTCGCCCTGTCGTGGGCGGAGGGGCGTCAGGTCAACTGGGGGATCATCCTGCTGTTCGGGGGCGGCCTGTCGCTCGGCACACTGGCCGAGTCCACGGGACTGGCCCGCTGGGTCGGGGAAGGGATCGGCCGGATGGGCCTCGCCGCCACGCCGGCGGGATTGCTCGCGGTGTCGGTGGGGATCAGCATCCTGGTGAGCGAGTTCGCCTCCAACACCGCCGCGGCCACGCTGCTGGTGCCGATGGTGATCGCGGCCGCCGAGGCCTCCGGCTTCGACCCGGTCCGGCCGGCCCTGGGGGCGGGACTGGCCGCCACGTGCGGCTTCATCTTCCCCGTCTCAACACCTCCCAACGCCATCGTCTTCGGCACGGGGATGGTGTCCTTGTGGAGGATGATCCGCGCGGGGATCTTCCTTGACATCACCGCCTTCCTGGTCGTCTGGCTTGGCCTGCTCGCCCTCACGCCGCTGCTGCCTCGCTGACAGAGAGTCGCGGTTGCCCGGCTCGGGCTTCCCGGGTATGATGCCGCTTCGCCTTCATGGCGGCCGGCTCAACATCATCATCTCAGAGGAAACGTCTCATGCACTCATCTCGGGGGACCCGGCGCGCTCTGGCAGCAGCGAGGGGCGCGCTCGCTCTTCTGATCCTTGCCGCACCGTGCGGCGCCGCCCGCGCGGAGCGGCCTCGGATCTACGCAGTGACCCATGCGCGCGTCATCGTCCAGCCCGGCAAGACGATCGAGGGCGGCACCATCGTGCTGCGCGATGGACTGATCGAGGCCGTCGGCAAGGATCTCAAGCCGCCCGCCGACGCATTGATCCTCGACGCAACGGGCAAGACGGTGACCGCCGGATTCATGGACGCCTGCACCGACATCGGACAGAAGAAAAACGAGCCTTCCCAGAGCGGGGGCACGGCCGGTGGTCCCCCCGGGGGCACGCCCGGTGGACCGTTCGGACCCCAGGCGCAGCGCGAGCCGGCGGCGGGACCCGTGCACGCCATCAGCCGCATCCACCCGGAGAAGAAGGCGATCGACTCGCTGGTGACCGACGCGCCGTCGTTCGAGAAGCACCGCGCGTTGGGGTTCACGTCGGCGCTCACACTGCCCGCGGACGGGATCTTCCGTGGAGAGGCGGCGCTCATCGCTCTCGGATCCGGCCCCCCTTCCACCAACATCTTGAAGGCCGCGGCGGGGCAGGCGCTCGGCTTGGATCGCGCCCCATTCGGCCAGGGCTCCCCGACCGCGGTGAGGGTGACGAGCGGCGCCAGCAGGCAGGCGCGGCTCGACGCGCAGCGCTCGGCGGGCTGGGCCGCG
>JAWPNA010000353.1:0-6067 GCA_045402695.1 Acidobacteriota bacterium
AGCGCGGGACCTCTTTGTCGCTCACCAGGTTCGCCGAGCACTGGAAGGGGGCGGGGCCACCTGGCGCCATCCCGAGAATCGATTTTCGGATGATCGCCAGCGCGGCGACCACCCTGGAGGAGTACAAGGCGGGCACGATCGATTTCGATTACGAGCTTCCGCCTGGACAGCGGCGGCGGATCATGGAGGAGATGGCTCCCGACTTCCACCACGCGACGCGACTGACGTTGATGTTCCTCTGCTTCCATCACGCCGCGGTCCCGTTCAAGGACAACGCTCTTCTCCGAGGCGCCATCGCCCACGCGATCGATCGAGATTTCATCGCGAACGGTCTGCAGGAGGGAAAGGACATCGCCGCGACCGGCATCATCCCGCCGGCGATGCTCGGCCACGATCCCGCCCGAGGGCCTCTCGCCCATGACCCCAACCTGGCCGCCGGCCTGCTGGCCCAGGCCGGCTATCCGGGCGGCAGAGGACTGCCCGAAATCGTCTACCGCACAAACGAGACGCAGAGCTTCCGACGGATCGCCGAGCGGTTGCAGGCCGACCTCTCGCGCATCGGCATACGCGTCAGGTTCATCACCAGCGACTTCAATGCCTACATGACCTGGGTACAGTCCCCTCGAACCGACCCGGCGGAAGGGAGCCTGTTCCGCATGACGTGGTTTCCCGACTGGCCAGATCCCGACAGTTTCTTAGGAGCAATCCTGCTCACGGACGGCGTCGGCAACTACGGGCATTACCACAACCCGGACCTCGATCAGATCCTGGAGCGGGCGCGGCGGGAGCCCGACCGCGGAAAGAGGGAGACCCTTTATCGCGAGGCGGAGACTCTGGCTCTGGACGACGCCGCGCTGGTGCCGCTCTACTGGTATGGTCAGGACCTCCTTCTCAAACCGAAGTACAAGGGGTTGAAGCTCAGCCCGCTGGGCGTATTCGGGATTGCGTGGGAGGAGATCACCGAAAACACATGACCGGCTACCCGTGGCGGCGCCTGCTCTGGATGTTGCCCGTTCTGTGGGCGGCCGCGACGCTGGTCTGGATCCTCATGTTCTTCATTCCGGGAGATCCCGCGCGCGCTCTGTCGGGGCAGAGCGCCGACCCGGACGTTCTCGCGCAGGTCAGGTCGGAATGGGGCCTCGATCAGCCCGCGCCGGTGCGTTACGGGCGGTTCGTCGGCAAGCTGGCGCGCCTCGAACTCGGCACGTCCTACGTCCAGCGCCGGCCTGTCTCCGAGATTGTCGCCGAAGGGTTCACGCGCACACTTTTCCTCGCCGTTGCGGCGAGCGCTCTGGCGGCCCTCATCGGGCTTGGCCTGGCCATTGCCTCCGTGGCGTTGAAAGGCGGCATCCTGGATCGGGCCGCACTTCTGTTCAGCGCCACGGGCATGTCGGTTCCGACCTTCTGGCTGGGCCTGATGCTGATGCTCGTCTTCTCTTCGAGCCTGGGATGGTTCCCCGTCTCGGGGTACGGTGATGGTGGGTCCCTCTTCGGAGTGCGGCTGCCCGGATTCAGACACATCGTGCTTCCTTCGCTGACGCTGGCGATCTCTTCCAGTGCCCTTCTCGCCAGAGTCGCCCGCGCCTCTCTGCTGGAGGAGTCCTCGCGGGACTACGCGCGCGCGGCGCGCGCGCGCGGCGCCTCGTCTGGCGCCACGCTCTTGAGTCATGTCCTTTCCAATTCGTTGCTTCCCATCATCACGATTGTGGGGCTGAATTTCGGATACCTCCTGGGGGGCACCATCGTGACCGAGACGGTCTTCAACTGGCCCGGCCTGGGCCGAATGATGTGGAGCGCCATCGGCAGCCGGGATCTGCCCCTCATCGAAGGCGGAGTCCTCCTGATGACGGCCGCCTTCCTTCTCGTCAATCTGGCCACGGATTCCCTGTACTGGCTGCTGGACCCCCGAACCCGCGATTAGCAGAGTGGTGAATCGGAAGTTGTGTAAGTGATTCCAGGCATGGGACCGGCGCCGGGAGATCGACGTCTCGGGCCGGTCCTGACCGCTGCTATAATCCGTCCAGCATGTCAGACAACGCAATCCATCCTGCAACCCCCGTCCCAGGCGCAACCCGGTCCCCCGTCTCGCGCACGGATCTCCTGGGAATCGAGCTGCCGGAGATGGAGCGGCTCTTGGATCAGATTGGCGAGAAGCGGTTTCACGCGCGCCAGATCTATCACTGGATCTACGCGCGGCGGGCCGGGACGTTCGACGGCATGACCGATCTATCTCTGGCCCTGAGGAGGCGGCTGTCTGACCAGTTCGCCCTGGGCCGCCCTAAAATCGTCACGGTGGAGGAATCCACGGACGGCACCCGCAAGTACCTGCTGGCTGTTCCGTCCGGCGGGCGGGTCGAATCGGTCTATCTCCCCGAGGAGCGGCGCATCACCTTTTGCATCTCGCCGCAGATCGGCTGTGCGCTCGATTGCCACTTCTGCCTGACGGCGCGCCTCGGGTTCGTGCGGAACCTCGGCGCCGGCGAGATCGTGGGCCAGGTGCTGGCCCTTCTCGACGACAACCGAGCGCAGATCGCTGGACGCCCTGTGAACATCGTGCTCATGGGAATGGGAGAGGCGCTGCACAACTACGACAACTCGATGGCTGCTGTGAGGCTCCTGACGGACCCGTCCGGAGTCGGCCTCCCTCCGCGCCGCATCACCTTGTCCACGGCCGGGCTGGCCACGGGCATCTTGAGGCTCGCCGCCGAAACGGTCCGGCCTCGGCTTGCCGTCTCACTCAATGCCACCTGTGACGAGGTCCGCTCGCGGCTGATGCCCATCAACACGAGATTCCCGCTCGATGCGCTGCTCCATGCCTGCCGTCGATTTCCCCTGGCGCCGCGGGAGCGGATGACGTTCGAGTACGTGCTGCTCTCCGGAATCAACGACTCGCCCGCCGACCCTCCCCGGCTCGCGGCACTCATGCGCCGACATGGCTTGAGGGCGAAGGTGAACCTGATCCCCTTCAACGCGGCGAACGGCCTGATGTATAAGGAACCCCCCGCGGAGAGGTTGCGCCGTTTCCGTGACGATCTGCTCGAGTTGGGGATCCCGGTTTCTCTTCGGAAGAACAGGGGGCGCGATATCTCCGCTGCGTGCGGACAGCTCGCGTTCGTCCGAGGAGCGGCGATCTGAGGGGGCTCGCCGTTCATCCGGCTCCAGGCCCAAGATACTGTAATTTTCATTAGCTCACCGCTATCAGTTGGGGATGTTCGTCCCCGAACTCCTGGGGCTGCCGGTCCTCTCGGCCTTCCAACGCCACCCAGCAGGACCAAAGAGACCGCAGCGCACCGATCTGGATCTTGTTCCTCCCCGAACCAAGCAATCCCCCCAGACGACAGCCCCGGCAGGAATGATGGCGGGCGAGAGCCGGTGAGCTGTGCTAATTTCTCCCATGCGCGCGATCTCCGCTCCCAGGC
Source organism: Acidobacteriota bacterium (assembly GCA_045402695.1). Lineage (GTDB taxonomy): Bacteria > Acidobacteriota > Polarisedimenticolia > JACPZX01 > DASXTC01 > JAWPNA01. The sequence goes on from JAWPNA010000353.1 coordinate 3,420, forward strand.
GAGTCCTTCTGACACTCGGCCTCGTGCCGTTCGCCGTCGTGTCCTGCGCTGCACGAAACAGCGCGGGCGCCCTCAGCCATCAGAGCCAGATCTTTCAGGCGCGCGATCGCGTGCTGCCCGCGCTGGTCCACATCCAGCCCGTGCTCGAGGTCTACCGCGCCGGTGAGAAGGGCAAGGTCGCTGTCACAGGCTCCGGAGTCATCTTCTCGCCGGACGGCTACGTCCTGACCAACACTCACGTTGTGGGGCAGGCGCAGCGGTTGACATGCACCCTCTTCAATCACGAGGAAATCGAGGCGCGTCTGGTCGGCGTCGACCCGCTGTCGGACCTGGCGGTGATCAAGATCGAGATGGACAAAGCGGGCGAGGGGGTCCGCCACGCCCCGCTGGGCGACTCCTCCAGAATGCAGGTAGGGCAAGTCGTGATGGCGCTGGGCAGCCCGCTCGGTCTCGCGCGCAGTCTCACGCTGGGAGTGATTTCGAGCCTTGACCGGTACTTTCCCGAGAGCTTGCTTCCCACCGGCGCCCTCACGGGCACCTACAACACCTGGATCCAGACCGACGCGGCCATCAACCCCGGCAACAGCGGGGGGCCGCTCGTAAACCTCGACGGTGAAGTGATCGGTATCAATGCGCGGGCCATTCCCGTTCTCGGAGAGAACCTCGGCTTCGCCATCCCCATCAACCTGGCGAAGGAGATCGCGGCCGAGCTGATCGCCCGCGGGCAGATCGCGCGCTCATGGCTGGGCGTCTCGTGGCAGCAGATCAAGGGCCTCGGCGAGTATTTCGGCGTGGCGGAGGACGAGGGGGCCCTCGTGGGCGGCATTGTGCCCGGGTCACCCGCGGACGAAGCGGGCCTGCGGGCCGGAGACGTGGTGACGCGCATCGACAGCCGGCCGGTGACGGTGCGGTACGAGGAGGAGCTGCCGGGCCTGCAGAAGATGATCGCGGATCTCCCGATCGGCAAGAACGTCGCCATCAGCCTCATCCGCGAGGGGCAGAGCCTGACGGCCTCACTGGTGACGCGCGCGCGCCCCATCGCGGAGGGAGTGGAACTGGAATGCAAGGACTGGGGGTTCACGGTGCAGGAGATCACCGAGGAGATCGCGCAGGCATTGCGCCTGCCTCATCGAAAGGGGGTGATCATCTCGGGAGTCAAGCCCACTTCCTTCGCGGACGAGGCTGGCCTCAGACGCAATGACATCATGGCGGGGATCGAGGGCAGAGAAATCGACGACCTGAAGCAGTATCAGCAGATCTATCAGGAGTTGGTGGATTCCCGGCGCGACCGGCTTTTGGTCGAGGTGAACCGCGGCAGGTTGCACACTTTCCATGTCCTGAAGCCCATCTACGATCAGGTGCCGCGCACCTCGGGACAGGCACGATGATGCTGCTCGCGGCGGCGCTCATGGCTGTGCTCACGACAGCGGTGCCCGCGGGCGCGAACCTCTCGCCCGCGCAGGCCTACCGGGAGATCTACGATCGATATCGGGGCAGTGTCGTCCCCATCACATACACGTTGAGACCCAAGGAGAAGCCGACCGGCGGCGAGGGACTCAAAGTGGAGGACGCCGTCTGCGGCGTGATCGTCACCGACGACGGGCTCATCGTCACGACGGCCGACCCGTTCCCCGATCAAAGCGGAGATCCACGGACCACGCTTTCCCCCGTGGAATTCAAAGTGAGGCTGCGCGGGGGCCGTCCGTTGGACGCGGAGGCGGTCGGGCTGGACCGCGACAAGAACCTCGCCTTCCTGAAGCTGAAGAACCCCCCGCGGGACCTTCGCGCCCCCCGCTTCGATCCCGGCGCTGCGTTGCAGATCGGAGACGAGGTCGTCGTCCTCGGTCTCATGTCGAAGGAATACGACTACCTCCCCACCTTCCACGCCGCGGTGGTCAACGCCGTCGTCGAGAGCCCGAGGCTGATGTACAGCCTCGATCTCTACATCCAGGATCTGAGCATCGGCGGATTGGTGGTGTCACGCGCGGGCGTGCCAGTAGGCATCGTCGGCGAGGACCTTCTCAAGGACCAGCCGACGGGAGAGAAGATGCCGCCCAACGCCCTCTCGATCCTGGGATCCTTCGCTCATGGCGTCCCGGTCGGGTACCCACTGGTGTTCCCCTATTCGCTCCTCGCGGCCGGCATCTCATCGCCTCCCGCGATCGAGGCCGAAGAGAAACGCTCCTGGCTCGGCATCGTGATGCAGCCCCTCAACGAGGACTTGATCGAATACTGGAAGCTGGACGTCGAGGGGGGGATCATCATCAGCTCCGTGGTTGAAGGCTCTCCCGCCGAGAAGGCGGGCCTGCAGCCGGCCGACATGCTGGTCGCCTTGCAGGGCGAGCCGCTGCGCATCACCAAGGATGAAGATCTGGCTGCGTTCAGGCGTCGGATCGAGCGGATGGGTGTCGGCACCCAGGTGGACCTGGTGCTCCTTCGTCGGGGTGAACGTCGCAACGTGTCGCTGCCTCTCGGGGAGGCGCCGAAAACGGCATGGACGGCGGAGGAATTCAAGGACGATGATCTGGGCCTCACCGTGCGCGAGATCACGATCGATGATCTTCAACGACAGAACCTGGATCCGGACACTCGAGGAGTGGTGGTCTCCGAGATGGAGCAGGCCGGCTGGTCCCAGCTCGCAGGCCTCC
>JAWPNA010000252.1:0-6463 GCA_045402695.1 Acidobacteriota bacterium
GACCGTCTACCGCTACGCGCCCGTCTCGCCTCTGTACCTATTCGGCCGACGCCAGGACATCGCCCTGCAGAAGCCGCGCGCCGACGTCAACCAGCGCAATCACATGCGCTTGTGGCTGGCGCCGGTCACGGCGAGCGGCAAGCCGGTCTGGGTCGGGCAGATCAGCCGCGATATCGGAGTGCGGCTGACAGCCAAGACGATCACCACCCACAAGGTCGACCCGCAGGTGGATGAGACGCGCTGGTACCTGCTCCAGGACATGTTCTTCTCTCAGGGCATGAAACGCTTCGGCTTGGTCAAGGGCGTGGGAGTTTCCACCCCCGAGGCGCCGCGCACCAACTACACCGGAGATCCCTACTTCACCGACGGGCTGCGCGCCGTCATGTGGATGTCGGACACGCCAATCACGTAGCAGCGCGTCGAATCGGTGCGCTGGGAGACCCCCTCGGCACGCTAGACTAGGCCCCTCTCGCTGTCCTGCAGCGAAACGGATTCGAGATTCCGGCGCCGCCAGCCTGGCGTCCGGGCCCAGGCTCGCCGATCTCCGGTCGCCCCTAGAGCACTTTTCCGGGATTGAGGATTCCGTGCGGGTCCAGCGTTAGCTTGAGGGCGCGCATGAGTTCGATCTCTTCCGCGGTGCGCGAATAATCGAGAAACGCGCGCTTGAGCAGGCCGATACCGTGCTCGGCCGAGATCGAGCCCTTCCATTCGCGGACCCGTTCGTACACGAGCCGCTCGAGCTCGTCTTCCTGCGATTCGTCCCCGCAGCCGCCGAGGCGCACATTGATTTGGATGTTGGAATCCCCGATATGGCCGAAGCAGACGGATTGGGCTTCGGGCCAGCGACTGGCGATGGCCGACTTGAAGGCATCGACGAAGCGGCCTATGTCCTGCGTCGGAATGCTGATGTCGAATTTCGCGGGCAAATCGAGCAGCTGCATGATCTCTCCCGAGGCATCGCGTATGCGCCAAAGCGCCTGGGTTTCCCCGGGTGATTGTGCGATGACGGTGTCGGCGATAAGCTCCTGCTCCGTCGCCGCCTGCAACATGGCTTCGAATTGCGCCTGATCGCGCGCCGGGTCCGCTCCCAGGGCTTCGATCAGCACATAGCCTCCATGGCCGTGGGGCAGCGGCGTGCTCAATCCGGGGACTTGTTTCGTGACCAGCTCATAGAAATCTGGCCACATCATCTCGAACGCCGAGAGCATGCCCGCCAATCCTTCTCTCGCATGGCGCAACAGAGCGACGGCCTCGCCGTAGCCGGCGACCGCGCACAGCGCCGTGGAGGCGCTCTTCGGCGCGGGATGAAGGCGCAGCACCGCCCGCGTCACCACGCCCAGCGTGCCTTCGCTGCCGATGAATAGGTGCTTGAGGTCGTAGCCGGTATTGTTCTTGAGCATCTTGTTGAGCGATGTGAGCACGGTGCCGTCAGCCAGCACCACTTCCAATCCCAGCACCAGCTCGCGCATCATGCCATAGCGGATGACGCGGTTGCCGCCGGCGTTGGTGGCGATGTTGCCGCCGATGTGACAGGAGCCGCGGGCGCCGAGATCCAACGGAAAGAAGAAGCCTGCCGCCCGCGCCGCCTCCTGGATGACCTGAAGCGGCGTTCCGGCCCTGGCGGTGAGAGTCGCGGCCGCGGCATCGATTTCCTCGACTCCCACCACGCGCTCGAGCGACAGCACGACGCACCCGTCAATCGGTGTCGCGCCGCCGGCGAGGCCGGTCAGGCCTCCCTGGGTCACCACGGGCAATCGATGTGCGTGACACACGCGTAGGACCGCCGATACCTCCTGCGTCGATCCGACGCGAGCCAAGACGAAGGGCCGGCCCTGCTTCATCGGCACCTGGCAGTCCTGCAGATAGCGCGGATCGATCTCGGCTCCCGCGGTCACGTGCTCCGATCCAACCGCCTGCCTCAGCTCCGTCAACGCACTTTCCATCTGCCGATGATTTCCTGAGTGAGTCACATCCCGAACACCGATCGCGTTACGTGATCACCGCTCGCGTGCCCTCGAGGGACGCCTGGCTGTACGCGCCAGGGCGCCGGCGCGCTCGAGCCGGCGGGCTGTCCCCGCCAGCGGCCGCTAGCGCCAGAAGCTCGTGTTGATCGCTCGAGAGCGTATCACGGGGAATGGGTTGTCAGCACGCCCATCCTGCGTTATCGATAGGCCCGTCGCTGCGTTTCTCGCGCAGGCCCGGAGCGGGCACCTCCGACAGGTGCGACGAGGACAGCGAGAAGGTTCGTCGGCCGTGTTAGGATGAACATCGGTGCTCCACTCCACCTGGGGGCAAAGACTCCATCCCATGTTCAGGCAGTCCATGAAACTCGCGCTGCCTCTCGTTGCGCTCGTGGGCACTTGCGTGCTCTGGCCCGATTTGTCCCTCGAAGCTGCCACACTGCTGGAACGTTCCCGGCTGGCAGCTCCTCGAGAGGAAGTCTCTGAGATTCCTCAGCCGGCCGTCCCTGAAATGGCAGCCCCTCAACCAACCGTTCCCCAGGGCGGCTCCCCGGAGAACGCGGAAACCGATGTGCCGCAGGCTCTGGTGCCGGGCGGCTCGATCCAGCTGAAGACGACCTTGGTCTCGGGGCGTCTGCGGGGAACCATCAAATCACTCGACAACACCCAGATGACCGTCGTGGTCAAGGGGGGTGAAGAGCTGATCGTTCCCTGGTCGTCCATCAAGCGGCTCGATGTGCAGGTCGGTGTACGCCATCGGTATGGCACGGGGGTTCTAATCGGCGGCGGGCTCGGCGCCTTCTTTGGCCTGATCATCCCGAACCACCAGGAGTGTTTTGCGCCAGGCTGCCCCGACGAGGAACGATTTGCCCGGAGCCAGGCGGTGGTCATCGGCGGCATTCTCGGGGCCATCACCGGCCTGTTGGTGGAGGGGGCATCGGATCCCTCGGCTCCCAAGTGGGAGCGGGTCTCTCCGCAGAGCTACCCGTCGTACCGACCCGCAGCCGGTGCTTCCGTCGGTTTCGGCGTCACCTCGGATCGGAACGGCCCCGCCGTCCAGCTGGTCGTGACATTCTAGAATCTCGAGTTTGCGTGGCGGTCCATGCCCGGCTGGGCCATTGATGGTATGGTTCGTATGAGCTCGGGCCGGAGATTCACCGCCACTTCGCCGGAGCTTTCCGAGTTCGCAACCGAGGCGGGGGCGATTCTCGCGATTGCGGAAGCGCAAGGACACCCGCGATGCAGCTTCACCCTCGATGTGCTGCACCTGTAATAATGATGGTATGGTTCCCCCATGAATGGCCCGGCGCCGAAACCCGATTCGGTGCCGTTAGTCTCTGGGTACTCGAAGAGAAAGTCCGCCGATCCAGCTCTCGTCAACCGGGCCATGAATCTCCAGCGATGGCTCAATACGTTCCCGAGCATTTTCGTCAAGGTCGACGGCATCCCGGGAAGAAGGACATCTGACGCGTACCGCAAAGTCGTCGGTCTCCATTTACCAGGCGATCCGCGCGGAATTTGAGGAACTATCGTGTGAAGGCCGGTTGACGAAGCCCCCCTGCTCAGGGCCATAATCGGCCCGCATTTCTTTTCCAGCAACCGAAAATTGATACTTGGTCCCGAGCGTTTCTTCGACAAGACCCGCCGGAAGCTCATCAAGATCAATCACCGTCTGGGAGTCGGAGATGTTTTCGGCGAGATCTCCTTCCTCGCCGAGGTACCTCGTACGGCCGACGTGGTCGCCGTCGCCGACGTGCGGGCTCTGGTAATGAGCCGCGACTCCCTCGAATCGCTGCGGCGTTTCTCGCCCTGCCTCGCCTCCCGGACGCGCCAGCGGGAGACTTTAGTCCTGCAAAGCCAGACTGAAATCCCGCAGCTCGGTCAGGTTGATGTCGGAGACAGCGGAGTACCGCATACCTGCGCGGTTCCAGCCGATCAGGTTGTAGCCACGCAGGCTCGTCTCCACGGCTCCCGCTCCGGCACCATCTTCCAACGGCCAGATGAACAGATTGATGAGGTGTTTGCGACGCTGGTAAATGAGGGCCGCAACGGGCCTGCGGTCCAGGTAATCCAGCCGACCCCCGAGCAGCGCGAATCCTTGGCTCGATAGATCCTTGACCTCCGGCGAGAAGTCGATCCGACCGTTGAAGGATGGCTTGACGGTGTGCTGGTCGGAGGAGGGGAAGTCCATCAGATGGGCCCCCATCAAGGATCGAACGTGGGCCGATATGATCTCCTGGTTCAGCAGATCTCCCGGCGATGGCGCCCTGGAGACCGTCACCAGCGCCAAGGCCAGGATCGCAATGGAGAAAGCCGGAGCCGCGATGGCGAACCAGCGCCAGGGGGAGGACAGCCCCAGGCCGAACACCTTCTCCTGCTTGCGCACCGCCGCGCGGACGCGGGAAGCCAGCTTGGGGGGGGCGTCGTAACCGAGGGAAGCGCCCCCGAGGGCCGATCGCAGGGCCTGCTGATTCTTGAGCGCCGCGGCGCAAGCCTCGCACCGGGCCAGGTGCCGCTCGATCTCCAGGCTGGAAGCGAGATCCAGCTCGCCGTCCGCGTAGGCCTCGATGAGGTCCTTGTTCTCCTGGCAGGCCACTTCAATCCTCCTTCGGACCGCGATCGATCAGGAACCGCCGCAGCCTCTGTCGTCCGCGGGTCAGACGCGACATGACGGTTCCGATCGGCACACCGCTGACCTGCGCGATCTCCTTGTAGCTGAGCCCCTCCAACTCACGCAGGACCAGCGCCTCCCGGAACTCGACGGGGAGGCTTTCGAGCGCCTCGAGAAGATCCTGTCTCGTGGCACGCTGGAGCATCTCCATTTCGGGACCTTGGCTCGTGTCTTCGATGTCGTGCATTGCCGAATCGAATGAGGTGGTGAGCCCGTGTGTCTGGGATCGCTGCAGCCAGGTGTACCCGGCATTGCGCACGATGGTCAGGAACCAGGCTTTACTGCTCCCGCCGCGGAATCCCCCGAAGAATCGAACCGCGCGAAGATAGGCTTCCTGAACCACATCCTCGGCATCCTGCTCGCTGCCGGTCAGCCAGCGTGCCAGGTTGTAGGCGGCGCTCATGTGGGGCAGAAAGGTGCGCTCGAACTCTTTCAGCTCGCTCGGGTCCATGGACCGCTTCAACCTCGTATCGTGCTCCGCGAGCGATTCCTGCCCAGGATCCCCGGCCATCCCTGTGTCCCTGACGCTACCGAAGTCCGCGTGCGGCGGCCGGGGCAAGGTTCCGGGAGAAACAGCCGGTTCCGGTTCCCTCAAGGGACGCGGCACCCGGCGATTGGCCCGAAACGGTAGCACACTCTGGAATGATCGGCCCATCAACTGACCCTGTGTTTCGCCCGAATCAATCCGTACGGGTTTCAGATGGATCTGGCGGTCCTGCAAGAAGAGACTGACTTTTCGGGATTTTTATTCCCGGACGGGCCTGGAGGGATTTCGCGGGATTTTCCGGGAGGGAAGTCCGGTCTCTAAGGGTGAGTCCTAACGTTCACTCTTTGGAGGTCCAATCATGAGTCAGAATTCGATGACGCAACACGCTACCAACACTCTCCGCTCCTCCGCCTTGGCAGTCTCGGCACAGGCGACCCACCGCTCCTCGGCGCACGGTATCGGCGAGCGGCTTCGCCGGATCGCTTTCAGCACCGCACCACCGGCTACCCTTCTCGTGCGCAGCATCGTAGGAGCGGTGTTCCTCCTGGAGGGGATCCTGAAGTTCATCAACCCCCAGGAGCTGGGCGTTGGTCGCTTCACCAAGATCGGGATCCCCTTTCCTTCCTTCTTCGCTCCCTTCGACGGGGCCTTCGAGATCGGGTGCGGGGTTCTCCTGATCCTGGGGCTGATGACACGCCTGGGCGCGATTCCGATGATCATCAACATGATCGTGGCCATCACGTCCACCAAGATCCCGCTTCTGCTCCACGATGGATTCTGGAAGGCGGCCCATGAAGCCCGCCTGGACTTCACGATGCTCCTCGGCTGCATCTTTCTTCAGCTGGTGGGGTCCGGACCTCTTTCGCTCGACTCGCTCCTGGCGGCTCGGACTGGAAGCAAGCCCTCCGGCTCCGGCCGGGCGCAAGACGGAAATTGAAACGACCCAGAACATTTTTCTCAGGAGGAACTCATGAAGAACGTGTCAATTCTGGCGATGATGGTGACTGGATTACTGATCTCAAACGCTCCCGGGCGGAGCCTGGGCAGCGAGAGCGCCTCACAGGCCGGGGCAAGGGCGGCTGCTGGAATGGCATCGGAACATTCCATGGCCGGCGCGGGCGCCTCGGGCATGGAACAGACGGTGGAGGTCCGGTTGACCGAGTACCGGATCGAGATGCCCCTTCAATTGCACGCCGGTCCGACGCTGTTCAAGGTGACCAACGTCGGGGGAATGTTCCACCGTTTCGAGGTCGAGGGAAAGGGGATCGAGAAACAGGTCCAATCCGGCCTGGATGCGGGTCAGACGAAGACGTTGAAGCTGGACCTGAAACCGGGCGCTTATGA
>JAWPNA010000205.1:0-4335 GCA_045402695.1 Acidobacteriota bacterium
CGGCCGCACTGTACGAGAGGGCGCTGCTGAACGATTCCACGCTCGTGGCGGCCCACCTGGGCGTCATGGTGATCTAATCGAGCCTCGGCCGTGACCAGGATGCGGAGAGACACTGCCGCGAGGCGCTGGAGATCAATCCCAATCTCGAGGCCGCGCACTACCAGCATGGTGTCCTCCTGGCGCGCCGGCGGCTCGACGACGAGGCGGAGGCCGCATTTCGAGCTGCGCTGGAGATCAATCCCTTCCACGTCGAATCGGCGCGCGCGCTCGGCGGCCTGCTTCTCGATCGGGGGCGCCTCGAGGAGGCCCTCGCCCAATTCCGAACGGCGGTGGAGAACCGGCCCGACGATCGCGAATCGCGGTTCGAGCTCGGCCGGCTCCTCCTGATGAAAGGGCGCCACGAGGAGGCGATCGAGCATCTCTCGAGGCTGTTTGACCGGGAAGACGGTCGCGCGCCCACATACGCGTACACGCTCGCGATGGCCTACGCCGCGGCCGGACGGCGAACGGATGCGCTGGACGTCGGGCGCCGAGCCGAGCAACTGGCGGCCTCCCTGGGTCAGACGGAGCTGATGAAGAGCATCGGGGCAAGCCTGGCCGTCTGGCAGAACTCAGGCCAGCCCCGGTGATGGGCGCCTCCACGGCGCTGCGTCGAGCCCCGGGCGCCGTGCTGACGACCTTCCTGGCCATCGGTGCCGTCCCGGGCCTGGGCCCCCCGCAGGACACGGGGGTTGTATTCAGCGACGTCTCGGCCGAGGCCGGCCTTGTCTTCCATCACTTCACCGGCGCCACCGGGGAGTACTTCATGCCGGAGATCATGGGAGCCGGAGCGGCATTGCTCGACTTCGATGGCGACGGGGATCTCGACATCTACCTGATCCAGGGCACTGTGCTGGCTCCCGGCAAGGGGATCGATCGATCCCTGTTCCCACCGCCCGCTGGATGGAAGCCGGGGAACCGTCTGTACCGCAACGAGGTGGTCCCGTCGGGAAGTCTGAGATTCACCGATGTCACCGAGCGGGCCGGCGTCGGTCATGAGGGGTACGGCATGGGAGCGGCGGTGGGCGACTACGACAACGACGGACAGCCGGATCTCTACGTCACCAACTTCGGATCCAACGTCCTGTATCACAACAACGGCGACGGCACGTTCACCGACGTGACCCTTGCATCCCAGGTGGACGATGTCCGTTGGAGCACGAGCGCGGCGTTTCTCGACTTCGACAGTGACGGAGACCTCGATCTGTTCTGCGCCAACTACGTTGACTTCACGGTCAAGGGCAACAAGTCATGCCACGCGGCCACCGGCGAGCGCGACTACTGCACCCCGAAAGCCTACGCTCCCGCGCCGGCGAGGCTATTTCGCAACGAAGGGGACGGCCGGTTTCTCGACGTGACGGATTCCGCAGGAGTGGGCCGGTCGGTGGGGCCCGGCCTGGGCGTGGCATGCGCAGACTTCAACGACGATGGACGGGTCGATATCTACGTCGCCAATGACGGCGCCGCGAATCATCTGTGGCTCAACCAGGGCGACGGGGTCTTCTCGGAATCCGGTGCGTGGTCCGGCGTCGCCTACGGCGGCAACGGGCAGGCGCAGGCGGGGATGGGAGTCGCCCTCGATGACTTCGACGGTGACGGTGACGAGGACCCCCTGGTCACGAACCTGACGGAGGAGGGAGCGGTACTGTACCGCAACGAGGGACGGGGGATATTCCTCGATGCGACGGCGCAGGCCGGCCTGCTCCAGGCGACGTTCGCGTCTACCGGCTTCGGCGCCGTGTGGTGCGACTACGACAACGACGGCAACCTGGACCTGTTCCTGGCCAACGGGGGGGTGGCGATCGTGGAGTTGGAGCGCGGAAACCGGTATCCCTACGCTCAGAGAAACCAGGTGCTCATGAATGACGGAGGGGGGAGGCTGCGTGACGTGACCCAAGCCGCGGGACCCGCCTTCAAGCTTTCCGAAGTCAGCAGGGGAGCGGCCTGCGGAGATATCGACAACGACGGTGACCTCGATCTGCTTGTCACGAACAACAACGGCCCGGTGCGGTTTCTGCGCAATGACGCGGGCTCGCGGCGGCACTGGCTGGAGGTGCGGCTGGCGGGCGTCAAGAGCAACCGCCAGGCGATCGGAGCGCGCGCCGCCGTCCTGCGCACAGGGCGTCGCCCGTTGTGGAAGCGCGTCCATTCGGACTCGAGCTACCTGACCGCCGGTGACACGCGCGTCCACTTCGGACTGGGAGATCGACCGGATCTGGACGCTGTCTGGATCCGATGGCCGGATGGATCGGCGGAGATCTTCAGGGGCATCTCGGGCGATACGGCTGTAACGCTGCGTCAAGGGGGAGGCCAGTCGAGCACGCCAAGCCCACCGGCTCCCGGCCCTGGGAGCGGCTCTTCCCCGCAGCCCTCCCATTGACTATCCTCATTCGGGCCTGGTGGCATGGTGCTGCCTGATCGCCGTGGAGAACCCGCACGTGAAGACAGGACGGCATCTCACGGCCCTCGCGCTCGTCACGGCGCTGTGCTGCGTACTGGGCTTCGGCCTGAACGCGCGCTGGCTGCTGCCCGTGCTCACCGCGGCGCCGGCGTACGCGTACCTGCTGATCGCGCTGCGTGAAGGGAGGCGAGGTCCTGCTGTGGGGCTGATGATGTGGTGGGCGCTGTGGCTTGCGATCTCGACGGTGGGGCTGACGATCCTGTGGCACGATCGCGCCGAATCAGTGGTCTTCAACGGGGCGCCTTACCGTGACGAGATGATGACCTGGCTGGAGACGGGGACGGGGCGTGAGTCCACTCCGTCCACGTTCATCCCTCAGCACTTGCTCCACGCAGGCCTCTTCTGCGTGGCGGCGCTGGCCACCGCGGGCGCCGCTTCGCTGGTCATGGGCGCGGTGCTGATGCACTACATGAGCTTCTACGCCGGCGATCTGATCGGCCGCTGCTGGGGCTCCCCCTACCAGACATCCGCCATCCTTCTCGCCTGGAATCCGTGGGCCATCATCCGGGTGATCTCCTTCGTGATCCTGGGGGTGGTGCTGTCCGAGCCTCTGCTGGCGAGGTTGAGTCACCTTCCGCCGTGGCCCTCGGGCCGCCGATGGTGGATCATCGGTGCGCTGGCGGGTCTCCTGCTCGACATCGTCCTGAAGGCGACGCTGGCCCCTCTGTGGCCGGCGCTGCTGGGTCCGTGCGCCGGCGGGTGAGTCGCGCAGCCGATTGACTTGGGGTGCCGGTCCTCATAGAATGCCTTTCGATATCATCCGCGGAAATCTTGTGAAGTGAGGGACTTCCGTGGGTGATCGCGATGCGAGGCGCGATCATGCCAAGAACGATCGAAGGTGGACTGCACGCGAAGGGGCTCCGTTTCGCCGTCGTGGCGAGCAGGTTCAATGAATTCGCGGCAGGCAGGCTTCTGGCGGGCGCCATGGACTGTCTCGCGCGTCACGGCGCCGCCGACGCGGACATCACGGTCGTGCGCGTTCCGGGCGCGTGGGAAATCCCGATGGTGGCCCGCCGCATGGCCCTCTCCAAGTCGTACGACGCCGTGATTGCCCTCGGCGTCCTGATTCGCGGCGAGACCCCTCATTTCGACCTGATTGCCGCACAGGTGACGCGAGGACTGGCTGCGGCCGCCGAGCAAGGAGGCACGCCGGTGGCATTCGGAGTCGTGACGGCCGAGACTCCCGAGCAGGCGGCCGATCGTGCCGGTGGCAAGCACGGCAACCGAGGATGGGACGCGGCACAGGCGGCCATCGAGTCGGCCAACGTGATCAAGCAAATGGGGCCCGCATGAGCCAGCGTGGCGGAGAGCGACGCAAGGCACGCGAGTTCGCGCTCCAGCTCCTCTTCCAACTCGACCTGAGCCCGGACGATGTCCAGGATGCGGTGGAGCGGTTCTGGGAAGGTAAGAGGGTCGCCGAGGGGACCCAGGCGTTCACTCTGCAGTTGGTGGAGGGCACCATGGCGCACCGCGAGGCCCTCGACAAACTGCTTGCCTCGCACGCCGTGCACTGGCGAATCAGCCGCATGCCCGTCGTGGACCGCAACATCCTGCGGATGGCTCTCTGTGAGTTCTTCCTGGATCCTCATACCCCGCGCATCGTGGTGATCGACGAGGCGATCGAGATCGCGCGGCGCTACGGCAGCGCCGAGTCCGGCGGCTTCGTCAACGGTGTGCTCGATCGCGCGGTCCGCGGCCTGCGCCCGGCGGAGTTCGGGTGAGGCTCGCCATCGTCTCCGACGTCCACGGGAACCTCGAGGCGCTGCAGACCGTGCTGGCGGACCTCGACGAGCGGCGCCCCGACGCGGTGGCCTGCCTGGGGGACTTCGTGGGCT
>JAWPNA010000337.1:0-11263 GCA_045402695.1 Acidobacteriota bacterium
GGTGGCGCACCCGGGCGGGCCAAAGGTGCTGCAGGCGATGGAGGAGACCCTCCCGATGAAGCCGGGCGCCCTGGCTCTCACCTGGGAGAGCCTCAAGCAGGTCGGGAACCTGAGCAGCACGAGCGTGCTTCTGGTGCTGAAGGAGACGCTGGCGCGTGCCGCCCCGCCGCCCGGGAGCTACGGGCTCATGGTGGCGATGGGACCGGGCTTCTGCTCGGAGCTGGTGCTCCTGCGGTGGTGACCGGAAGCGACCTCGCCCTCGTCTTGGTGGGAGCCGTCGCCCTGGAGCGGGTCATCGAGCTGGTGCTGGCGCGCCGCAACACAGCATGGGCCTTCGCGCGTGGCGCCGTGGAGCACGGCCGCGCGCATTACCCCTGGATGGTGGCGCTTCACATGTTTCTTCTGCTGGGCAGTGTCGCGGAGCCGATCGTGGTTTCTCGCGCTTTCAACGCGTCGAGCTTCAGCGCGGGCGCCGCTGTGGTGGCCTTGGCGCAGGGCTTGCGCTGGTGGACCATCGCGACGTTGGGGAGACGATGGACCACACGGGTCATCGTCATCCCGGGACTGCCGTTGGTGAAGGGCGGGCCTTTTAGATTCCTGCGCCATCCGAACTACCTGGCCGTGGCCACGGAGGTGGCGGCGCTGCCGCTCGCATGCGGGGCCTGGGGCACGGCCGTCGTGTGCAGCGTGGTGAACGGCGTGTTGATGGCGGTGCGCATCCCCTGCGAAGAGGCCGCGCTCGGCATGCGGAGCGGCGGCGCATGACCGACGCCGAGATCCTCGCGGGCATCCGCGACGTGGCGCGCACCCACCTCAAGGTGGAGCGGGAGATCGGCATGGAGACGCCGCTCGTCGAGGCGCTCGGGCTGGATTCGCTGCGCATGATCACGCTGGTGGCCGAGCTGGAAAACCGGTTCCGCGTCTGCTTGCTGGCAGGAGACGAAGTGGGGCTCACCACGGTGGGCCACCTCGTGGCTGTCTTGCGCCGGCGCCTCCCATGAGTCAGACGCTGCTCACGTGTCTTGAACGGGCGGCCGCGCTCGGGCCGGCGCGTGGTCTGATCTTCGTTGACCGCGAGGAGCGCGAGACGCTCATGCGCTGGCCGGAGATCCACGTGCGCGCGGCAGAGGTCGCCGGTGGCCTGCGCGCGCGAGGCGTGCGCCCCGGGGACACGGTCGCCATCGTGCTTCCCACGGCGCCCGCCTTCTTCGATGCCTTTTTTGGCGCCGCGCTCGCCGGGGCGGTCCCCGTCCCGCTCTATCCACCTATGCGGCTGGGCCGCCTCGGTGAATACCACGCCCGCACCGCGGCGATGATCACGGCGGCTCGCGTCCGCCTCGTCCTCGCCGACGCGCGCAACCGGGGCATCCTCGGGGAGGTCGTGGCGCGCGCGCGCCCCGACCTCGGCTGTCTCGACGTCGCCGATGTGGCCGGTGGACCGTTCGTCCACGCCGCGCGTCCCGAGGACCTCGCGATGGTCCAGTTCTCCTCGGGCACCACCGTGAATCCCAAACCGGTGGCGCTCACCCACGCCAACGTGCTCGCCAACGTCCGCGCCATCCGTGAGGTGTTGTTCGAGGCCGGCGAAGGCCTGGTCGAGCATGGTGTGAGCTGGTTGCCGCTCTACCATGACATGGGGCTGATCGGCTGCGTGTTTCTGGCCCTCTACCACCCCGCCTCGCTGACGCTCATCCCGCCCGAGCTGTTCATCACCCGGCCCGCCCTCTGGCTGCGGGCACTCGGCAGGACCGGCGCTTCGGTGAGTCCCGCGCCCAACTTCGCGTATGCGATCTGCACCGAGCGTGTCCGTGACGAGGAGATGGAAGGTGTCGATCTCAGCGGCTGGCGCTTCGCGCTCAACGGGGCCGAGCCCGTGTCGGCGACGACCCTCCGGAAGTTCGCGGCGAGGTTCGCGCGCTGGGGACTGCGGCCGGAGGCCCTCACGCCGGTCTACGGGCTCGCGGAGGCCACGTTGGCCGTCAGCTTCTCCGACTGGCGCACGATGTTCCGCACCGAAAGGTTCGACCGCGACGCCCTGGCCGACGGTCGCGTCGTGCCGGCTGAGGACGGCATGGAGCTCGTGAGCGTGGGGCGGCCTCTTCCCGGCCTCGACGTCCAGGTGCCGCGCGGAACGGTCGGCCCCATCCGGGTGAAGGGCCCCTCGATCATGGCGGGCTACCTGCACCAGCCCGACCACACCAGCGCCACGATCGTCGACGGTTGGCTCGACACCGGTGACCTCGGGTTCTCTCATGATGGCGAGCTCTATGTCTACCGGCGAGCCAAGGACGTGGTGATCATCCGCGGGCGCAACTACACGCCCGACGAAATCGAGCAGGCGCTCGACAGCGTGCCCGGCGCGCTGCCGGGCTGCGCCGCCGCGATGAGCCACCGTGGGGAAGACGGCGAAGAGGAGCGGCTGATCGTTTTCGTGGAGGCCCGGCGCGGCGAGGCCGACCTGGCCGAACGGTGCCTCGAGGCTGTCCTCGGCGCGACCGGCCTCCACCCTGGGCTGGTGGTCGTGCTGCCGTTCGGTGCGCTGCCGCGCACATCGTCGGGCAAGATCCGCCGGGGTGAGACGCTGAAGCGGTGGCTCGATCGCACGCTGACCTCCACCGACAAGATCACGCAAGGGATGCTGGCGGGCGATCTGGCGGAGAGGATGCTCGCGCACTGGCACGGCGCGCCGCGCAGCTCGGGTCCGCGAAGCAGGGGTGAGCGAAGCGGGGGTCAATGACCGAACGCGTGGACTATGCCGTCGTCGGAGGCGGCCCGGCGGGGCTCGCGGTGGCCATCCTCGCCGCGCAGGCCGGCCGCCGCGCCGTCGTGATCGAGCGCGGACACGGCCCCGTGGACAAAGCCTGCGGCGAAGGAATGATGCCACCGGGCGTGGTGTGGCTTTCCCGCATGGGGGTCGAGGTCGCGGCGGACGACACGCACCTTGTCCGCGGCGTCCGCTACGTGGACCGTGATGTCGTCGCGGAGGCCGACTTCGTGGAGGGGCCTGGGCTGGGCATCCGCCGCATCGCGCTCTCGGCGGCGATGCTGGCGCGCGCGTCGGCACTGGGTGTGGAGGTGCGACAAGGGTGCACGGCGGGAGCCTTCGTCCTGCACTCCGACCACGTGGTGCTGGAGACCTCGCGCGGCACGGTCGAGTCGCGATGGTTGGTCGGCGCCGACGGCCTTCACGGTCACGTGCGAAAGGCGTGCGGGTTCGCGGTCACGGCCGGGCCGCGCCGGCGTTTCGGGCTCCGGCGCCACTTTCGCCTTGCGCCATGGTCCGATTTCGTCGAGGTGCACTGGATGGATGGAGTCGAGGCGTATGTCACGCCGGTGGGCCCCGATCGCGTCGGCGTCGCCTTTCTCTGGTCCTCGGCCGGCGGCCAAAGGGGAGACTACGACGGTTTCCTCGCCCGATTCCCGGAGCTGCGCGCCCGCCTCGGCACGGCCGCCGCCTCTCCCGAGACCGCCGTGCGCGGGGACGGCCCCTTCGACGTGCGCGTGAAGCCGATCGCGCGCGGCCGGGTGCTGCTCGTCGGCGACGCCTCGGGCTATCTCGACGCGATCACCGGCGAGGGGCTCTCGCTGGCCTTCGCCTCCGCCGCGGCGCTGGTGGAGGCCACCTCCGGTACGGAGGTGGAGGCTTACCCCCGTGCATGGGCGCGCATCCGGCGGAGACACATCGCGGCCACGCGCCTCGTGCTCTGGCTGGCCGACCGCCCCTCACTTCGCCGGCCGGCCCTCCGCGCGCTGCGCCGGAGCCCCGACGCGTTCGCCGCGCTGCTCGCGTTGAATACGGGGGCCTGGGGCTGGACCCGAGCGCTGACCGGTGTCGCGAAGCTCGGCCTGCGGCTCGCCACCGGGAACCACGATTGAGTTGACAGCCCCAGGATCCGAGGGTATAAACAGCGAGCCCTATCTCACACCCGCCATGCCGCGGTCGAGGCCCGGCGCGAATCCCTCGTCAAGGCGAGACCATCTCGACATGCAAAGAGCTGATCTGCGAGGGAAGAGGGTTCTGGTGACCGGGGGCTCGCGCGGCATCGGGCGGGGCATCGCCCTGATGTTCGCGGAGCGCGGCGCGGACCTGGTCATCAACTACCTCAAGGACGCCGACGCCGCCCGGGAGGCGAAGGCCGGCGTGGAGGCACGGGGATGCCGGGCCCATATCGTCCAGGCCGACGTCGGAAGACCGAAGGACATCCGGTCGATGTTCCAGGAGGTCCGGGAGCTCTTCGGCGGCCTCGATATCCTCATCCACAACGCGGCCCTCGGAGTCTTCAGGCCGGTCACGGACATTGAAGTCTTCCACTGGAACGTCTCCCTCGACGTCAATGCCCGTGCGCTGCTCCTGTGCGCGCAGGAGGCTGTTCCCTTGATGGCCGCTGGGGGCAAGGTGATCGCCGTGTCGAGCATCGGAAGCCACAGGTACATGCCGCACTATGGAGCCATCGGCGTGTCGAAGGCGGCCCTCGAAGCCCTCGTCCGGTACCTGGCGGTCGAGCTGGCGCCGAAGGGAATCCGCGTTAACGGTGTCAGCGGCGGTTTCGTCGACACGGACGCCCTGCGCCTCCACCCGGATTACCAGGGAATCATGGCCGGAGCACCGGCCAGGACTCCCGGCGGCAGGATCGGGACGCCGGAGGACCTGGCCAAGGTGGTGATGTTTCTTGCAAGCGAGGAATCAAACTGGATCTATGGTCAGACCATCATTGCCGACGGGGGCCTCGACCTTGCCTGAACGAGCGAGATCCAGGCGCCTGTCGTGAGCGGCGCAAGAGACTCCGAAGGGGAGGTCCTCGTCCGACTGGAGGGCGTCTCGAAGAGGTACGAGACGGGGTCGATCGTGACCGAGGTCCTCACCGACGTCGACCTGACGATCCGCAAGCTCTCCTTCACGGTGGTGTTCGGAGTTTCGGGATGCGGCAAGACAACCCTGCTGAACTTGATCGCGGCTCTCGACAAGCCTTCCTCAGGATCGGTCGTAGTGGATGGGGTCACCCTGTCCTCGCTCGACGAGCCCGGGCGCACCGAGTTCCGACGGACGAAGCTGGGGATCGTGTTTCAGTATTACAACCTCCTGCCGACGCTCACCGCGCTCGAGAATGTTGAGGCCGCGCTTGAGATCGCCGGGACGCCCGGCCGGCAGACCCGTGCGCGCGCCGGCAACTGTCTCGAGATGGTGGGGCTGTCGCACTGCGGGGCGAAGTTCCCTTCCGAGCTCTCCGGAGGCGAGCAGCAGCGCGTGGCGATCGCCCGGGCGCTGGCCAAGAAGCCTCTCCTCATCGTCGCCGACGAGCCGACCGGCAACCTGGACGAGGAGACCGGTCTCGACGTGATGACACTGATGAGCGAGCTTCGCCACAGGAAGGAGACGACCCTCGTAGTCGCCACCCACAACACGCGGTTGGCAGCGCTGGCCGACTGCGTCGTGCGCATCGAGCAGGGCCGGGTCCATTTGGCTCACGGAGCGCACGGTGCTCCGGCCGTCACCGAGCTCAGCCGATGAGTCGGCTCCGCCTCAAGATGCGCCGCGATCTGTGGCTGCTGAGGTGGCGCGCGTTGGCCATCATCCTGACCATCGCCAGCGGAATCGTCATCTACGTCGGCACGTCCATGGGGCTGACCAGTCTCTTCCATACCCGTGACTCCATCTTCGAAGAGTTGCACTTCGCCGATCTCGAAGCGCGGATCATTCCAGACGACGTCAACAACCTTCCCGATTTCACGAGCGTGCCCGGCGTCGAGCGGGTCGAACGACGACTGGTGTTCCCTGGGGCGATCCGGAGCGAGCGCCGGCCGCCTCTGATGGCCGTCATGACGTTCCTCGAGACGCCGGACCCGGGAATCCACTCGTTCCAGTTCATCGCCGGACGGTCGTTTCGTCCGGACGAGCTGGATGCCGTCGTGATCGAACGAGCCCTCGCGGTGGAGCACGGTTACCGCGTGGGCGACAGCCTGGCGGTGCAAGTAGGTGGCCGCACCTACCAGAGCCACATCGTCGGAGTCGCCATCACGCCGGAGTACTTCGTGTCGTCGGCCAACCCGGACTATTTCATCCCCGAGCGCGGGAGCCTGGGAATCGTGTACGGCAACCTGGGGCGAACGTCGGATTCCCTCGGCTTCACCATGGTCAACGATTTCCTGTTCCGCTTCGCACCGGGGGCGAACCGGGCGTCTGTCAAGGCCGCGGTCCAGGAAAGACTCCGCGATGTGAATGTCGAGCAACTGATCCCGCGCGAGCGCCATTTCAGTCAACAATACATTGAGACCGAGCTGCAGGCGCTGCGGTTCTTCCTGCCGGCGATGGTTCTGATTCTGCTCGCGTTGGCGTCCGTCATCACCTTCCTGAACTTCAACCGTCTGGTGGCCGTGCAGCGGCGGGAGATCGGAACGCTGCTCGCGCTCGGCTACGGCCGCGGGCGTCTCGTGATGTCCTACCTGGAGGCCGGAGTCATCCTCGGAGCTCTCGGCGGCGTGCTGGGAGAGGGCGTCGGGTTCTTCATGCGAGACGTCTTCGCGCGCGCATGCGGAGGGGCCATGGGGATGCCGATCGTGCGCACCTCGGTCGATGCCGTCATTCTCGCCCGCGGTTTCCTGTTCGGCTTGCTCGTCGTCGCCGTCTCGGCCGTGGTTCCGGTCATTCGTCTCATGAGACTCCCGACGCGAGAGATCATCCGTTCCCCGATCCGATCCGCGGAGATCCGCGGGCTTTCGCGAGCCTGGCCCGGCGGTTCGCTGATGCGCCTGCCCGCCGGCTACCGCCACGCCCTGCGCGACCTCGCGCGACAGCGCGGCCGTACACTCACCACGCTGACCTCCATCGCGCTGGCGCTGGGGGTCGCCGTCGCCTATCGCATGAGCGCCGGCTCGATCGACGAGACTCTCACCCGTCGATTCAATGCCGAGCCATGGCACCTCGTGACCGACTTCCTCTATCCGGTGTTTCCGGAGGATGTTGCGGAGCTGGCCCGCCTTCCCGGAGTGCTCAGGACCCAGCCCTACCTGCGGCGTCATGTCGGGATCGAGGCGCATCGGCGTTACGAGGACGCCACGCTGATCGGCGTTGACTTCGACTCCGACCTGTCGCGGCTGCACCTGACGGAGGGACGCGCCCCGCGATCCGCCGGCGTCGAGGAGGTCGTGTTGAACCTCGAGCTGGCCGAGAGGCTCGGCGTCGGGATCGGCGATGTCGTGCGCGTGCTGTCCGAGAGCCGGCAGCGTGAGCTCAGGCTCGTCGGGCTCCTTTCGGACGCGATCGCCGACGCGGCCGTCGTGCCTCTCCCTGTCGCGCAGGAGATCTGCGAGCTGCCGGAAAAACTTTCCGGCATGTTCATCGAGGCGAACGGCGGGACCGATGGGCTCGTCGACGCGCTGTACGCCCGCGAGGTGGTGGGGCGTGTCACCAGGAAGGTGCAGTTGGTCGCGGGGGTGGGGAAGCTCCTGAGCGTGATGTACATCGTCCTCGACCTCGCGGCCGCGGTGAGCATTTTCGTGGCGGCGCTCTTCATCCTGAGCCACATCAACCTGGCGGTCCTCGAGAACGAGGGCGAGTTCGCCACGCTGAAGGCCCTCGGGTACGGGCGCGCCGCTCTCGCCAGGATCATCCTGGTCGAATCGTTCGCCTGCTCGATTGGCGGCGCGATTGCGAGCGTCCCGATCGCGGCGATCATCAGCGCCTATCTGAATCACCGGATGAGCCTGGCATGGTTCCGCGTCGACAACTTCTTCTTCCCGTTCGAGGAGGTCAAAGTGCTCGTCCCGTACATGGCTCTGATCCCGGTGGGGAGCTACCCCGCGCTGCGTCACATCCTCGATCTGGACGTCTCCAAGGCCATCCGCGCAAGGGCGGCCGAGTAGTGCGGGGATCGTCACGATGCTCGTGAGAACGCATCTGGCCCGCGCGACACTGCTACTGGTTTTCCTCCAACCGGCAAGCGGCGTGGCTCCGGCCCAGGATGAGGCCGAGGAGATCATGCGCGCGGCCGTACACCAGGGCAGCGCCGAAGACCAGGTCGTGAAGGTCACGATGCGCCTGGTTTCCAGGAACGGAGATGAGAGGCGCAGAACCGCGATTCTCTATTCCAAGAAGCGGTCCGCCGAGGACGACATGAGAATGATCCGGTTCGAGTCGCCTCCCGACCTTGCGAACAGCGGCATTCTGAGCATCGAGCATTCCGACGGCGATCCCGATCAGTGGCTCTACATGCCCGCCTACCATACGTCGCGCAAGGTGGCCGCGGTGAACCGGAGCGGCACATGGATGGGGACGGACTTCGCGTACGAGGACATCGTCGACCCGAGACTCTCCCAGTACCGCTACAGGATCGTCGGGGAAGAGAGCCTCGATGGTGTCTCATGCGCCGTCGTTGAAGCGATCCCGGTGGACTCTCGACTGGCCAGTCAGAGCGCTTATTCGAAGGCCATCTACTGGATTGACCGGGGCAACGACCTCTTCGTCAGGGTGGACTTCTACGATCGGGGCGGCGAGCTGTTCAAGAAGCTGATCAACTCGGATCTCGTGAGGGTCGGGACGTATCGCAGATGGGGAAGAACGCAGATGCAGCATCTCAAGCGGCAGCACAGCACCATCCTCGAGTTCTCGGGCTGGAAGGTGGACGCGGGGTTGAGCGACAGGTATTTCACGGTCCGCTATCTTGAACGAGGGATGTGACATCGGTGAGGCGGTCGCATGGGCGGTTGTTCTGGGCGCTGCCTGGGCCGGCATGACGACACCGCTTCGGGCGGCGGGAACGGAAAGCGCCACGCCCGATGAGGAGAAACCGTTCAGGCTGTCGGCGACGGCCGGCTACACGTATGTGTCGTATCCTCGCGAGAGGGGGGAAGGCCTCATCGACTCACGCAATCAACTGGAGCTGGAGCCGCGGCTGGAAGCGGGCGGCTCGGGCCCGGTGCGCGGCGTCGTCGCGCTGGACCTTCGGTTTGACGCAGCGGACTCCTCCCGATCGAGGTTCTTCGTCGAGGAAGCCTATCTCCAGGTGACGCTCGCCAGCGTCGACCTGCGTCTGGGGCGCCAGTTCATACGGTGGGGTCAATCGGAGGTGAGAAGACCGACAGACAGTTTCATGCGGCACGACGACCGGGATTTCCTCGATGTGCGCGAGGAGCCGATCGACGCAGCCCGCGTCTGGTACGACGCCGGCAACTGGTCGCTGGAGGGAGTCTGGGCGCCCATCTTCCAGGAGGATCTTTTCCCGCTCGATCTCCGTGACCGGTGGTCCGGGCTGCCGCCCACGACCGATCTGCCTGGCGTCGGAACCGTCGATCTCAAGTATCAGACGGACCATTCCGGCCTGCCGAGCGGCATCCTCGAGTCATCGCAGGCAGGCCTGCGCCTGGCCCGGAAGCAGGCGCGCGTGGATTGGTCGGTGAGCTGGTACTACGGATTCGATCGGACACCGACGTTCGTCGATCCCGAACTGCTTGCCGTGAATGCAGCGTCCGGTGTCGCAACCGTCGAGCTGACGCCGATACACGAGCGGATCCAGGTCCTGGGCGCCGATTGCGCCGCGGTGGTGAGGGGGTTCGGCCTCCGTGCGGAGGGAAGCTACACGTTCACGGCCGATCGGTCGGGGAGTGATCCCCACGTTGATGATCCATACTTCCGGCTCGTGGCAGGCATCGATCGCACCCTGACCGGATTCTCGCCCGCGCACACCGTGTACTGGAACGTCCAGTACCTGCTGGATACGGAGGTACCACGACACGGCGAGGAGAACCAGGTCGACGTCGAGCCCCGTTTCCGCCACCTGTACGAACAGGGCCTGACCTGGGATCTGGAGTACCGGCTCGAATCGGAGGTCACGCTGGCGCTGAAGGGGTTCGTGAACCTGGAGGAGGGAGACTACGTTGTGAGGCCGGAGCTCACCTGGCATCCGAACGATGCCTTGACGCTCGTGATCGGCGCGGATCTGCTTGCGGGAGGGCCCGAGACCTTTTTCGGGTCGTTCGAACGGAACACAAGCCTGAGAGGCAGGCTGACGGTGCGATTCTAGTCCCACGATTCATGAAGGTCCGACAAGAGGACAACGTGACACCCGAACGAGACGTCTTCATCACGGGGATCGGGTTGATCAGTTGCCTGGGGATCGGGGCGGAGGAGAACTGGTCGAATCTGAGCCAAGGAGTCTCCGGCGTCGCCCCGATCCGCCGCTTCGATGCCTCGGCGCTCACGACGAGGTTCGCCGGGGAAATCCCCGAAGGATTCGACGCATTCTTCCTGCGGCGCTTCCCCAAGCGGACGCGGCGACACTCCGCCCTCTTCTCGCGGTTGAGCCTGGCGGGGACGCTTCTGGCGCTCGAGGATGCCGGGCTGGACCTAAAGGAGTCGGCGCCCGGCAGGACGGGGATCTGCCTCGGCACGGGGGCGGGCGGGTTGAGTTACTGGGAGGATGCGTTCGCCGGCACCGGGACGTCTTACAGCGAGACCGTCCCCTGCCTCGAGTCCCTGGCGGTCATCAAGTGGATGCCCAACGCCCCGGCCGCCGCCACGTCGCTGCATTTCGGGATCGAGGGCCCCTCCTTCACCGTGTCGAGCTCCTGCGCCTCGGGCGCGCAGGCGATCGGCTGCGCCTACGACCAGATCAGACTCGGCCGCGCGGAGGTGATGATTGCCGGGGCCGTGGAGACGATCGTCACACGGGTCGGCATCTCAACGTTCAGCCGGCTCCAGGCGCTGAGCGAACGAAACGATGACCCCGAAAGGGCCAGCCGGCCGTTCGACAAGACGCGGGACGGCTTCGTCCTGGGGGACGGTGCCGGCATCCTGATCCTGGAGTCTGGCGAGCACTGCCGCCGGCGGGGCGCCCGCCGCTACGCGAGGATGGCCGGGTACGCCTCCACCAGCGAGGCCACCCACATGGTCCATCCCGCCCCGGACGGACGCAAGATGGCCGAGACGATGCGCCAGGCGCTCGCGGACGCCCGCGTCGCGGCGTCGGACGTGGACTACATCAGCGCGCACGGCACCTCGACGATCCTCAATGACCGTTGTGAGACGCGAGCGATCAAGGAGGTCTTCGGGAGCCACGCGCGCGCCATCGCCATCAGCTCGCAGAAATCGATGATGGGCCATACGGTGGGGGCCGCCGGGGCCCTCGAAGCCGGGACGACGTCGCTGATGGTCGCCAGGGACATCGTCTGCCCGACCATCAACTATGAGCATCCGGACGAGGAATGCGATCTTGATTACACGCCGAACGTCGCGCGCGAAAGAAGGATCGGCATCGCGCTCTCGAACTCG
>JAWPNA010000046.1:0-26306 GCA_045402695.1 Acidobacteriota bacterium
GATCACCCGCGAGGACCTCGCGGCCTACAAGCCGATCGTGAGGGAGCCCCTGAAGGAGACCTACCGCGGATACGAGATCATCACGGCCCCTCCGCCCAGCTCCGGGGGCGTCGCGCTGTTCGAGATGCTCCACATGCTTGAGCCGTTCGATCTGAAGACGCTCGGACACAACTCGTCGGCCTATGTTCACTTGATCTCCGAGACCATGAAGCGCGCTTTCGCCGACCGGGCCCGCTTCATGGGCGACCCCGGCTTCGTGCGCATGCCGCTGGCCGGGCTGCTCTCCCGCGACTACGCCGCGTCGCTGATGAGGAGCTTCGATCCGCAGCGCGCCACGCCGGCGCCCGCGGCCGGCCCGGGAGATCCCCTGGCCTTCGAGAAGCCCTCCACGACCCACTTCTCGGTCATGGACGCCTCCGGATCCGTCGTGTCGAACACCTACACGCTGAACGACAGTTTCGGGTGCGCCGCGGTGGCCGGCGGCCTGGGTTTTCTCCTGAACAACGAGATGGACGACTTCAGCATCAAGCCCGGCGTGCCGAATCTCTACGGACTGGTGGGCGGCGAGGCCAACAGCATCGCGCCCGGCAAGAGGATGCTCTCCTCGATGACCCCGACAATCATCCTGAAGGACGGCCGCCCTTTCATGGCGCTCGGCACCCCTGGCGGCCCAACCATCATCACGTCGGTGCTCCAAGTCCTGCTGAACGTCATCGAGTTCGGCTTCGATCCGCAGGCCGCCGTGGACGCTCCGCGCTTCCACCACCAGTGGCTGCCGGATCGAATCGTTCTGGACAGGGACGGCTTCGCGGCCGATGTGCAGGAGGCGCTGAAGCGCCGCGGCCACGATGTGATCGAGGCCGCTCCCCGAGGTGACGTGCAGGCGATCCTGGTGGACGAGCGCTCGAGCTGGGTTCTCGGCGCCTCCGATGCGCGGGGATTCGGCGTGGCGAGAGGCGACTGATGGGAGAGACAGCCGAGCGCCCCGGCATCGCGGTGTTCGGGGGCTCCGAGCCTCTCTGTGGAAGCGCCCTGTACGAGGAGGCGCGGCGGGTCGGTGATCTTTTGGCGCGAGCCGGCTACACCGTGATCACGGGGGGCTATGGTGGTGTGATGGAGGCGGCCAGCCGCGGCGCCGTGGAGGCAGGTGGATCCGCCTTCGGGATCACCGCGCGCGCACTGTCGCCGCTTCGTTCGGCGCCCAACCGGTACCTCACGCGGCACCTGGAAGAGGAGGGTCTGTTCGAAAGGACGCGTGAATTGATCGGCCGCAGCGCGGGCTATATAATCCTGCGCGGAAAAGCGGGAACCCTCGCGGAGTTGACCTTTCTGTGGGCCCTGCACAAGGCACGGCTTCTGGGGGATCGACCCATCGTCCTTCTGGGAGGTTTCTGGCAGGGCTTTCTCGACAAGGTCGGCTCCCTCGGGTTGGTTGAAGGCAGCCAGCTCGCCATCACGCATGTCGCCGGCACTCCCGAGGATGCCGTCGGCGCAATCCGGAGATCCGTGGGATGAACTTCGAGCAGACTCTCGACGACCGTCTGGCGGGGGCCGCCGTCGCCGTCCCGCGGGACATCCCCAAAGGGATCCTGCGTGATTACTTCGAGACGATCGTCATCTGCGTCATCTTCGTGGTTTTCGCGCGGGCCTTCGTCTTCCAGCAATCGAAGATCCCGACCGGTTCCATGATCCCGACACTGCTCATCGGCGACTACATCATGGTCAACAAGTTCATCTACTCGCCGGCCGCCACCTCGCTGGAGAGTTCCCTGCTGCCCGTGCGGAACATCGCGCGCGGCGACATCATCGTCTTCAAGTATCCCGAGGAGCCCGAGGTGGATTACATCAAGAGAGTGATCGGGCTTCCCGGCGAGTTCATCGAAATCAAGAACAAGACCGTCTACATCAACGGCGTCGCGCTCACCGAGGCGTACAAGATCCACGAAACCGATCTCAACCCCGACTCCTGGGCGAAGATCAAGGAGGGCGAGGCGCCGCTGTCGGCGGCCGAGCCGGCGCCGCGTCGCTGGTCGGGCCGGCGCCTCGATCATGATTTCGACTTCGAGCAGGTGCTGGTGCCGGAGGGACACTACTTCTGCATGGGCGACAACCGGGACAACTCGAAGGACAGCCGGTCGTGGGGGTTCGTGCCGCGCGAGAACGTCAAAGGGAAGGCGTTCATCATCTGGTGGTCGTTCTCCGGCGAGGAGGGCGATTACGTCAAGACGTCGGTGATCGACCGGGCCAAAAGCATCGGCAACAAGGCGATCCACTTCTTCCAGAAGTCCCGCTACAAGCGCTGCCTCAGGTTCATCGGGTAGATCTCTCCTTCAGGTTGACGGCGGCGGGCCCACCCTCTCGCGGGCACGGCTGCGCGTGGCCCCGGGCCTCGCTCCTAACGGCCCTCAGGAAGGTGATCTCTCCGCCTTGACGATGCGAGATCGTCGCGGCCCCGTGAAGTGGGCCCCCCGTGCTCCATGTTCTCTCTTCCCTGCTGGGGGCGCAACGACCACCAGATGGACACGATGAGAGAAGGGCGAGGTGGGTCAGCGGGGCAGGTCGGCGAGGGCGCCGGTGACGATGGCGCGCGCCATGCCCGGGCCGATGAAGGACGAGCGGCCGAAGCGGCCATCGTCACGGCGCGGGAAGTCGGCCCGGTAGTGCGCCCCTCGGCTCTCCTGCCTCACCACGGCGCTCCTGGCCACGAGGGAAGCCACGGTGGCCATGTTGCCCGCTTCCAGTCCGGGCCGTGAGAAGGGGGCAACTCCGGCGCTTTCCCCGGAGCCGGTCATCGAGGCGAGCAGGGAGTCCAGCGAGGCGATCACCGCTTTGAGTCCCGTCCCGTCCCGGACGATGCCGAGGCTTTCCCATGAGCTCGACTTGACTTGGTCGATCACCTCCTGGGCGCGCGCGGCATGGCAGCGCGCTGCGCGGGCCTGCGAAGTGGCTCGCCCTGACGCACCGGCAGCCGAACCACTGTCCTCGACTACCGCCTGACCGGTCCGCGCGCCGAAGACAAGCCCCTCCAGCAGCGAGTTGCTGGCCAGACGATTGGCTCCATGCACGCCCGTGCAAGCTACTTCGCCTGCAGCGTACAGTCCCGGCACCGTCGAGCGTCCCCAGAGATCGGTGGCCACCCCACCCATGACGTAGTGGGCCGCGGGCGCCACCGGCGCTGGCTGGCGGGAGAGGTCGATGCCGTAAGACGTGCAGGTCGAGTAGATGCGGGGGAAGCGTTGCTCCAGGTCTGCGGCGTTCCTGTGCGTCATGTCGAGAAGCACGTGGTCGGCGCCCGTGCGCTGCATTTCAAGGAAGATGGCACGCGCCACCACATCGCGCGGCGCCAGATCGCCCCTCGGGTCCACCTCCAGCATGAACCTCCGGCCGTCGGCCGAGCGGAGCAGCCCCCCCTCGCCTCTCAGCGCCTCGGACAGAAGGAACCGCGGGGCCCCCGTCAGGTGCAGCGAGGTGGGATGGAACTGCACGAACTCCATGTCTCTTAAAACGGCCCCGGCCCGCCACGCGATGGCCGCGCCGTCTCCCGTCGCCTGAGGGGGATTGGTGGTTTCGCGGAAGATCTGACCCAGGCCGCCCGTCGCGAGGACCACCGCATGCGCCTCCAGACGATGAACCTCTCCCGTAGTCTCATCCAGCATCAGCAGTCCTCTGCAGGCGCCGCCTTCCAGGATCAGATCGACCGAGTAGGTGTGAGGGAAGAACGAGATCCTCTCGAGGGCTGAGGCCTTCAGCCACAGAGCGCGCAGGATCTCCCGCCCCGTGGCGTCGCCGTGAGCGTGCAGGATTCGCCGGGCGCTGTGCGCCGCTTCGCGGGTAAAGGCGAGGCGGCTGCCGTCCTGGTCGAATCGGGCTCCCCACTCGATGAGCTGCGTGATGTAGCGGGGCCCTTGGCCCACCATCACGGCCACGGCCGCTTCGTCGCATAGCCCATCCCCGGCGGCGAGTGTGTCGTCGTAGTGGAGTCCGACCTGGTCCTCGTCCGAGAGGGCGACCGCGACTCCGCCCTGCGCGAGGTCGGTGTTGCTGTCGTGCGCGGAGTCCTTGGCCAGCAGCGCGACGGTGAGGCCTCCCTCGGCTGCCTCGATGGCCGCCCTCAGGCCCGCCACTCCGCTGCCCACGATGATGGCGGCGTGGCTTTTCTGCGCCGAGGCGAGGTCGCCCGACTTCATCGAGTCTCCATTTCACGGAGTTACATGCCGGTCAGCTTGCGGAAGAAACCCCGGCGCTCCGCCGCGTGCTTGAGCAGGAGGGCGTTGAGCTCGCCCTTGTCGAAGAACACGCCCTCGCACGTGCCGCACTGTTCGATCTCGATGGCGTCGACCTTGGTGACCGTCATGTCGTGGCCGCACTTGGGGCACTTGAGATAGTGCAGCTCCCGCAGCCTTCGCTCCTCCCCCTCCCGCTGGCGGGTGCCCAGCTCTTGCATGCGCTTCTCGTGCTCGCGGCGGGCCTGTCTCAGCAGACCCTCTTCATTGCGCGCGAACCACTGGTCTTCATTCTTCTGTCTGGCGTCGTCGCGCATCGGTGAATGCTCTCCTGTGGAGCGCGATTATAGCACCCCATTGGATTGTCCCAGGCTTCTTTCAGGCTTCTCCCAGGCGTCTCCCACTGGGGGACGGCTCCGGTTCCAGGGGCCCTCACCTGTTGACAGCAAGAACTGGCGCCGCCTATAATCCGGCCGCCTCGCGAGACCCGTGGTCCCGGCCCTGTTTCCTGTTCGAGGCCACGGCTCATGCCCCTCTCTCTTTTTCATCTCCACGGCGATCTCAGGGACCTTCAGTTTCCACGACTCCTTGCGGCCCTTCGCGAGGAACAGTTCACCGGCGTCTTCCAGGTGACCACGCGCGAACTCAGTCCGCCCGAGGCCCCCATGGCGCCCGGGGGTGAGCCGCGGGAGGTCACCCGCGAGTTGCATTTCTCCAACGGCCACATCGCATGGGCAATCTCGACGGCCGCCGAGGAGAGTCTCCGCGCCTTCCTCGTGCGCGAAGGCACCGTCACCGAGCAACAATGGGCCACTGCCGAGGAGCAGGCGAAAGACGGGACCCTGCGGCAGGCGCTGGCCGATCTGGGCCTGGTTGGCCAGAGGGAGCTGTCCAGGGTCGAGCAATCCCGGGCTGAGGCGATCGTGCTGGAGCTGTTCGCGGCTCCGGAGGGAGAATACCGCGTCCGGGAGCGCCAGCTCCCACCCTCGACGCCCGATCTCAAGATCGAAGTGAGCCCCCTGCTTTTGAGGGGCATGGTGGAGAGGGCGGACCGCACGCTCATCATGGGCGAGATCGGATCGATGGACGCGGTCTATGCGGTCAAACGGCCTGCGCGCGAGGAGCCTCAACCGGATCTTCCCGGAGAGTTTCGGTCGGTCCTGAAACACCTCGACGGGAAGAACACCATCGCGCAGGTCTGCTCACTGACTTCGCTGCCCGACTTCTTCGTCTGTTCCATCGCGGCGGCGCTGAGCCTCATCGGCGCCGTGAAGCGAGTGCAGGAACGGAGCCACATCTGGCCCAAGGAGGCCGCACGCAGGAGCGGCGAGGCTGAGTCGGCGGCGCCACAGCCCACGAGCTCGCAGATCTCTCTTCCTCCCATCACGACGGAGCCGTTCCGCGGAGAAGGGCCGATCACGACGCTGGGCGCAACCCCCGGAGAGTTGGAGGAGGAGATCGAGGAGGAGGCCGCCTGGGAGAAGCTCGGAAGGTCTGCGCCCACCGAGCCAGCATCGTGGCGATCGGAAGAGGAAGACTCGCCCGCCGTGCTCGTGGCCGCCCCGGACGCGGACGAACCGGACGAAGAGGTGTTGGCGGCCCTCGTCTTGGAGGGATCGGCCGGCTCTCCAGACGCGGCAGGAGAGCCATTGCTCTCGGCCTACGATCCGGCCGCCCACGACGAGGCCTCGCGCCCCTGGTTTCTTCTCGGGGGAGGGGCCGCCGTCGGATTTGCCGCTCTGTTTCTCATCCTCATGGCCCAGCGTCCTGGCGATGCTGGTGAGTTGAATCGACCGCCGGATGCGAAAATTGCCGCCGCAGAGATCGCGGACTCAGCCGACAACGCCGGCAATGCCGACATCCACGCCGGGGACGCCGCCCCAGAGTCGGTGCCCGCCTCACCCATCCCTGCTCAGGCGGCTCCGTATGCGCCACCTCGCGGCATTGCCGCGCCACGTCAAACGAGTATCTTGAACTCCGAGCCTGACGGCGGTACATCACAGAAAGCCAGGCAGAGCCTGCATTCGGGCGATTACCCGGCCGCCGCGCGCTATTTCGGGAGGGCCGCCTCGGCTCGCTCCGGCGACTATTCGATTCAGTTGCTGACCGCCTGCCAGGACACGACAGTGAAGCGGGTTGTGGCCGCGTCGGGCGGGTCTGAGGACATCTTCATTCTTTCAGCGAATCTGGATGGCAGATCCTGTTATCGCGTTTTCTGGGGGAACTACGGAACGCAGGCGCGGGCTCGCGAGGCCTTGCGCCGGGACGTCCCGGCCTCCCTCCGCCGGGACCGCAAGCAGCCCCGGATCATCCGCATCGGGGATCTTTAGCCACCGAGAGAGGATTCACGCCGGCGCCGTGCTTCTCGCGCTGGCATGCTCGACCGCCCCGCTGGCCGACACAGTCCACCTGAAGGACGGCCGCACGCTCCAGCTCGACGACTGCAGGCAGGACGGCGCTGAGTTAACGTGCCGGCGCGCGGGCGGCGTCATCGGCATCCCGCTGAGCCAGGTGGAGAAGGTCGAGAAAGACCCATCCGGCCCGACGCGGTCCTCGCCTGCTGCGCGCGAGACCCTGCCCCACACCGCCGCCTCGTCTCGGGCGCCGGTCCTGGATCCTCTGCCGCCAGACGCCGGCTTCGGAGCGGGCACTTCGGGCAGGCTGAGCCCCACCGTCGCCCTCGCCCGCATCGAGACGTTGCTGCCGATCGCGACAAGCCCCGCCAGACCGGGGGCTGATCGCGCGGCAGCCCGGAGGGAGATCGCCGTGCTGTATGCGTTTCTCGGCAATGCGGACATGCTTCGGAAGGACTACGAGCAAGGCACGGCTCGCTACACCAGCGCCCTCGAGTACGACCCCGCCCTGCTGGTCGCCCGGCTCAACCTCTGCACGGCCCTCATCAACCTCAATAGGTACCGGGGGGCCGAGGAAGCCTTGAGACAGGTCCTCGCAGCGCATCCAGGAGAAGCCCGCGCGCTGGAGCTGCTGGGCGAAGCCGCCTTCCAGCAGGGAAGGATGGAAGAAGCCATCGATTTCTGGGAGAAGGCGATCAAGTCGAATCCGACCCAGAAGCTGCAGGCCCGCCTGGACCGCGCGCGCCGCCTGCTGAAGGCGGAGGAAGGGTTTCATCGGTCCGATGCATCGCACTTCTCCCTCAAATTCGATGGCCAGGAGGCATCACCCGAGCTGGCGCAAGAGATCCTCTCCTGCCTCGAGGAGTCCTGGTCGGATCTGGCGATACGCTTCGCACACTACCCCGAGGCGGTGATCCAGGTGACGCTGTACTCGAACCGCGTGTTCTACGACGCGACGGAATCTCCGTCGTGGGCCGGCGGGGTGTACGACGGCCAGATGAGGATCCCGATCCGCGGGCTGACCCATCTGACTCCCCGGGCCAGGCAGGTCCTGGTGCACGAGCTGACGCACAGCTTCATCGCCGCGAAGGCGCATGACAACGCCCCGGACTGGATCCAGGAAGGGATGGCACAGATCATGGAAGGCCGAGGCCGGCGTGCCGATCGGGCTGCGCCGGCCAGGGAGTGCGGCGGACAGGAGGCGGTGGCCTGCGGGAAGGAGTTCTCCTACCCGAAATCCCTTTCGCAGATGGAGTTTTTCCTCGACACCTGGTCCACGTCCCACGTCAACGATCTGCTGGATCAGCTCGGGCGTGGGGTTGATATTGACACCGCGCTTCGGGCGGTGATTGGACTTTCCCACGAGGAGTTTCTCCGAGCCTGGGGAGAGTGGTTGTCGCGCTGAGCCGCAAAAGGAGCATCGTGGTGGGGACCAGCTACACGGGAACGCTGGTGGAACTGCTGGGGGCGGTGGCGCGCGAGGCGCGCTCCGGCCGGCTCCTCCTGGCGGGCGAGGCGGGCGGCTCGCTCGGCTTCAGCAAGGGGGAGCTCGCGTCGTTCACGCCCCCGGAGGGACAGGCGATCCCGACGTCGGCGAAAGGTGGCGCCGGCGCAATGGACATCGCCGCGCTGCGACAGCGGATCTGCCAGGCCGCCCTCATGGCCGCCTCGCGCGGAGTCAACCCCCGGATACTCCCCCCGGCCGGCGCGAGCGACGGCGCCCTGGGGATGACCGCCGCCGATCTCGTCATCGATCTCTGCCGGCAGATCGACGACGCCTCGTGGCTGAAGGAGCGCATTCTGGACGATGACGACGGGAGGCTTGGGCCGCCCTCCTCCCCGCAGCGCGTGCAGCCGCGCGTGGCGCTGGGACCGAGTGAAGGGTTCCTGCTGTCGCGGGCCGACGGCTCCGTCAGTCTGGCGCAGATCCTCGCGACCACGCCGTTCGGCGAGATCGAGACGTTGAGGACACTGTTCGCCTTCAAGACAGCGGGCCTTCTCCGTTCTGCCTCCCGAGCGAATCCACCCAGTGCGGCCGCCGCTGCCGGCCGCGGCAACCTCCTGGATCTGGATCGCTTCCTGAAGAAAACGGCGCAAGGGGCGCCCCGCGCCGAGCCTCGACATCGGGAGGCACCGGGTGCCGAGGACGTCCCATCCCCCGTCGATACGTCCTCCCCCTACACCCCTCAACAGCAGCGCGAGCGCGAGGAGCTCCTCGCCCGGTGTCGCGCGTCGGGCAATGACGATCACTACATGATCCTCGGAGTCGAACGCACCGCCCCGGAGGAGGCGATCCGGCGCGCCTACTACCAGCTCGCCCGCCGTTATCACCCGGATCGATTGCACAGGCCTCATCTGGAGGACATTCACCTGGAGCTGGAAGGCATGTTCGCGACCATCACCGAGGCGTACAATACGCTGAGCGATCCCCCGGCCCGAGGCGAGTACGATCGCGAGCTGGCCGAGTGGGGCGCGGCGCGCAAGAAGGACCCCACGCTCGACAAGCAGGCGGCGGCGCGCGAGGCGTACCTGCGGGGACGCAAGCTCATGGACGCCGGCAAGACCTTCGAGGCGATCCGGCTGTTCGAGACGGCGGTGAACCTCGAGCCGGGCCGCGCAGAGCATTTCCATTTCCTCGGCGTCTGCCAGGCCCAGAACCCCCGGTGGAAGAAGAAGGCCGAGGAGAACCTCCTCAAGGCGATTGCAATGAATCCCTCGTCTGCGCAGAGCTTCCTGGAACTGGCCCGCCTCTACAAGAAAGGCGGCCTGGAGCGGCGCGCCGCCGAGACCTACGAGGCAGTCCTCAAGTGGGACCCGACCAACGAGGAAGCGCTCGCGGCTCTTGGGCGCCAGAAGGACTCGATGTCCAGCACCGGCATCTTCCGGGGGATCTTCAAGAAGGACTGATCCCCTTTCCGCCGGCGTGCCCTATACTGCGGCTTGGGAGTGACTCACCCGCATGCCGCTCTTGCCGATTGCCGGCGCCGTCACCGTCATCACGGGAGCCTCTTCGGGAATCGGCCGCGCGGCTGCATGCCTGTTCGCTCGCCACGGCGCCCGCGTGGTGCTGGCCTCGCGCAACGAACCGCGCCTGAGGGACCTCCAGGCCGAGATTAACGGCTACCCCGCCGAGGCCCTCGTGGTTCCCACCGACGTCACAAGCGACGAGCAGGTCCTCTCCTTGGCCCGGGCGACTCTCGCGAGGTTCGGCTCGATCGACATCCTGATCTGCAACGCCGGGGTGGGACTGTACAGCGACGTCGCGTCGCTTCCTCCGCAGGCATTGAGGCGGGTCTTCGATGTGAACTTCTTCGGCGTGGTGCGCTGTGTGCAAGCCGCGCTGCCCTCGATGCTCGAGCGCCGATCCGGCCTCATCCAGATCATCTCATCCGTCATCGGGCGCAGGTCGCTGCCAGGATACTCCGGCTACTGCGCCACCAAGTTCGCGCTGTACGCCCTGGCCGAGTCGTTGCGCGTGGAGCTGCACGGCACCGGCGTCACCGTGCAGACGGTCTACCCATCGCTGACCGCCACCGAGTTTCAGGACAACTCCATTATCCGGAATCCCGGTGAGACGCCGGGGCGCATCACCGCGATGCCAGCGGAGCAGGTGGCTCGGCGGATGGTCGTGGCCGCGCGGCGCCGCACGCGCGATTGCGTGGTGGGCGTCCCTGGCCGCCTGCTCATCTGGCTCAACCGGCTTTCTCCGAGCCTGACCGACGCTGTTCTCGCCCGCGCCATGAGGCGCATGAGGCGCCCCCCCGCCGGGAGATCCCGTGCCGTACCTGATTGACGGCAACAACCTGCTCGGCGCGGCGCGGGACCGGCGCCTCGATCTGCCCCGAGCGGAGGATGATCTGATCCGCGCCCTGGCCTCCTTCTCCGGCGGGAAGCGAGCGGGGCTGACGGTGGTGTTCGACGGCCCCGCGGGCCCACGACGCGGCGCGGGCCACGCCTCGCGGATCGGCAGGGTCAAGGTCCTCTATTCAGGGACCGGACGCAGCGCCGACGACGCGATCATCGCGGAGATCGAGCGCCACAGGAACAGCAAGGACTTCACTCTGGTGTCGTCGGACAACAAACTGAGGTCGCATGCCCGGCATCTCGGCTGCCGCGTGATGGGCTGCTCCGAGTTCGCGGCCGTCCTCTCGCGGGCCAAAGCCGCAACGAGTGGTCATGACGCGGAGCAGAAGCCCCTGCCCGGCGACATCGAGGAGTGGGAGCGGTACTTCTCCGGGGAGAAGCGATGAGCCAATCACCCAGTCGCCGGGGCGTGGCGGTCACGCTTTTTCGAGCGAC
The DNA here is from genome assembly GCA_045402695.1 of Acidobacteriota bacterium. Lineage (GTDB taxonomy): Bacteria > Acidobacteriota > Polarisedimenticolia > JACPZX01 > DASXTC01 > JAWPNA01. The sequence goes on from JAWPNA010000046.1 coordinate 10,877, forward strand.
TCGCGCAGCGCCGCCGTCACCGCGTCCTTCAACGTGGCGGCGCGATGGAGCAGGCCCTCGGACTCGCTGCGCAGGCGGGCCGACGCGGCCGGATCGTCCAACCCGGGCAGGTTGATCCGCACGTTGTAGTAGGCTCCTTCCACCGCGGCGGCCGCCGCCAGGGCCGCCACGCCGGCGTCGCTCAGAGCGGAGGCGAGCCCCTCCCGCGCCATCTCGCCGGCCAGCTCCAGCGCCTTGATGGAGTCCCTCATCACCGACAGCGGCACCTCGATCGCGCCCAGCGTCGCTACGCGCACCGCATCCACGCGGGCGAGGCGGGCGGCGCGCTCGTCGTAGTTCCCGCGCGGGAGGCGGTTTGCCGCGATCAGCCGCTCGAATGCGTTGGCATCGGCGTCCACGGCATCAAGCAGCCTCGACTTGAGCGACTGCGCCTCGCCCCCCAGCCGCGCGAATACTTCACGCCGGCCCTCCATTCCCTTGCGCTCGTAGCTCAGCGCCGACACCATGGCCGACAGCCCCGCCGACAGCGCTCCGCAGATCGCGGCCACGCTGCCGCCCCCCGGCGCCGGCACGGCCGCGGATACTTCGTGCGCCAGATCCTCCAGGCTCATGCGCGCGAGGCGGCGCGGCTCCTCCACGCAATGCTCGATGATTTTCTTGCCGGGATCGAAGGCGGTGACGTCCTCGAGCCCGAGCGACACGATGGCGGCGCGCACCAGCTCGGGCTCGGCGGCGGCAGGTGACTTGCCCTGCTTCGCAAGGTAGTGGCGCCCGGCCATGCGGATCGCTTCGAGCGGAACCAGCCCCACGACCTCGCTTCCGGTGACGCGCAGCCCGAGGCGCGCGGCCTCCTGCTCCACCACCTCGAAGACCCTGTGCGGCGGCGTGACCTTGAAGTTGGTGAGGTTGATCGAGACCTGCGCCTGTCCGTACTCCTCGATATACCAGCCGGTGGCTCGCACACAGGCAAGAGTCGACCGTCCAGGCTCGGTGACCGTCGATCCGTCGGCGGCCTTCAGGATCCTGCCTTCGCTTCCCCGCTTCGGCCGGCCCGTCTCGCGGATCTCCTGCGCGATCAGGTTCGCCAGCTTGCGGTCCTTCGTGTTGAGGTCCACGTTGTAGGCGATGAGGAACTCCCGCGCCCCCACGACACTCGCGCCGGAGCGCGCGTTGAACCTGGCGGGGCCGAAGTCGGGGGCCCATGCAGGATCCTTCAGCTTCTTCTCCAGGCCCTCGTACTCTCCCTTGCGGATCTCGGCGAGGCTCCTGCGCGCGGGGCTGACGGCCGCTTCCTCGTAGAGGTACACGGGAATCCCGAGCTGCTCGCTCGCGCGCCGGCCCACCCGGCGCGCCAGCTCGATGCACTCCTTCATGGTCGTGTCGCCGAGCGGAACGAAGGGGCACACGTCGGTGGCGCCGATGCGCGGGTGTTCCCCCTTGTGCGCGCGCATGTCGATCAGAGCGGCCGCCCTCTCCATGGCGGCGAACGCCGCCTCCTCCACCGCATCAATCGGCCCCACGAATGTGAACACCGTGCGGTTCGTGGCGGCGCCGGGATCGACGTCGAGCAGCCTGATGCCTCCCACCGAAGTCACCGCGGCCGCGATGGCGTCCGTGATGCCGCGGTCACGTCCTTCGCTGAAATTCGGAACGCACTCGACCAGTTTCATCCGTCTCCCTCGAGTCAGGACGCGCGAGCGGCGGGGGCTTCGGACACCAGTACCATCACGCCGGCGTAGTTGTGCAGCCGTGCCCGGCCGCTCGACGGCGCGATCTCCGCGAAACCGAAGAAGCCCGCCAGCGGCATGTGCGCATAGGTGTTCCGGATGTAGGCGGTATCGATGTCCGGGAGCCCGTAAAGGCCCTCTCCTCGCGCGCAGCAGTTGAAGTAAAGCCCCAGGCCGGGCCCTCCAATCCTCGGTACGCTCGGCACGCTCTCTTCCAGCATGGCTTTCAGGTCGTCACGCGCTCCATCCGGGTCGCGCAGCGCGAAGCAGATCGTCTCCCCTACCGCGATCTCGCATCCCACATAGATCGAACCATCGTCTGGATCCACGCCGAGGATGTTCCTCACGATGTACTGGCCGCGCTTCAACTCCCGCCCCGGCCCGGCGGGAAACGCCACGAAGAGGTGGCGCGCGAGCCGATGGACGTCCTCCGAGATCTCGCGGCCCGGCCCCGCGAGCGACTCCAGAAGGGCGCGCACGGCGGGCGCGTCGTCTAAGGACTTGATCGCGTTACCCAGGGAGGCGGTCACGCGGCGCGGCCTGCCCACCGGCAGGCACGACTGCGTGACACCCACCGAGCAGACGATGGCACCCGTCAGAACCATGCCGCTGACGGCGTTGTTGGCGGCCTCGCCTCCGCAGAACTGGAAAGCGGCCTCGCTGCCGGCGCTGCCGGACGCGGCGCCTCCCCCTGCCACCGGCACCGGCCCCGCAATCTCGTGAAGGCCGGCGAATAGCAGATCCGGGTTGCACGACAGCGTGTCGGGGAAGAGCACCACGAGGGCGTTGTGTGCGAGCAGGGGTTGGATGATCCTCCCGATCTCGCGGCCGACCTCCTCGTCGCGCCCCTTCAGGTCTTTCACGAAGAACGGCGTGATCTTCAGGGAGTCCGAGGCGAGCGCCAGCACCGCCACCCCGCGGTCTCCCTCGATCTCTCCCGCATCGGTGAGAACTCCCGCGCCGCTGCATCCGGCGAGGTGGCCCGTGCTGCAGGTCTTCCTGACGGCGCGCAGCATCCGCGAGTGTGCGGCGGCATCGTGGCCGGAGATGAACACCATCACCGCGTCAGCGGTTCTCGATCCCGAGGAGGCCAGACGGGACATCGCGGCGCGCGCCGCCTCCTGTGCGCACCGCTCCGGATCGTTTCCCCGCGCGAGCCCCGTGCCGGCTTGTATCACCGGCCTATCGTAACAGAGGCTCCCGGCATTGGCCACAATTCGCGGACTTCCCGGACCCGGACAGTCAGAGGCGCAGCACGGCTACCGTCGCGCCCGTGCCGCCCGCCCGCTCGTCCGCGTCGGCGTGCGACTCCACGTGCGGATGCTTCTCGATCAACCTCAGCACCGCCGCCTTGAGCCGGCCTGTCCCGTGCCCGTGAACGATCCGCACCTCACGGTGGCCCGCGAGGAAGGCGTCGTCGAGGAACTTGTCCAGTTTGTCCGCGGCCCCCTCGACGGTGGCGCCGATCAGGTTGATCTCCGACGGGGCCGAGAGCTTCCCCGCCGTATTGAACCGCACCCCGGCAGACAGGGCCCACACCTTCCTCCCCGGCGACTCATCTGGAGCCTCGATCGGCTTGAGATCTTTCGCCGCCACCGAGAGTCTCTTGCCCTTAACCGTCACCTGGGCGCGGCCCCGGCCGTCGATCGACTCCACCACCGCGATGTCGCGCATCCCCTCGACCCGCACACGCGCGCCGACGACGAGCCCATCCGGTCCCTTCATGCGCGGCGGAGCCTTCCCGCCTGTGGGCCGATTCTGCCCAGGGCCCGGCTCGGGCCCGTCGTGAACGGCCGGCGGCGAGGCGGCGCGCTCCAGTTGCTCGCGCAGCTCGCGCGTCTGACGGCGCGACTCGGCGCGAAGCTGCAGGGCGATGGTGCGATCGCTGATGCCGGAGATGAACTGCTCGCGCGCCTGCTCGATGCGCGAGAGGGCGGCGTCGATCGCCTGCTCCCAGGAACGTCTCAGGGAATCGATCTCCTTCCGACTCTCGTCCCGCAGCTTCTCGCGCTCGACTTCGAGCTCCGAGCGACGCTTCACCAGAAGCTCCTCCTCGCGCTGCCTGCTCTCGGTCAGCTCCTGAAGCCGCGCCAGATACTGCTTCGCCTCCCGATGCCCCGATGAAAGACGAGCCCGGGCATCCGCCACGACCTCCTCGGGAAGGCCGACCCGCGAGGCGAGGTCGACACCCCCGCTGCGGCCCGCCACTCCGGAGATCAGGTGGAAGGTCGGACGCATCGTCTTCTCGTCGATCTCCATCGAGGCGTTGACGGCGCCAGGGGAGGACTCCGCGTACGCCTTGAGCGACTCGTGGTGAGTCGTGGCCACGAGGGAGGCGCTCCTGCGTTTGAAGTGATCCACGATTGCCACGGCCAGCGCTCCCGCCTCCTCCGGGTCGGTCCCGGCGCCCACCTCGTCTAAGAGCACGAGGGCGGGCGGTTCCAGGCAGCGGCTCATCTCTGCCACGCGCACCATCCGCGCGGAGAAGGTGCTGAGGCTTTCCATGATCGACTGGTGATCCCCGATGTCGGCCAGCACCTGGTTGAAGATCGGAAGCACCGCCTCGGCTGCTGGGACCGGCAGGCCCGACTGGTTCATCAGCGCCAGCAGACCGACCGTCTTCAGCGCGACGGTCTTGCCGCCCGCATTGGGTCCCGACAGCACCAGGACCCCCCCGGCCGGAAGCTCGATGGTGAGCGGAACCGGATCGGCGCCGCGCGCCTTCAGGCCCGACTCCAGCACCGGATGTCTCGCCTCGATCAGGTGGATACGGCCCGCTCCAAGGGAGCCTTCGGCGTCGGCTGCCACGTTGCACCGGTAGTTGATGCCGAAGATCGCGATGGCTCCGAGCAGGTCGAGGTCGGCGAGCCGGTCGCAGGCGGCCGCAATCTCCGGCCTGCGTGCTCGCAGAAGCTCCGACCATGCTGCCAGGATCCGCCGCACCTCCGCTGCCTCGTCGTCTCGCAGGGTGGCCAGCTCGTTGTTGACCTCCAGGGTCTGCATCGGCTCCACGAACACCGTCGCGCCGGTGGAAGAGGCTCCGTGCACCACCCCCGGCACCGCCGTCCTTGCCTCGGCCCGTACGGGAATGACGAACCTGCCGTTGCGAATGGTGATGTAGGAGTCCTGCAGGAGCCCTCTCTCCGAGCCGGCATCCAGGATCTGCTGCAAGGCTCGTTGAAGGCTCGATTCGAGCTCCGCGACGCGCCGGCGGATCCGGGCGAGATCGGCGCTGGCCGAGTCCTCGATCCGTCCATCGGCGGAGATCTTGCCGGCGATGGGGCGCGTGGCGCCTCTCAAGTCCGGGATCTCCGAGGCGACCTTCCAGATGTGCGGGTACGTGTCGCGCGCGGCGGCCAAGTTCTGTCGCAGGGCATCCGCGGCCTGCATGACGCCCACGAGCCGTGAGATCTCGACCGCGTCGAGAACCGCTCCATCCGGCCCGAGCCGGTGGAGGATCGGCTCGGGATCGTCAAGGCCGCCTGGGCCGACGCGGCCGCCTTCCAGGTGGTACGCCATCGCCTCCGACGCGCGGATCTTTCGGGCGGCGACCTCGGCGCGTCCGGATGCGGGCACGAGCTGAACGAGCACGCGGGCTCCGCCGGGCGTCTTGATGAAGGGGGCGATGAGGTCCTTGAGGGCCTGATACTCGAGGGCCGAGAGAGTCGCCCGATCCATCCGCGCCGTGCCCGTCACTGCCGGGCCACGCAGACAGCCACTGTGCGCAGGCCGGGCGTCACCCGGCAGGTTCCTTGTTGGCGAGGCGAGTGGCCCGGTAGATGTAGTGGAATCCGGACGCAAGCGTCGCCGCCAGGCTCGACCAGACCATGAAGGGCGCCAGCACGATCGACTCCGTTCCCCGGTAGTTGCACAGCAGGACGACGGCCACAGTGAGGATCTGCGTCGTCGTGGTCAGCTTGCCGAGAAAGGAGGGCGGAAACCGGGTCTGACCCAGCGTCATGTACATCACGAGGGAGATCAGGGAGATGAACACGTCGCGGCTGATCGTGATGATGACGACGTAGATGGGAATGCGATTGATGAGGACCAGTTCGGGAAACGCCTTCGGCCCGTCGGGAAGGGCCAGCATCACGAAGGCGGCGGTCAAGAGCAGCTTGTCCGCCATCGGATCGAGCACCGCCCCGACCATCGTCTGCTGTTTCCAGACTCGCGCGATCAGCCCATCGAGCAGGTCCGTGACGCCCGCTGCGGCAAACAGGGCGAGCGCCCAACCGTTCCTGTTGTAGCCCACGGCCATGATGAAGAACGGAATGACCACCATGCGCAGGATGGTGAGCACGTTGGCAAGAGTCAGGCCCATGCGAGTCGCCGCTCCCTGATCAACAGGGTGGTGACAAACCACCCTGTAACAGGCGCCCGTTATAGCACATCCGCCCCGTGCTACTCCTCCGGCTTGAGAGGAGGCTTCGCCGGATGCGCGGGCTGCGTGGCGGGCGGTCGTTGTGCGGGAGGACGCGTGGCGGAGATGGGCGGCGCGCTCCGGGGCGGGGGCATCAAGGCCACCACCCGGCACTCGCGAAGGAAGGAAGCTCCCTCGGTGGCGGCCAGGACGCGGTCGGCGTCGGAGATCGAAATGACGAAATCCGTCTTGCCCTCGCCTCCCGCCGAGATCGCCTTGACTCTCATCTCGATGGACCCTTGGCGCGGCGGCGTCTCCCACGCCGCTGCCGGCAATGTGATCGGCACGGCGTAGACGATCAAGCCGATCTCGCGGACGTGGTCCGGGTCCGCCGCTTCGGCTCCATAGACGACGCGCCCCCCCTCATCAATGACCCGAGGCAACAACGCGGGCCGAAGGTCGGCGATACCCGTCGCGTCGAGCACCAGCCCGGTCACCTGGCCGGCAGGGACATCCGGTGGGCTCTGGTCGCCAAGGGCCGGCACGACATCATTTTCGAAGTCCCTGCCGGACATTGACGCGCGCATCGTCGTCACGCTGCCTTTCTGTTCAGGCGAGGGCTCCTTGACGGGAAACACCACCTGCATCAGTCCCCCGTCGCCCCACAGCGGAATCTCCATGAACGCTTGGAAGAGCGGCACCCTGTCCGCGGACGTCCTGACGGCATGAAGAGCTTCGATCAACCGCTGGACGCTCTTGAAGGTCTCCGTACGATTCTCGAGCAGCACGCCGGAGCCGATCGCGATCTTCCCGATCACGGAAAGCAGGCGCGGGCGGCCGTCCGCCTCGGATGTCAGCTTCAGGTTCCTCGCGTAGACTTTGTTCCTGGGATCGTAGAGCACCCGCACCGAGCCGACCGCACCGGCGCGCCCCTCAAACCAGTCCACGTAGCCCCCATCGGGCGTCGTTTCGCGGTAGGGTGCGAGCGTCTGCTCCGCTGCGAAGCAGGCGCCCGCGGCAGCAAGCAGGGCGCAAAAACCCACGGTTGCGCGGGGGGCCGGCTTCATGGCTTCTTTCCCTGAAGGTCCATGAAGTTGCCGAACGCCTTTGTCTGAGGCGCCGGGATTTCCTTGGCCGCGGCCCTCGGCCCCCTGTCGGTCGAGCCCGCCCCCTCGGCGGGATGGAAGACGGAGATCGTCGAGATTGCGTGCTTGAAGACCATCTGCTCCCCTTGGCGCGTTTCCAGGAGCAGCGTGAACTTGTCGAACGATTTCACCAGGCCCGAGATGCGCTGCCCGTTGTTGAGGATGATCGTGACCCGCGTCCGGTCCTTGCGCACCTGGTTGAAGAAGCCGTTCTGGATGTTGAGCCCCGCCTCGTCCATTGTCCTATCCTCCCGATGCGCGCGCCTCGTGCATGCCGGCTACCTGTTGGGCGATCACCTCGAGACTCTCGCCCACCTCCCCGACCTGGAACCAGTGCGTCCCGGTCTCGCGCCGGAACCAGGTGATCTGGCGTCGAGCATAGCGGCGGGTATTGCGTTTTACCAGATCGATCGCACGCTCCAGGTCCGTCTCGGAACGCAGGTGGCCCAGGACCTCGCGGTATCCGAGTGCCTTGAAGGCGTTGCATCCGGGAGACACTCCCGCTGCCAGCAGTGCGCGCACTTCCTCGACGATCCCCGCCTGGAAAATCCTCTCGACCCGCTCATTCACCCGGCGATACAGGGCGCTTCTCTCCATGGCCAGCCCGATCTTCAAGGCCGGCAAAGCGTCGGGCCGGAAAGCGTTTTCCTGGATGTGCCGGCTCATCGGCACTCCTGTCAGGCCCAGCACCTCCAGGGCTCTCACGACGCGGTGAAGGTCGCGCCGCCCCAGGCGCCGGGCCGTCTCAGGATCGAGGCGCCGCAGCTCATCATGCATAGCCTCCGGCGAAGAGGCGCCCGCCCGGGCGTAGAGGCGTTTCCGCAGTTCCTCGTCGCGAGGGGGCATCGGCGCGATACCCTGGAGCAACGCCCTCAGATAGAGCCCCGTGCCTCCAGCCACGATCGGGACTTCGCCCGCCGCGCTGCATGCCTCGATGCACCGCGTGGCTTCCCGCGCGAACCTGCCGGCCGAGAACGGCTCGCGGGGATCGGCGACGTCGATCATCTCGTGAGGCACTTCGCGGCGCGCTCGCTCGGGTGGCTTGCAGGAGCCCGCGTCCAGCCCGCGATAGACCTGTATCGAGTCGGCGTTGATCACCCTGCCGCCGATGCGGCGCGCGAGGTGAAACGCCAGCTCGCTCTTGCCGGTAGCCGTGGGGCCGAAGATGACGATAAGGTCCCCGGGCCGGTTCATCGGGAGAGGCTACCAGATCTCCCACATCCGGCCGAGCCAGAATCCCAGCACCGCCAGACCGAGCAGGGCTCCTCCCGCCAGCCGCGCTCGCTGGACTGCCATGACTGCGCGTCGCCTGGCTGGCGTAATGGTCGGGGTGGTGTTAGCGGCGGGCCGCCTCATGTCCGCGTGCACCGGAGCTCCTTGAGTCGGCGCATGACAACTTCCTCGTGAGCCGGGCCGAGCACGCGCCGCACGGAAGAGATAAGCGCCAGCATGTAGTCGTTCAGGGCAGCCACCAGGGCCTCGCGGCGATTCTGATTCTTGATCAGGTTCACGTTTCGGGTCAGGGCATCCTCCGGGAGCGAGCCGTCGCGGCCGCTCAGCACACGGCCCAGGATCGCCGCGCGCGCCTCCCTCACGTCCCGGAGGTGCTTGTCGAGGAGCTGCTCCGCAATCGGCCCGACCTCTTTGATCATGTGGCCGTACATGAGGACGAAGTGATCGTTGTACGCGCGGATGATGGCCCGCAGATCGGCCGGCGTTTCTCCCTCGGGCAGATCCATCGGCAGGGCCGCGGTCGGATCGGCCAGGCGCGATGCGGCGGCCTGCGGGTTGGCGGCGCCACTCTCGCGCGCGCACCCGGCGAGCACGAGCAAGGAAAGCGTCCTGAGGGTCTCCGTCTCGCCGATCTCGCTGAGACAGCAGATCTCGGACACCCGGCGGACTCCGTCCACCAGCGAAAGGACGTACGCCTCGTGCGCCAGGAGCCGGCCCGCGCCCGTTGCCGCCGCCGCCACCACCTCGAGGCGGAGATCCGGGCCGGGCATGCCCGCCGTCACGGTGGGTGGGCGCGCTTCCTCCCTCATGGCCTGCAGAAGGATATCGACCGGATCGAGATCGACGGAGATCGAGCCTGGGGACGGCAGGACTCCATCCTCGAACACGTAGCTTCCGGTGCGCCAGTTCAGCGCGTCGGATGCCAGGAACCTCACCCGCCGTCGCGTCCACTCGCACAACGAGACGGGTGACAGCGAGCCGGACTCCACCAAAGCACGGCCCCTGCGCTCGCCGCCCTTGATGAGACCGCGCACCTTGCCGTGGCGATCCTCGGTGATGACGCCCGCGGTGAACAGCAGCCACTCCAGCGAATCCGTCTCGGCGGAGGAGTCGGCGGCAATCACCGCTCCGGTCTTCAGGTAGAGGTCGCGCGCCACCCCATCTCGCTCAAGACGCAGGCGTCCGGTCTCGGCGGAAGCCCGAAGCGACAGCAGGAGATCGGTAATCGCGGGGGAACCGATGGAGCCGCGGAGCACTCTCGTCTGCACCTGAGATATGGCCCCCATTCGAAGCGGGGGCATGGTAATGAGGCCGGAGGAGCAAGTCAACGCCGTTCGAGCGTCACGCCTGTATAGTAATGATGAAGGATTTCCTCGTATGTCTTTCCCCGCAGAGCCATGCCGTAGGCCCCGACCTGGCACATGCCGACGCCGTGGCCCCACCCCTTGCCGGCGAAGATGAAGGTCTCCACCTTGCCGTCATCCCCGTACTGCCGATCGACCATGAAGAGCGTCTCGCGCAGCCCCAGCAGACTCTCGATGCTGAAGCCGTGGAACGTGAAGCGCCCGGCGCTGCCCACAACGGCGAGATCCACGATCCGCCCCGACACACCTCTGCTGCCAGGGATGATATCGACAAGGTCGCCCACGGAGGCCCGGGACCTGATCCGGCTCGCCAGCTCCGACCGGGGGACGCGCACCTCCCATGCGTAAAGGTTGGAGAACCGATCGTCTGAGGCGCCGCGCTGGTTGGATTTGAACGCGAGGCAGTCGATGGCGCCCGAGGAGGAGACATGGTATTCCAGAGCGTCACCGCCTTGAAGGAGCCGGTCGGCCACGGCGTAGGTGTCGGCCTGATCCTTGACCAGCAGGTGCAGGCGCGCCGCGAGCGGATAGAAGGTCAGGGTCCCCTCCGATTGCAGACCCACCGTGTCTCCGCGTGAGCCTCGATAACGACCCGCCTGCATGCCCGTGGCTTCGTAGCGGGCGATCATCTTGTAGAGGCCGCGCGCCAGCAGGGCGCGCGTCGCCGGGTCGTCGGGACCCGAGCCGCCTGATGCGGCCGGGCGCATGGGGGGAATGATCTCCTCCTTCACGGCATAGGCGAGAGCGGCGCGCGACCGCTCCTGTGTGCTCAGGAGCGCCTCTGGGCCCAGCAGCGCGGGGAGATCGGCCGGTGAGAGGAGCTGCGTAACCCGCTCGTTCCACCCGAACGCCTCCACGAGGTACTCCCCCAGGGTGGCGACGTCCAGGATCTGGCGATCCGGCGCGAACGTGGGGGGAGGTCTCTTTCCCGCGGCCTTCAAGGACCGTCGCGTCCACTCTCCCGTCTGGCGCGCGTCGAGAGCGGCCGCCATCTGGTCGGCGCGCGTCTCGTCCGGGCTCAGCACGCCGAGCACTTCAAGCCCGGCCAGCGGCTCATCGAGGCGCCCGCCTCCCGGCATCACGACGGAGATGCCATCCCACGCACCCCGCACCGCGCGGCGCGCCGCGAGAAGCGCCTCTTCATCGGCATAGCAGGGCACGCCCTTGAGGTACGTCCCCGTCATCTCGCGAAAGACGTTCTTGAGATCCTCCGTGTGCCCTCCGCACGTGGATGTGTACAGCGCGTTGATCGGTTTGCCCTCGAAGGTCGCGATGACTCCCGAGGTCTGCTCGACGGCGAAGTCGGACAGTGGATGCTCGGCCGACATGCCGCCGTAGACCTGGCACCGCGCGCTGTCGCAGATATCGAACCCGTCCTCGACGAACTGGCCGCGGTTGGACTCGGTGTAAGTGCGCGCCGCCACCGCCTGGGCCTTCAGCGCCTCCAGCTCGGGATAGATGCCCGGCCCCAGCTCCTTCGGCACGACACCCTTGAGGTAGTCCTCCCTGTTCAGGACATTGACCGCCTTGAGCTGCCTCCCGCGAGTCAGGAGCACCTCCACCACGCCTCGGTAAGGCTGGTCGGCCACCTTCACGGGCCGGCCCTCCGCCGCAGGCAGCACCAGCAGGGCCTTCGCCGCGGTCGGCATGTCGTTGTACTCTTCGTCCACGAGCCGCAGCCTCGGCTCCTTGCCTCTGGCGGCGGCCTCCTGCACGACCCAGATTTCGGAGAACCCCAGCTCGCGCAGCTTATCTTCGACTTGCCTGATCTCCTCGCGGGAGGCTCGCCGGCCCACGCGCACGCGCCACGCGTTGCGGTCGGGATTCCGGGTGACGGTCACGACCTCACCCGTGTCGGCCTCGAGACGGCTCTTGAGCGCCTCGGCCTCTTCCTCACTGATGAGCGATGCCACCTGGACCTGAAACTCTGCGGGGGGCTCCGGGGCGACACCCCGCTGCAGCACCACACGGACCACCCCCTTGTGCAGGTGCTTCCACACATCGCGTCCACTGTCGCGGTCCACGATGTAGAGCCCGCCGGATGACTCCAACGTGACGGTCCGACCGTCGCCCGCGAGACCGATGCGCACCGTGGGTGCCTTGAGGCGCAGCGAGACGATGCCGCCGCTGCGCGGCCTGTCGCCCAGCGGCCCCAGGCGCGTGCGCGCGGCCGTCTCGGCTCCCGAGGAAGACGGTGAAGATGGTGCGGAAAGTGAAGACGGTGCAGCCGAGACGGCCGGGGCCTGACCTTCCAGCAGCGCCGTCGAGCACAGCGCCGCAAGAACCTTGAGGGTAAGATTGCACGGCATGGGAGCCTTCGAGCCGGTACGCGGCATCTGCTTCGACCTGTGGAATACCCTCGCCTTCACCGATTTTCGGCCTCACCCCATCGAGGCGCTGGCCTCGGCCTTCGGCCTTGCGGACGAGCCGGGCTGGCGCAGGATCATCGAGCGCGCCATGATGGCGCGCCGCATGACCGGTATCACCGAGGCGATCGAGTCGATCACAACCCTCACCGGCAGGCAGATCGCAGAGCGCGGAGCGCGCCGCGATCTGGTCCTGCTCTGGGGTGAGGCGAACATCAGGAACCGCCTCTTCCCCGACGTGCTGCCGGCCCTCTCATCCTTGCGGCTGGCTCGCGGGGGACGGCGCGGCTACAAACTGGGTCTTCTTTCCAACACGCAGTCCTTCGATCTCGACTTCATCCGGCGAGAAGGTCTCGACCTGCTGCTGGACGACATGTGTCTCTCCTGTGATTGCGGACTGCTGAAGCCGGATCCCGCCATCTACGACCTGGCCGCGCGCCGCATGGGGCTTCCTCCGGAGGAGATCCTGATGGTCGGAGACAGCAGACCGGATGATGTCCTTGGCGCGCGCGCGGTGGGCTTAGCTGCGCTCCTGCTGGACCGGGCCGGCAAGACGGGGGAAGGGATCCGCGATCTGTCGCAGCTCGCCGGCATCCTCACCGCTTCCTGACGGAGACGGAGCGCCCGTGCTTGCGGGAGCCGCGCGGGCCCGCGGCGCGCTTGCGTGTCACCTCCACACCGATGTAGTCCACGATGCCGTCAATGATGGGGGTCTCCTTGCGCACCCGCACCGTCACTTCCTCGATGGAGAATCGCGCGAGAATCTCCTCCGCGATCCGTCCCGCGACGCTTTCGATCAGATGAAAAGAGTTGCGATCCTGACCGATTTCCAGGACGAGCCGGTGGACCTCGCGGTAGTCGATGGTGTCGGCGAGACGGTCGCTCGCGATGGCGGGCGACAGGTCTGCGGCCATCTCCACGTCGATGGAGCAACGCACGCCGACCTCGCGCTCGAGCCGCGTGAGGCCGTGGTACGCGTGGAACTTGATGCCCCCGACGATGATCCGGTCCGTCATCCTGTTTCCTTCCCGCCGCGCGAGTCTAAACCCCGACATCGGCAGTGTCAACGAAACCTGCGAGAGGCAAAGAGGGCCCGTCATGGCGACAGGTCGCGGCGCCCCGGCAGCGGCGTCTCGGGGATCGGGTATCTCATGAATCGTCGCATGTGGGGGATGCGGAACGCGAAGACGAGCCCGCCCGCCGCGCAGAAAGTCGCCCCGAGAGCCACGGTGGCGGGGGCGCCCGCGCGCTCGGCCAGAGCGCCGGCCAGGAGGCTGCCGATCGGCTGCATCCCGACGAACATGATGGTGTAGAGGCTCATGATGCGGCCCCGCAGCGAGTCGGGGCAGAGCGACTGAAGCAGGAGGTTGGTGGCCGCGGCCTCGGTGATCATGGCGTACCCGACCACCACCAGGACCCCAGTGGACAGCGCGAAGCTGACGGAGAGCGAGAAGGCGACCAGCGACAGACCGAACACGATCCCCCCGGCCGCGACGACCCGGCCGAGGCCCACCACCGACTTTCTCTGCGCCAGCACCGCCGCCCCCACGCAGGCGCCCACGCCCGTGGCTCCCATCAACGTGCCGAGCCCTCTCGCGCCACCATGAAGGATGTCGCCGGCGAAGATCGGCATCAGGACGAAGTAGGGCATGCCGCAGACGCTGATGAGGCCCAGCAGGAGCAGGAGTGAACGGATCGGCGGGCTTCCGCCCGCGAACCGGATCCCCTCGTAAAGATAGCCGCGCGTGGAGATGATGCCGGCGCGGACGGGCCGCACCGGCAGGCGCATCCTCAGCAAGCAGGCAATCACCGCGCAGTAGGAGGCCGCGTTGATGAGAAAGCAGGTCCCCTCCCCCACCGTGGCCACCACCAGTCCGGCGATCGCCGGACCCACGACACGGGCGGCGTTGTACACCGTGGAGTTGAGGGCAAGGGCATTGGGCAGATCGTCCTGCTCCACCATGGAAGCGATGAACGACTGGCGTGCGGGGACGTCGAACGCGTCGATGATCCCATGCACGGTGGCCAGGGCGAAAATCTCCCAGACATGGGTCCTTCCGGAGACCACGAGCATGCCCAGCGCAAGAGCCTGCAGCAAAGCAAGGGCCTGCGTGACGATGACCACCCGGTGCCGGTTGAAGCGATCCGCCACCAGCCCGCCAGCGAGGCCCAACAGCAGCACGGGTCCTCTGTCGGCGAAGCCGATCAGGCCAAGCAGCAGCGCCGAGCCTGTGAGCCGGTAGACCAGCCAGGCCTGGGCGGTGCTCTGCATCCAGGTCCCCACCACGGAGATGAGCTGCCCGGAGAAAAAGAGCCTGTAGTTGCGGTGGCGCAGCGATCGAAGGCCCACGGGCCAGATGCGCCAGCGCGCGGCGGCGGCGCCGCTGGTCTTTAGCGTCGAGGGCCTGGGCGGAGGTGAGGGGATTCTCGATTCTGTTGACAAGGGGTCGGGGTCGGATAGAATACGCCGGTCAGGGCAGCTTTAAACAGCCGGCGGAGTATACACCAACGACCTTCTCCGCCCCTGGCGAGTCCGCAATAAACGCCGACGGTGAAGAGCATGGGGATCATCGGATTCGCTGGCGAGATCTTCTTCGAGGACAAGGTCGTAGCACACTTCAAGGATGGCCGCGTGGTCAAGGGCCACACGCGGGACTTCTCCCCCACGCGAGACTCCTTCACGCTCAACCCATACACCGGCAGCGGCGGCCCGGTGGCCGTGTTCCTCGACGAGCTGAAGGCGGTGTTCCATGTGCGGACCTTCGAGGGGAACCCGAACCACCCCCGGCCGAAAGACGAGGTCGGGGACATTGACGAGGAGCGGTTCGCGAAGGTGATGGCGGACGGCCGCAAGGTCGCGATCCAGTTTCAGGACGGCGAGCGGCTGTGGGGGTACGCCGAGTCGTTCGGCGAAGAGGATCCGGGCTTCTTCTTCTTTCCCACCGACCCGGCCGACAACAACCTGCGCATCTACGTCCTGAAGTCATCCTTGCGCGAGATGGTGTTTCTTGACAGCTAGCCCGTCTGCCTCACCGGACGTCGCCGCGATCCAGAAGGCGCTGGCCGCGCAGCGCCTTGGAGGTTGGCTCTTCTACGACTTCCGGGGGATCGACCCGATCAGCCTGAGGATCCTGCGCTTCCCCCCGGACAAGATCGCCACCCGCCGCTGGTTCTACTTCGTGCCCGCCTCCGGAGATCCTGTACGGATCTGCCACCGCATCGAGGCCGACGCGCT
>JAWPNA010000154.1:0-14485 GCA_045402695.1 Acidobacteriota bacterium
ATCACGAACAGGAGGGCGCCCGCGAATGCCGGCGCCAAGTGCACGGGGTTCGTGTAGCCTTCAAAGTAGTGCACGCCGATGGCGCATCCGAAGCCCAAGATCCCCGCCAGCACCATCGCCTGATGGAACGATCGGCTCGGCCGCGAATACCAGGCGGAGAACAGGACCAGCAGTCCCGTGGTGGTCAAACCGCCTCCGAAGCCCGCGCGATCGTGCGCGATGAGCGGGATCAGCCGGGGATTGGCCTGATGCAGCATGTCGCGCGTTAATCCCATGTAGGCGAGATCCTCAGCCACAAAGACTTCGGTCGTGCCGAGAAAGAGGATCACCGTCCCGGCCGCCATCATCCCCAATCCCGTCGCGATCAACCCCCGGCGCCCGACGCGAAGCAATGCCGGCGCGGCGCGCCCCTCCTGTGTGCGAAGCCATCCGGGCAAGGAAATCGTCCCCAGGCGTCGCGACCAGGCGAGCCCAGCGACGAACACCGGCAGCAGCGAAAGCGTGGCGGCCCCGTGCCAGGTGTCGAGATAGCCGTAGCCCAGATACGCGACGAAGCTGCTGAACCCCAGGATGCCGCTGAGCGTGAAAGCCCACCACGCCCACTTCTCTCCATTCCGAAGCGGAACGGCTGCAAGCCATAGATAAAGAACCGCCGTGGCCATCAGAGAGCCGCCGAAGGCGACCCGATCGTGGAACATGAATCTCACGACCCGGCAGTCCGCCAGGTCGCACAGCTCCTTCGCCGTCATCCCCAGAAAGGCGACGTCGTGCGGCAAGAATTCGCGCCGCGTCGAGAGAAATACGGCGAACGCCCCCGAAACCAACAGGCCGACGGCGAAGAGCATCAACGCCGGCCGCCCATCCTCCGCCAGCTGGTCGAAGAACCCCGGCTCTCTCTCCATGTCGTCTCAGCACCTTTCCTTGGGAAGATGGTCCGGTCCAAGAAAGATTCGGTATTCAGGTGGCGATCGGAGGCGGTTTGTACCGATTGTGGCTGCAGAGTTCTGCGGCTGCTTCCGGCCAGTTCGGGTACTTGAAAGTGAACCCCGCCTGTAGGAGGCGCGCCGGGACGACCCGCCGGCTCTTCAGGATCAGCTCCGATTCCGTCCGCATGAAAAACGCCCCCAGCTCGAGCATCCATTCCGTCGCGGGCAGACCGATCGGCGCTCCCCAGGCGCGGCGCAAGTCGACCATGAACTCCCGGTTGGGCAGCGGATTGGGCGAAGCGATGTTGACCGGGCCGTCGAGGTCCCACTCGATCAGGAAATAGAGCGCGCGCGTGAAGTCGTCCCCATGGACCCAGGAGATGTACTGGCGGCCGTCACCGGAGGTTCCGCCGAGGCCGCGGCGGACGAGGGTCAGGAGCGTGTCGAAGATCCCTCCCTTGTCGGGGCTCATGATCATCGCGGAGCGAAGCTTTACCTTCCGCGTCTCGGTGGCCGGCGCCTCGTCGAGGGCCTTCTCCCAGGCCTTGACGACGTCGATGCTGAAGCGCCACGTGTCGGGAGCGTTCGGCTCGCCCCCGCCGATGATTCCCGAGAACTCGTCGTTGGCGGCGTCGTATCGATGCGCGTAGATTGTCGCCGTGCTTGCTTGGAGCCAAACCGCGGGCGGCTTGTTGACCATCGAGATTGCGTGCCCCACTGCAGCGACCGTCTCAACCCGCGACTGCGTGATCTCCCTCCGGTTCTGTGGCGTGTAGCGGCAGTTCACCGACCGCCCGGCCAGGTTGACGACGACGTCGACGCCGTCGAGGTGATGGGCCCATCCCGCCGGATTCGCGGGGTCCCACTCCACCACGCGCCACGGCGCCGCCTTGGGCGTCCGCCCCAGTACCGTGACCTCGTGGCCGTCCCTCTGGAATGACCGCGCCAGCAGCGTCCCGACTTGGCCGGTTCCTCCCGGGATTGCGATCTTCATAGAGTCATCCGAGAGCGGGTCGCGAAGGTACCATGGTACGTCTTGTCCCAAAACTCGTTCAGCACGTCAACCGCGGCCAAGTCCATGTACGCGGCCCCGAATATTACTTCCACAATCCGGCCGCCCGTTTAAACGAGGCCGAGGCGGCGCGACTGGCCGCGGTGCTTCGCGATCCCGCGGACTGGCGCGTGGCGGACGCGGACTCTTTGTCGCGCGTCGCACCCCGCTCACCTGCATCGTATCATGGAGGTCCAGCGCGACCACGTGGCCGTCATCTGTGACTCAGCCGCAGCCAAATCGAGAATGGACCTTACCGGACCCAGAAGCGCAGCTCAAACTTCCTATGCGCCGAAGCATGCGGAACATCAACGGCGATCTGAACTCGGGGATCACAAGCGTATTCCTGATGCCGCCACGGGCCATAGCGGAGGTGAGATCCCGGTGTTGAAAAGCCTGATCGGTACTGCAGGATGGGAAGCGATCGTCAAGCAATGCACTCCCACACCTGTCTTCGAGCGAATTTTGCGGGGCGTTCATGCGAAACAGAAATGAAGATCGTTGGCACACGCTCTGGACTCGGATCGGAGCCCAAGGAGATCCCAGCGTGGAGTATGCCGATCTTTGCCGTCGGTATGCCGAGCCCCATCGTGCCTACCATACGCTGGCTCACATCGACCACTGCCTGGAGGAGTTTGAGTCGGCACGGCTCCTTGCGTCTCACCCTGACGCCGTGGATCTCGCCCTCTGGTATCACGATGCGGTGTACAACCCGCGAGCGACCGACAATGAGGAGCGAAGCGCGAAGCTTGATCTTGAGATGGGCCGGAGGGCTTCCCTTCCGCCTGACTTGATCAGGACCGCTGGGGACCTGATTCTGGCGAGCAAGCATCGGGCGCTTCCGGCCGATCCTGACGGGCAGGTGTTCGTAGACGTTGATTTGGCCATTCTCGGCCAGTCTTGGAGGCGGTTTTCCGAATACGAGGAGCTAATCCGGCGCGAATACGAATGGGTTCCCTCCTGGCTCTTTCGGAGGAAGCGGTCCACCCTTCTGAAATCCTTCCTGGCCCGAACGACTCTTTATAGCACCTCGTTGTTCCGACACAAGTACGAGAGCAAGGCTCGGGACAACATTGCCAGATCACTCGTTCTGCTGAAGTAGGATTGAGGTCGAGGGTATGCGGACCAGGAGATAGCTCGGATTCTCTTCCGCGAGGACTAGGTAATGGAGGCCCGATGCGAGACCTGAACGCGTGTTCGATCCTCCAGGTCGCGGCGGTCCGCCGCATGACGTCCGACCCGGCGCTGGCCGGCCAGTGCGATGCATGGCTGCAGGAACGGGGCGTCCGGGGGCTGCGCCACTTCTTTACCCTCCTGTTCGCGGAGCTGGCGGCCGGAGGGTTGATGTTCGTCTGGATGGATTTCGACGAGGTGGTGGACGCGGAGGTGCCGACGAGGCGCGTGCTCGTCTGGACAGGCGCGATCGTGACGGTTCTGATCGCGGTGTATCTCGGGTTCATCGTGTTCTTGCTGTCTCAGGTCCGGTCGTGGTGGTGGAGAGGCGGAATACTTCTCGTGATGGCCTTGGTCGGCGCGTGGGAACACTATCGGTTGCAGCGACGGTTCCGGCGCTGATCCCGGAACGCGGGTCACCTGCACCGGACCAAAAAGCGCAGCTTAAACTCCCTATGCGCACCGAGATTCCGATCGAGGCGAACGATCTGCTGATGGCTTCGTCGCTGGCGGGCCACGCGATGCGGACCGGCGAGAACTCGAAACAGGGAACGGTCATCGGCAAGGCGCTCGAGCCGCTGCGTGAAGGAACCGGCGTCATCCGTGTGCTGGTGATGAGCCGCTGATCCGTTGGTGGATCTGGAACCGGACGAAGCAGCACATGTTCAAGGGACTACGGTCGGCAGCGTGGACCTGACCAACTGCGATTCCAGGGGAATCGAACTCACAGACAGGGCAAATCGCTTTCTAGAATCAATCGCCCACACGGCGAATGGGGTGTTTCGTCGCGTGGCGGGTTCTGCTCCCGTCAGCGTGCGGGCGTCAGCAACGCCTTGCGCAAGGGATACGTGTCGCCGAACCGGTCCTTGAATTCGACGTTCACGCGCTGATACTCGTCGACGATCTCGGTCCGGGTGATCTCGAAGAACTCGTTCCGGTGATATCGAATCGTGCCGATGTAGACGGCCCGGTCGTCGGGCTTGATGTCCGCCCGCAGTCCGCCGGGGAAATAGGCCTGATCCGGCAACCCATGGCCGAGGCTGAGATACACCATGCCCGCGGTGATGAAAAACGGTTCGTTAGCGCTGCGAACGACGAACTCTTCGCCGAAGTGTGCGTCGATCCGATCCTTGAAGTCGCCCCGCCCCGGTTCCTGAGTCAGCTCCCTGCGCTCCGCATCGACCATCAGAAGCATCTTGTCGGCGAACCTGCCAGACATGGGGCCGCGCAAGCGCTGATCATGCTCGCGTAGCGGCGGCACCAGCTCTACGCGACCCACGACGATCGTCTCGTTCGCGGTGAGCTCGTCGAGACTTCGAATCGGTTTCCGGGGTCCCGCGAGGGCGACGACACACGAGGTGCCGAGAGCCAGCAGGATCCAGAACCGGCGCACTACTCCAGCTCATCTAGCCGAGCACGGATCCTGTCGGCCCAGCTCGTCTCGCTCATCTTGATCTTCTTCGGTCCGTTGTACTCCTTCGATTTCGCGACCTTCCTCTCATCCTGAAGCATGCGGCGGAGCAGCTCGGCCTCCGTCGGCTCTGCGGTCGGTTGGATCGAGAATTTGCCTTGCTTGAACATGCCCCCCTTCTGGGCCGTGACGTACTTGAAGGAACCCAGGAAGTAGAGACCGGGGCGGTCGATCGTCACAGCGGTCTCGTTTCGGCCCTGCCTCGGGAACTGATACTCATGAGGGCCGGCCATGACTCCGGTGCCGGAGAACTTGGAGAGCTGGTAGGTCCCCGGCTGGATGAACGGGTTGTAGAACAGGCCGTTCTCGACCCCCATGCTCCAGTACGACGCGTCGGTGGGCGCTGAGACCTGCTGCAGCCAGGCGCCGTCCACCTTTGTCGGTGCGTCGGACATGTCGATATAGCCGAACACGAGGGAGTTGCTCGGATTGTCGACGTTGGGCTGGGCCTTCTCGCTCGTGAGAACGGGTGAGGCGACCAGCAAGAGCAGTGTGATCGCGAAGCATGCGGCTGTTTTCATGTTTGACCTCGCAAGTGTTGCCCGGCAAGAGGAACCGGGACCGGTCAAACTTGGATTCCTCCATCAGACGTGTCAAGGCAGGCGTGATTCCCGTGACGTGGAGCGGCTCTGCCGCCCGGATCGACCGTGATAACATAGCCGCCCATGGTTCGTGCGCTGCGGTCGGTAACCCTGACCCTTTCCCTTGTCGCCTTCCCGTCGACGCTGGGGGCCGGCGTCGTACATTTCGAGCCCGTCAGTTCCGAGACCGGCTCCCCATCCGACGTGATCACGGCGCCCATCCAGGATCGCGACGGCTTCGTCTGGATCGGCACGCGGGAGGGCTCGACGCTCTACGACGGCTACACGCTCATCTCGTTCGTGCAGGACCCTTCCCGCCAGGGCGTTTTGCCCGATCTCGCGCCCCGTTCCGCTTCCAACAATCGTGAAAAGACCTTACCGGACCCAGAAGCGCAGCTTGAACTTCCTGTGAGGTTCAAGTCGATGATTGTGCGGGAGCAGTCTGTCGGGCACGAACACGCTTCGGGGTGAATCGCCGATGAGATCGGGCGGCCGACCCCGGCCGAACTCAGCACAGCATCATGAGATGCACCTCGACTGCCTGTATCGGCCGAACGCGATTAGTGAGTTCGGTGGAAAGTCGTCGCCGATCTTCGGCGAGCGGTCACACTTTTCCTTGGAGACTGCCGGGACAGTTCCCGTGTCCAGGATTTCGCCCTGTGTTTTCAGTGGGTTGAGTGGTGGAGGCGGCGGGAGTCGAACCCGCGTCCGGGAGTCGCTTCCAGGCGTGGACTCACGCCGATCCATGCCTGATCGAGGCCTGCTCCGCCGCCGGCTCGTCCCCCGTTGACTCCCTCGACGGCGGGCCAAGGCGGTGTGGCGGGAATGGGCAGAATCGGGACCACCAGCAACCTGTCGAGCCGCGGCGCCGCGCAGTCGAAGGCGTGCCCTGCACCTGGATTCCGGCGCGCCGGAGCCTCTGAGCGCCCACCGCTACCGGAAGTGTCGCCACCAACTCCAAGGCGCGATCCTTTCACTCCCATTCGATGGTGGCCGGCGGCTTTGACGTGGCGTCGATCGCGACGGCGCACACCGGATCATGGGTAAGGGCGGCACGCGTGATCTCGGCGGCGCACGCCTCGCCGATCCAGGCCGGCCGGGCGGTCATCGCGCGCTCCGAGTGCACAGGTCGGATCACAACCATCTCCTGTCCCCGGCCATCGAGGCTGATGGGCACCAGCACGGTCGGGCACTGCCACACCTCCCGCATCAGTCCGTGCCGCTCCAGGGCGCGCATCACCACATCGTCGATCTCGCGCAGCAGATCGAGGCGCCGCCGGGTGACGGTGGCCGGTACGAGGCGCGCCTGCCGCCAGACGCCGCCCGACAGGTCGAACAGGCAGCGGTTGATCCCGTGCACCCGCTTCGCAAGGCCAGTGGCGATCTCGGTGAGACGTCCCCAGCCTGGAAACTCCCCCGCCAGCAGCACCGGATGCTCGTAGCTTCGCAGGTCGGCCTTGACACCCACCGAGCGCACCGGAAGCGGCAGACCCCGAAGGCCGGTCTCCCGCAGGGCTTCTTCGAGGTCGGCCCGCAGCCGGGGCTCGTCGTAGTCGCCAGGTACCTCTCGCGCAGCCGCGAGGCGAATCCCAAGGCCCGGCCCGGGAAACGGATGCCGATCGATGCTCTCCGAGTCGAGGCCCAGGGCACGCCCCAACTCGCGCACCTCGACCTTGTAGAGATCCTTGATCGGCTCGATCACCTTGCCGGCCCGCATCATCTCTTGTATGACCGGCACACGGTTGTGATGTGTCTTGATGACGTCGGCGCGCTTGGTGCCCCCTGTCTCGATCGTGTCGGGATAGATCGTCCCCTGCCCGAGCAACATCTCGCCCAGACCGAGCCGCGCCGCTTCGCGCTCAAAGACCCTGATGAAGGTGTCGCCGATGGCGCGCCGTTTCGCCTCGGGATCGGTCAGGCCCTCCAGCGCTCCGAGGAATTCCGCTGAGGCATCCACGTGCCGCAGGCAGGGCCCCAGCCCCATCGCGTTCAGCCTGGCCACGACGCGGGCGCTCTCGTCCTTGCGCATCAGCCCGTTGTCGATGTGCAGCAGCCTGAGGCGCGACACGCCCAGCCCCCGCTCGAAGAGCTTGGCGGCCACCGTCGAGTCGACTCCACCCGAGACCAGCAGCAGCACCTCGCGGTCGCCGACCTCGGCGCTCAGAGCGGCGGCGCGTTGCTCGACCTGGTCGCCCACCGTCCAATCGCGCGAAGCGCCGCAGATCCCCACGACGAAGTTCTCGAGGATGCGGCGGCCGCAGGGTGTGTCGTCCACCTCTGGGTGGAACTGCAGCCCGTACTGCCGGCGCGCCTCGCAGGCGATCGCCGCGTTGCGATGCCCACAGGACCGATCGTTTCCTCCCGTGGAGTACCCGATCTCCTCGAAGCCCGCCCCGAGCCGCGTCACCGTGTCGCCGTGGCTCATCCAGACGGTCTCCTCGGGGGAGAGCCCCGCAAAGAGCGGCGAACGCCCCGCAACGTGCAGCGTGGCCGCGCCGTACTCCCGGCGCGTGTGCTCGACCGCGCCCCCCGCGTGCTTGGCGATCTCCTGATGGCCGAAGCAGAAGCCGAGCACCGGGATCCCCAGGTCGAGGATGCCGCGGCTCCACTCGCCGTCCTCGTCACGCGCGCTCAGCGAGGGGCTCCCCGAGAGGATGATCCCGTCGTACTTCCTGAAGGTCTCCACCGGGTCGTCCGGCTCGCGGATCTCGGCATATACTCCGAGTCCCCGCACCTTCGTGGCGATGAGATGGACGTACTGGCCGCCGAAATCGAGCACCGCGATGCCGCCGCGCTTCATCGTCGTCTCCCTGTTGTCCACTGATCGCAACAGTTCCGCCCCTCGCCGGCTCACGGCCTTGGCGGGCACTCGCACGGAGGGCATCCCTTGTCGAACAGGACCCTCCATCGGCCATCCGACTCGCGGCGCCAGATCGAGCTGAACACCCCGATCTGCTTTCCCTCCGGGTCGCGCACTGGTCCGGAGCTGAGCGCCAGCGTGCCCGAGTCGATCACCTCCACCTGCTCCGGTGCCCAGGAGAAAGGCGCCTTGGGCCCCTCGTAATACGGTTTCCATCCAGCAGCCACCGCTTCCTTGCCCCTCAGTACCCCCGCTCTGCTGAAGAAAAGAGCCTCGTCAGACAACTGGGCCACGAAGGCGGCGTGGTCGCGGTCGGCCATCGACTTCGCGAAAGCGGCCTCCGCGGCGCGCACCTGGGCGGCGAGCTCGGCGTTGGTCGGACTGGTCTCGCCGAGGGCCGGCGCGGGCAGGAACGCCAGCAACAGGGGGAGGGCAAGCAGATGTGATCTGGTCATTTCAACTCCTCCATGCCGGAGTTACAGACTACCAGCCGCGAGGCCGCGAGGCCAGGCCAGCCTCCGCGGTATACTCCCGCCGATGAACGAGCTGCGCGTCTACGATCGGATCTCCGATGCCGTCGGCTGGACCCCGATGGTCAGGCTGCGGCGCGCCCTTGATGGATTCGCGGGAGAAGCCTTCGCCAAGATCGAGTTCATGAACCCGATGGGAAGCATCAAGGATCGGATTGCCCGGTTCATGATCGAGAAGGCGCTGCGTGAAGGTACCTTGCGCGCCGGCGACACCGTGGTGGAGAACTCCTCCGGCAACACCGCCATGGGGCTCGCGATGATGGCGGTTCTCGAGGATCTGCGGTGCCGGATGGTGGTGCGGCGGCAGACGAGCCGGGAGAAGCTCGACTGCCTGAGGGCGATGGGGGTCGACCTGGTGCTCGTGGACGGCACCCTGCCGCCGGAACATCCGGAAAGCTACAACCGCAAGGCCAGGAGCGTGGTGGCCGAGACGCCGCGCGCCTACTTCACCGATCAGCACAACAACCGCGCCAACAGCGAGGCCCACTACCGAGGCACCGGCCCGGAGATCTGGCGGCAGATGGAGGGGAGGATTGACTACCTGGTGGCTGGCATGGGCACGGGAGGCACGATCTGCGGCGTCGCGCGATACCTCAAGGAGCACGACTCCCGGATCAGGGTCATCGCGATCGACCCGGTCGGCTCCGTTTTCCACGAGCACTTCAAGGCGGGAGGAACCGGCGAGCCGGGCCACTATCTGCTGGAGGGGCTGGGTGACGAGGAGATCATCGGCTGTCCCCAGTTCGATCTGATCGACGACATGTTCCAGGTCACCGACGGCGACGCCTTTCGAGCCGCGCGGGAGCTGGCGCGCCGTGAGGCGATACTCGCGGGGGGCTCCAGCGGGGCGGCGCTGTGGGGGGTCCGCAGGCTCATCGGCCAGATCGATCGGCCCGCGCGCATCGTCACCATTTTCCCCGACTCGGGGAGCCGGTATCTGAGCACCATCTACAACGACGACTGGATGCGCGGCCATGGCTTTCTCGAGGAGGCGGGCTGAGGTGAGCGCCCTGGGAATCGGTCAAGCGCGCGCCGAAGCCGCCAGCGGGAACCAGTGCTGCGTCCGGTTGCAGGCGGCACAGACCGATAGCATGACCGGGACTTCCACCAGGACGCCGACCACCGTGGCCAGCGCCGCTCCGGATCCCGCGCCGAACAAGGTGATGGCGACCGCCACGGCCAGCTCGAAGAAGTTGCTCGCGCCGATCAGAGCGCCGGGAGCCGCGATCTCGTGCGGGATCCTGAACCAACGCATCAGTCCGTACACGAGGCCGGCATTGAAGTAGACCTGGATGAGGATCGGGACCGCTATCAGGAGGACGTGGAGGAACCGGCCCGTGAGGTTGTCGGCCTGAAAGGCGAAGATCAGAACGAGGGTGGCCAGGAGAGCCACCGTCGTCACGGGATGGAAAAACGGCAGATAGGCATCCTCGAACCACGCTCGGCCCTTGGCGCGCATGAGGACCGCGCGGCTCAGACTCCCGAGGACGAGCGGGATCACGATGAAGGCCACCACGCTCCACAGAAGGACATCGAAGGGCACCTGAAGCCCACTCGCACCCGCGACGAGAAACCCGACGATCGGGGCGAACAACACGAGCATGATCAGATCGTTGAGCGAGACCTGGACGAGCGTGTAGGCAGGGTCTCCGTCGGTGAGGTACGACCAGACGAAGACCATGGCGGTGCAGGGCGCCGCGGCCAGGATGATCACCCCGGCGACGTACTGATCGGCAAGCTCGGCGCCGATCCAGGGCAGGAACAGGTGCTTGAAGAAGACCCAGCCCAGCAACGCCATCGAGAACGGCTTGACGACCCAGTTGACGAAGAGCGTGATGAGAAGCCCTCCCGGGCGCTTCCGCACGCCGAGCAGGCTGACGAGGTCGATCTTGAGCATCATCGGATAGATCATGAGCCAGATCAGGATGGCGATCGGGACATTGATGTGGCCCGCGTCGCCGAACTCGAGACCCCGAAGCGTGCCGACGGCTCCCGGGGCGAGCTTGCCGATCGCGACCCCGACGACCATGCAGGCCGCGACCCAGAGGGTCAGATACCGCTCGAAGGAGCTGAGGCGCTTTCCCGACGACGGCGCTCTCATCGCCTCTGCTTCGGGAGATTGCAGAGCTCGCTCATCGGCACCTGCGCGACCTGCTTCAGCCTCTTGCGGTCGGCCGCGATCCGCGGCTCGCGGTCGAGCGGGCCGCGCAGCAGCGCCAGCACACGGCTCGCGTGGCGGTTCCGGCTCGCCGATGCAAGCCCGTAGTGGATCCACTTCCCCTCGCGCCGATCTTCGACCAACCCAGCCGCTTTGAGGATCGCGAGGTGCTTCGACACGGTGGAGGGAGCGAGTCCAAGGACCGCCTGAACCTGGCAGACGCACAGCTCACCCGGCTCCAGCAGCTTCAGGATGCGGGTCCGGGTCGGGTCCCCCGCGGCCTTGAGGGCCGCCTCGAGGTCACGCATGGATGCCTCTACATTTCGTTATGTGGCGAATTGTACTCAGGTGAGATCCGCCCGTCAAGCCGCGAGGATCAGTGCCGGTGACTCGGGACTTCCCTCAAGGGCCGTCGTCTCGTTCAGTTCGGGATCGACTGCGCCCAGTTCGAGATGAGGGTCAGAGGCTTGCTCACGTCGCTGTCGGCGGGGCGCAGGCCGACGACACGCTGGCCGTCGGGCGTGACGTCGAAATCCTCGATCGGATGTCGGAACAGCTCGCGAGGCGCCGAGAAGCGCGGCACGTCGCCGGGCTCGACCTCGACCACCATCACCCTGTCGGGCCTGGCGAGGAAGAAGAGCTCGCGGCCGTCGGCACGCCAGCGCGGGCGCAGCCCGCCATCGCTCGAGATCTGCCACCTGCCCCGCTCGCCGCCCAGCGCCTGAACGTAGACCTCCCAGCGACCCGACTGTTCGGAGGCGTAGGCGAGCAGGCGGTCATCCGGCGACAGCGCCGGATCCTCATCGAGGAACGGAGTCGTCACAAGAGGCGTGATCTGCTTCGTGGCGAGATCAAAGCGGAACAGATCCTGGCTCGACTCTGCGCCGATGCCGCCGATCACCAGCCATCGGCCGTCGCCGGAGGCGGCCAGCGGCCAGATCCCCTGCTCCGTCGTCCCGACCTCCTCGGCCGAGCCCGTGCCGTCGGACGATCTCCGGAAGATCGTGCCGTCGTTGCGGCGATCGTTGCTGTAATAGACGAGACGATCATCCCGCGACCAGACGGGATAGCGTTCGCCTCCCTCCTCGAAGGTCAGCCGGCTCGCCGAGCCCCGAACGAGATCGTGGATCCACAGATCCGTCGCCCCCTGTCCGGCGCTGATCAAGGAGAAGGCGAGACGCTTCCCATCGTGCGAAAGGACGAAATCGGAGAACAGCTCGCGATCGCGAATCACTTGCATGCCGACGCCGTTCCGATCCAGCCAGACCAGAGACGAGAAGGTGCCGCGGGTGCCTCCGCGGTAGGCCAGCGTGCCTTCGCTCGAGACGCTGGCGAGCGCTTGCTCGTTCTGGGTGAAGGCGACCGGGGAGGCGATGGGCGCCGGATCGCCCGCGAGCGTCAGGCGGCTCGGGTCGAACCGCAGGGCGAGCAGTGTGCCGTCGCGCCAGAAGAGGATCCGTCCGCCGGGCGCGAAGAGCGGCGATGAGTTCGCGGCGATCAGCCGGGTACGCTTCCCACTCGAGAGGTCGAGCGCTTCGATCGAGCTGTCGTCGTTGCGGGCGCCGCCTTCCGCCGTCTGCGCCAGGAAGAGAATCGTCTTGCCGCCGGGAAGGAAGACCGGGAACCGATGGCTCTTCTCACCGCGTGACGCGTCGAGCGTCGTCAGCGGCTTCGGCTCGCCGCCGCCCGCGGACACGATGGAAAGGCCGGTGCGGAAGGCGCCGGTGAAGACGATCCGGCCGTCGGGTCCCCAGGCGCCGCCGCGCGGCGTCGGCGCGTCGCAGATGGCCTGCGCCGGCCCGCCCTGCGGATCGAGCCGCTTGAGCTTGCCCTCGGCGAAGAAACCGATGTGGGTCCCGTCGGGGGACCAGAACGGCATCTCTCCCCCATCGGCCGGTGCCAGCCGCGTGGCCTCGCCCCGGTCGAGCGCGCGCAGCCAGAGGGCACGCGCACCGGTCTTCTGGTCAAAGACCTCGAAGACGATCCGGCGCCCGTCGGGCGACAGCGCGAAGGTGTCGCCGAACGCCATCCCCTCGGGCGCGACGATCGCCGCATGGAGGACATGCGATGGCGCATCGCCCCGTCCGGCTCCGAGCCACAGAGTCGCGAAGAACACGGCGGCGGCGAGGCCGGTCGCGGCCACGACCCACGCGAGCCTCGCTGCTCGCACCGCAGCCGGGGAAGCGGCAGCTGAACCAGCCGTGTGGCGTTCGTCACGATGCGGATCCGCCAGCACTTCCTCGATCACCACCCGCGCGTCGCCGATCGCCTGCAGCCGCTCGCGCGGTTTCTTGCGCAGGCAGCGCCGCAGAAGATTCACGATCCGCTCCGGGGTCCCGGCCGGAAGCGCCGAGAAATCGGGCGTGTCCTTGAGCACGGCCGCGAGGACATGCGAGACCGTCTCTCCCTCGAACAGGCGCCGGCCGGTCAGCATCTCGAAGAGCACGACCCCGAACGACCAGATGTCGGCGCGCCGGTCCACCGCGCCCCCCACCGCCTGCTCGGGCGCCATGTACGCCGCGGTGCCGAGGATCATCCCCATTCGCGTGGCGCTGTGCATGAGGGTCGGCGATTGCGAGAGCTGTGAAGCCGGAGAGGTGGATGCGCCGCCGGGATCCAGCGCCTTCGCCAGTCCGAAATCGAGGACCTTGACCTTGCCGTCCGCCGTCAACTTCACGTTCGCGGGCTTCAGGTCGCGGTGGACGATTCCCCTCTCGTGGGCCTCTTCGAGCGCCTCGGCGATCTGCCGGGCCATGGAGAGGCATTCATCGAGAGGAAGAGGCCCGCTCTCCAGCCGCTCGGCCAGGGTCGGGCCCTCGACCAGCTCCATCACCAGCGCGCGCACGCCGCCGGCGTCCTCGAGCCCGAAGATCGAAGAGATGTTCGGATGATGAAGCTGGGCGAGAAGCTGCGCCTCGCGCTCAAATCGAGCGAGGCGCTCCGTGTCTTGGGTGAAGGCCACGGGCAGGACCTTGATCGCGACCTCGCGCCTGAGCTTGGTGTCGGTCGCGCGATACACCTCTCCCATGCCCCCCTCGCCAAGCTTGGCGGTGATCGCGTAGGAGCCGAGGCGGGTGCCGATCACGTCCGCCCTCCCATCGTGCGATCGGCGTGCATCAGGTCGCTGCACATGTGGTGGGTCATCGCTCGAACGAAGAGCAGCCTCCGGACGTCCGGCGCGCCGCTGCCCGGGTGGTTCTCCATCGCGGTACCCGAGGTGCGTCACGGCGGCGATGTATGGGGAATTGAAGCAAACCGCGGGAGATTCTATCACGCACTCGGCCTCGGGTTGCTGCGGCTGCGGGCCGGTTCTGGTAGTCTTGGCGGCCATGCCGCTTACGATCGGCTCCCTCCTGGGACCCTATGAGATCGTCTCCGCCGCCGGAAGTGGGGGCATGGGAGAGGTCTACCAGGCGCGCGACCCGCGCCTCGGGCGCGACGTCGCGGTCAAGGTCCTCCCAGCGGAGGTCGCCTCCGATCCGGATAGCTTCGCAAGGATCTGCATGCCGCTTCATTCATGCCACCGGTGTCTTGTCATGGGATCGGCCAACAAACCTGCCGCGCCTGTTTGTCATCAGCACTCAGAAACGATCAAAGTATAATGGAGCCGGATCAGACATTAACCCAACATCGCGGGGCGACCCGTCGGGACACAACGTCACCGGTGCGCCCACCCACTCCCGGGCGGACGAAACAACGGTGTCGATCCTCGACGCGAGATCGGAAGAGCGTCGT
>JAWPNA010000493.1:0-11229 GCA_045402695.1 Acidobacteriota bacterium
CGCCAAGCGGATTCAGCTCGACTACTTCACCAGGCCGCATCCGCTGCGCGCCTGGAAGGCGCGCGCCTCGTGGGCGGCGGTGGCCATCTGCGCTCTCGTCACCCTGTGGTGGCTGATGCCGTCTCGACGGCTCGCCTGGGCGGGAGGGGAGCTGACCGCGGCGCACGCGCTTCTCGCGTCCGACTGCGGGTCGTGTCACGGCGAGGGGCGAAGGTCCCCTGACGCCACCGCTGCCCCACTTGCGGGATCGGGCGGCGGCGCGGGAGCTGTCACCGACGGCGCCTGCCTGACTTGCCATGCGGGACCGCTGCATCAGAAGACGCAGGTGAGCTCCCCCACGTGCGCGTCGTGTCACGCCGAGCATCGCGGCGGATCGTTGGCGGCGGTGGATGACACGCACTGCGCCGCGTGCCACGCGGCCCTCACGACGCGAACGGGCCCGCCGGAGGCGACCGCGAGAGATGTCACGTCGTTTCCCTCCGCTCATCCCGAGTTCGACGCGGTGGCCAAGGGCACAGACGGAGGCCGTCTGCTCCTCAACCACCGCCTGCACCTCAAGCCGGGGATCCGCGGCGCCGGCGGCCCCGTCACGCTGGCATGCGCCTCATGCCACCATCTCGATCAGGCGGGGGCGCGGATGCTCCCCGTGACGTACGAGAGAGACTGCCGGTCGTGCCATCTGCTCGGGTTCGACACCGAGGGGCGCTTTGCCGAGGGGACCGTCGTGCCGCACGGGGATCCCAACGCGGTGCGCGACTACCTCGTGACCCTGTACGCGGGCAGCGCGGTCGCGGCGGCATCCGCCTCCTGGGAAAGCGATCCCGTCGCGCGCGCCATCGCCGAACAGCGATCGCGCAAGGCCAGGCTGGAGCCGGCGGCCTACACGCCACTGTCGCAACCCGCTGGATCGGACAGAGCGTTCGTCGTGGAGCGCGTGGGCCTCGCCCTGACGGTGCTGCAACGCCAGACCTGCGCGCTGTGCCACGGCCCCGGTCACGGCGCCGCCCTTTCCGCCGCGGCTCCTCCGCCCGCGGGCCGGTCCCTCTACCCCGAGCCTCCCGAGATCCACAAGGCCGCGGTGCCCGCCGCCTGGATGCCGGGCGCCGAGTTCTCCCACCGCGCGCATCGCGCGCTAGCCTGCGCCGCCTGCCATCCCTCGGCCGGGACCAGCGAGGAGACGGCGGACGTCCTGGTGCCCGGCAAGGCGGTCTGCGCCTCGTGCCATCATCCAGGAGATGGCGCCCCCACGAGCTGCATCACCTGCCACCGGTACCATCCTCCGGAGGATGACCCGCTGGCGCCGTCTCGGTTCGCCCTGCCGTGAGCACTTGGAAAAACATGGGAAAAAATGTCGAAAAAACGTAGCGGTCGATATTGCTCAAATATGTGTAACATGTTTGAAACTAAGCGTTTACTGTGATATTGTCAGGCTGTTGGCGGGGAAATTCTCTAGCCCGAGACCATTCGCATGATCTACTACCAGACGCCGAAAAACTGGATCAAGTACGACATGCTCGCCGTGGCCACTGAGCTGGTGGAAGCCAAATCGGTCGTTCTTGCCCTCCAGCAGATGCCCTACCAACGCTCATGGGTTGAGGCGTTACAACAGATCCAACTCAAGCGGGAGGTGGCGGGTACATCGCGGATCGAGGGGGCGGAGTTCACCGATCGTGAACTCGATGACGCTCTGAAGGAAAGCCCCGAACAACTTCAAACCCGCGCACAGAGACAAGCTCACGCAGCGAGCCAAGCCTATCGATGGATGACCAAGCTGCGGGACGACCTTCCGCTTAACAGAGACCTGATCTGCGAGATCCATCGACGAATCGTGAGTGGAGCCGACGATGATCACTGTCCTCCCGGCCAGATTCGCCAACGCGATGAGAATGTCAATTTCGGTACGCCTCGACATCGAGGAGCGGAAGGGGGAGACGAGTGCAACCGAGCCTTCGAGGCGTTGGCCGCTGCGATTCAACATGAATTCCGCGAACACGATCCACTCATCCAGGCTCTTGGGGCGCACTATCACCTTGCGGCGATGCATCCGTTCCTGGACGGCAACGGACGGACGGCGCGTGCCCTGGAGGCGCTGGTGCTCCAGCGAGCTGGAGTAGGTAACATCTGCCTCATTCCTATGTCGAATTACTACAATGAGGAGAAGGCAGCCTATCTGACTGCTCTCAACGCCTCACGCGCGGGCGACCATGACCTCACTTCGTTCCTCACGTTCGGCCTGGGCGGCATAGCACGTCAGGGCCGGCAGCTGCTCGGCGAAATCAAGCACGAGGTATCCAAGGACGTCTTCCGTAGCTTGATGTACGATTTCTTCACGCGATTGGTGACACCACACAAACGGGTGATCGCCGAACGGCAGATCGCCATCCTGAAACTCCTCCTCGACCACACCAAACTGGAACTCGCTGAGATGGAGCGACGGACTTCCGACAAGTACAAGTCACTAGGAAACCCACGCAAGGCGCTCATGCGTGACCTTGCTTACCTAAGCCGCCTAGGGGCCGTCGAAGCGGATTTCGTTGGGGATAACCGGTTCGAATTTCGGATAAGGATGCGATGGCCCACCGAGATCACCCAAACGGAGTTCTTCAAGCGTGTGAAGCGTCTTCCGAAGACGAAGACACACTCGTTCCTGCCGTGAGGTCGCTTAGTTCCAGACGGTGGGCCGGAGCGAGCCGCCACCTACGGCAGCGTGACCTCGAGCCCCTCGCGGGCGGCCGTCACCTGGATGCCGCCGGCCCCCGCTCGCGCCGCGGCGCGTGATTCCGCCTCGAGGCGCGCCACCGCATCGTCGTCCAGATCGGGGTTGAAGTGAAACAGGTGCAGCCTCCTCGCGCCGGCGTCGCGGCACAGCGCCAGCGCCTGCGACGGAGTGGAGTGGCCCCAGTCCCTGCGCCGCTCGTAGCCCGACTCGTCGAAGAAGGTGTCGTGGATCACCAGATCGGCGCCCGACGCGGCCGCCAGGACCAAATCGCGGTAGCGGCGCCGGACGTCCGCGGCCCTCCCTTCGGCCGCCATGCCGGATCCCAGCAGAGGCCCGTCCCAGGGCGCGGTGTCGCACAGGTACGCCAGGCTTGCTCCGGTGTCCGGCTCGAGGATTACGTAGCCCAGCGTGACGTCCGCGTGGTTCATCCGGACGGGGACGACGCGAGCCGTCCCCACGGCAATGGCCTCCCCGGCCCTCGCCACGTGGAACCGGTACGACGATCTCACCTGCTCGTAAGGGACGGGGAAGTTAGCGGCGCTGTGCAGCAGCGACACCACGTTGTCGTCGAGCGGCGTCGTGGAGGATCCGACGTCGGGAAAGTGGACATCGAACAGGTTGCCCTCGACGTAGGCCGGCTCGAAGAAGGGAAGCCCCTGGATATGGTCCCAGTGGCGGTGGGTGAACAGCAGCGTCGCGCGGCCCCGGCCCGACAAGACATCCTTTCGCGCCATCAAGTGCTTTCCGAGGTTGCGCAGGCCGGTGCCTCCGTCCAGCGCGATGATCGACCCATCCGAGATCTCCACCGACACGCACGGCGTGTTCCCCCCCGATCGCGCCGTGGACGGACCGGGGACGGGAATCGATCCGCGGACTCCCCAGTAGCGCACCTTCATTCAGCGGCCTCCTTCGGCCTGGCCCGCGGGGCGCGTGATGATCGGCACCGGAACGGGCGGGGGCTCGGGCGCCAGGGTGAACGGGCGGGGCGGAACTGCAGGCTGGTCGGTCACCGTGAAGAGGATACCGTCGCGCAGGTAGAATCGCTCCATCTCCTGCTTGGTGAAGGGACGCGCGCCGCGCCTGCCGAACACCGCCACCTGGTGTCCACTCTCGTCCACCGAGCGGTCCCGGTCCAGCCCCTTCGACAGTGCCAGCGCGGGGCCGTGCGTGTGATAGGTGGCGATCAGCCGCGGCGAGAGAGGGGGCGCGAAGCCGTAGTTGCCCGGCGTCTCCTTCGGGGAGGTGAGCTGCAGCACGCGCAGGCCGTTGGCGCCGTCGGCCACGTAGGCGAACAGACTCACGTTGGTCATCGCCACCTTCACGTCGTTGACGTCGTTCATCCGCCCTCCGGCGTCGAACATCTGATCGAGGCGCGGCGACTCGGGCTTCTCCACGTCCACGACGGCCAGCCCCTGCCGGCCCGCGGCGACGAAGGCCCAGGTCCGCCCCACGTAGATGCCGCGCGCGCCGGCCAAGGGCAGGGAGGCGCCCGCCACCGGGGCCGGAGAATCCAGCCTCGTCACGTCCAGAACCTTGAGTCCTTCGGCATCCACCACGAATGCGTAACGGTGCTGTATGGCCACCGCGGCCGGCTTGTTCAGGAACGGCGCCCCCAGCTCCGCGACGATCCGAGGCTGCATCGGGTCGTCCACCGAGACCACGACCAGTCCTCTGTCGCACAGCACGTAGACGTAGTGGCCGGCGATGGCCAGGTTCACCGCCCCATCGAGCGCTCCGTCCGGGTTGAAGGTGGCCGCGCGCTGGAGGAAGTTATTGCGCGGATCGCCGTCGAGCAACGTGGCCGCTCCCACCAGGATCAGCCCCTCGTAGCGGTCGGTGACGTAGAGGTAGGCGTACATCGGGTGAATCGGCTGCTCTTCGTTTTCCGGCCGGCGCGCGCGGGCCGGGTCGACCGCCAGCGTCGAGGGAGAGGCCACCGCGGTGGCCCATCGCGTCTTGACGCTCGTGTTCTGTCCAAGCGGAGACACTGGAGAGGTGACGATCCTCTCCGAGAAGCTCTTGTTCTCGATGGAGGCCACGTCGTACACCATGAGCCCCCCGGGCCCGTCCGCCGTGTAGAGATACTCCCCGCGAGCCGCGATCGAGACGGCGTTGCGCGCGTCATGGTGCTGGGACTCGGTCAGGCGGCCGCCGCGCTTTTCGTGCGCCGCGAAGCGGGCGGGGTAGGCCAGCGAGTGGAGGTACGAGCCGATGACCGCCTGAGGCTCCTCGATCTCGGTGACGGTGACCCCCTCGATCCCGCCGTCGCCGCACGCGACCCAGGCGCGCCGCCCCATGAAGTTGACCGTGTTGGTGCCCAGCCCCAGGAGCTGAGCCATGACGGCGTTGTTGTCCCCCCCTCGTGAGACGTGGCAGTCGGTGCACCCCTTGGTCTCCTTCGCGCGCACCGTGTGCGGCACGTGGGTGTTGAAGACCTGCCCCGAGTACCCCTCGGCCGACACCGTCTGCTGCTGAGCGTAGATCCAGTCGCGGTTCTGGTTCTGGCTCGACACCAGCACCGCGGACGACGACCTCACCGGCGCCACGCGGTGGCCCGTGACGGTGCCGTCCACTCCCAGCATGTACACCTCGTCGCGAAGCACCTGGGGATTGTACGAGGTCCAGTTGCGCAGGATCTGGCCGTCATCGTGCAGCAACGGAGTTTTCTCGTTGGCCTTCATCGGGACGTGGCACCCGAAGCACGAGGTCACCCACGAGGAGTGGCAGGCGTAGCAGGTCATCGCCTCGTTGCGATGGGCCAGCGCGCCGGCGCCGGCTTCATCTACGGCGGACACATCACCCCACGTCGATCCATCGCGCCGGATAGTCTTGGCCAGGCGGGATCGCTCATTGTAGAACGGGGAGGCAGGGTCGATCGTGTCGATCACCTGCACCACCTCCCATTCGAGGTTCGGGTCCACCATCGAGCGCTGGATGATCCGGCCTCCCACCTCCACGAACCGCCGCCGGCCGGCCGGAGTGCTGTAGGCCAGCAGGGAGCGCCCGCCTCCCGAGGCCGGACCCGACGTGACCAGGGAGGCTCGATTCCGGATGGTCCCATGACAGTCAGTGCAGTCGATCTCGATCGCGTTGCGGGTCTCGCCGTACAGGCGGCCGTCGCCGTGGGCGTCCTGCTCGAAGTGGCAGTCCACGCAGTGCATGCCCTTCTCCAGGTGGATGTCTTTCAGATGCACGGCCCGGGAGAAGCGGTCGGGCGCGTCATGAGGGACGACCTTGTCCTGCGCGTCGAGAAGGTTGCCCCGGCGGTCCTGCTTGTACACCTTGCGGAAGACCCATCCGTGGCCGTGGTAGTCGGCGAACTGCGTGCGCGTCAGGCGCGGATTGAGCCCGCTCACTTCGGCGAGGAACTCCGGGTCGGACCAGTTCCCTTTCAGCGCCGCTTCCTCCGGGCTGGAATCCAGCAGCGCGCGCCGCTCCCGGGGGGTGAGGCGCTTTTCCTTGACCGGGTACATCAGCTCGCCGTCGGTCTCCTGGTCCCACCAGGTGGTTCCGGCGTACGGATTGACGAAGGCTGTTCCCTGGTGCATGTGGCACACCATGCAGGAGCTGGACGGGATGGCGCGCGTCAGCGTGTGCCGGATCGGGTGGCCCGATTCCTCCTTCGGGATGCTCGGGTCGTCCGTGGCGGATCGCCCTCGGTTGCCAAAGCGGGCGTAGGGGCCCGAGTCGAACGGATCGCGGTTGTTGGCGTACACCAGGTGGCAGGCGGTGCATCCCGAGGAGCGGTAGTCGCCCGCGTGGTCGTTGGTCCCCAGAAACGACAGCATCGGATCCAGCAGCCGCGTCTTCTGCAGGCCGAGAAAGACCGGGTCGGTGCGCAGCGCGGTGCCGAAACCCCGCACCGACAACCGCGGGTCGGGGCGGCCGGGCTCCTCGTCCTTGAGCGGCACTCCCACTTCGGGGGAGAACCGCCCTCCGCGCTCGAAGACTCTCAGCGTGTTGCCGGGCTGGGTGATCTCGAAGCGCGGCAGTGGATCGAGGAAGGGGAGAACTCCCTTGGTCTTTGTCTCCTCGGGCGTGGGCATCGGATCGGAGTAGATCCTCGCCGGCGTGCCATCGGGCGCGTACGACTCGCCGAAGCGGTAATCCTTCAGAGGAAAGGCGCCGTTGTTGTACAGCGCCGCGCCCCACAGCATCGCGCCCGTAGTCATCATCGACCGGCTCACCCGCGAGACCTCGGAGGCGTGGCATCCCGCCGGCCCGCAGGCCATAGGCGCCGCCCGCAGATCACCCGGGTTGACGAAGCGCACGAAGGCGGGGTCCTCGCTGTTGAGCAGGGCGTAGGTGCGCGGCGGGTTGGCCGAGGTGGGCCAGGCTCCCGGGTAGCGCGGCCGCACGTGGGCACGGTCCTTCTCGAGGGAATCGGGATCGCCGCCGTGACAGTCGGCGCACCCGAGACGCACGGCGGGGCTCTCGTGCATCGGCTCGATGCCGGCGTGACACTTCGACGAGACGCACCCCATGGATTTGGCCTGCGCCTGCGCGGCGGTCTGCCGGGAGAGACCCAGCCCGCCGGCGGCGGCGCCGGTGGAAGCCGCTCCATCCGCTCCCAGCATCCCCCCCAGCATCCACACGACGAAAAGGGCCATTGACGAGTCCATGTCAGTACACCACTGTCACGCCCGTGGTGACGGAGAAGAGCCGGCGCCCCGCGTAGATATCCTCGAAACCTGATCCCGTCACCAGCGTGGAGGCGGTGCCCGAGACGATGACGTTGTTGTTGAGCCACGGGCGCCACTGGACGCTCAGCCCCAGATCGGCGCCGATGAACCGGCGGATCTTCGACTGGAACAGGAGCAGCTCCAGGGACGACGTGTCGTCGAACCGCATCACGTTCAGGTTGAGGGCGCCGCGCAGCGCGGGCGTCAGCTCGGCGTCCACGCCGCCGCCCGCCAGCACCAGCCCCGGGTTGACGAAGTTGGCCTGCCCTTCGTCCTTCGAGGAACGCAGCGATGGCAGCAGGCTCGACGCACCCACCAGCTTCACCTTTGTGCCGGTCAGTGCGATCCCCTGACGCACCCAGAACGACGCCCCGGACCCGGCGAACAGCGGGTTGTCGAAGATGGCATCAAACCCCTCGGCATCCTTGTCCCTCGGGTCGTCGTCGCCCGACGCCCAGAAGATCTGCCCGCGCCAGCGCAGCCAGTCGCGGTCCACCGACAGCTCGAGCGCTCCCATCCACGCGCGCACGTCCACCTCGCGTCCCGCGATCGGATTCTCCGAGTCGTCTCCCCGCGCATGGTACAGCGCGTGCGTGAGATTGACGCGGCCGATGTGCCCGGAGCCCGTCCAGCCAAGGTACGACACGCTGATGTCGTGCGGCCTCAGCGTGCCGATCGCCGCCGGCCGCACGAGAAAACCGTTGTCGTCGAAGTGGAGCCCCGGCCGGTCATTGTTGACGTGCAGCGAGAGCGAGGCCGTGTATCCGGGCCAGATGAAGTCCTGCCGGTAGATGTTGGCGATGAACACTTCCTGGTGGCGGCCGTCGTAGTCGCCCGTGTTGAGGCCCGAGTTGGTGTTTTTCTCGATCATGCGGAACCCGGCCAGGTTCCACGACGAGCGGTTCGAGGCCCAGTTGCCCGAGAGCCTGACGCCGGTTTCGTTGTCGGCGAAGATGAAGCCGCGGAAGTCCGAGAGGAACCCCTGAACGCCGGCGCGCAGGAAGACGGTGTCGTAGGTGGGGGAGACATCGAACAGCTTCACCTCGATGAACCCTTCCTGCAGCCCGACGTGACCGTCGGTGCGCTCGTCTCCCTCGCGTACGTCAATGTTCACGATGCCTCGCTCCTGCGCGTTGAGATAGTTGACGTTGGCCACCGGCGTGACGCGCACGCGCCAGTCGACGGGCCGGAAGGCCGCCGCTCCGTGAAAGAGATCGGCCGAGACGACGAGGTTGGAGGTCATCGAGAACTCGTCATCGCCGCCGAAAAACTCCTCGTTGCCGGAGGCGGCTCCCGAGACGCCGCTGGGCGTGGGCAGCCGCCGCTGATCGGCGAGTGTGTCAACCAGCAGCGTGAGGTTCAGGAAGGTGGCGTTGCCGAGGATCGGGTAGTCGCCCTTCAACACGTTCTGGTGGTAGGGGTCGTACCACTTCCCATGAACGTAGGGGGCCTCGCGCCTGCGTCCGTGGGCGTAGCGATCCCATTCGGGAAACCCGATCCGCCAACGATCCTCGATCGGGATGAAGTCATCGGCTCCAGGTGTCGCCGCCGGCGCTGGCTTCCCGCCCAATGCGAAGCCGGGAGGGGCATCGGGCGCGGGAGCGTTGGGGTCGTTTCCGGTGTCGTCGCCTGAAGACCGCGCGATGGCGCTGCCGCAGGACAAGATCAAGATGATGATCGCGCACTTCCGACCGGCCACCGGTCCCCCACGGCGCGGGCGCGGCCAGCGCCCCCATCGCCCCGCGCGCGGCCCTTTCCTATCACGCGCGGCAGCGCGGGTCAAGAAAACGCGGACGAATCTGCCGACGAACGTAACACTCGCAGCGCCACGGAGCGTCACTCCGCCGATTCATTTCAGAAAGGGATGGCGCGAAGCGGGCGGCTTGCGTATATGTTCAGAGGCAGTGATCGGAATGGAGGAGACACGAGATGCCTATCTCGCCTGCTGAAAACGCCTTCAGGAAGGGCAAGGCCGCGCTGTCGGATGGAAAGCCAAAGGAAGCGATGATCCTGTTCGAGTCGGCTATTCGTCTCCAGCGCGATCGCAACCCTGCCCAGCCCAGGATGATCTTTCTTTCCTACTTCGGACTCAGCACGGCGTTGGCGGATCGCGCCACGCCCCAGGCGATCCAGGCCTGCGAGATGGCCGCGAAGCAGGAGTTCTTCAACGCGGAACTCCAGCTCAACCTGGGAAAAGTCTACCTGCTCGCGGACAAGACAACCAAGGCCCTGGCCGCCTTCGAGCACGGGCTGAGGCTGGCCCCCCGGAACAGGGCCCTGAAGATCGAGATGAACAGGGTGGAGCGGCGCAAGAGCCCCCCCATCCCGTGGATGGATCGCAACCATCCTTTGAACTGCTGGCTCGGCAAGATGCGGGCCTCTCTGGTGCCACGCCCGGCGCGCTGAGTCGTCTGACGTCACGGACACGCGCCGGAGTAGGGGATCGCCAGCCCCCGCGCTGTCGGCGCCGAGAATCCCCTCACCGAAACCTGACGCCACGGCGGAGATCAGGTAGTAGTGATCTCCTGAGTCAGCGCCGAAGCTCACCGAGGTCTGGGTCAGCCCGCTCATGAAACAGGAGTGGTCGTAGATCTTTCCTGTGAACTCACTGGCGAGGCCGCCGCGATAGATGTTGTAGGTGACGGGCAGGCCGCCAGACTCGATCGACTCCCATGAAAGCCCGACCTCGCCTCCGGTCGAGGAAACGATCAGCGGCTGGCTGCCCAGCGAGCCGTCGGCGGTGACCGCGATCCCTCTCGGGCGGCGCGCCGTCGGGATGTCCGAGATGACGGCCAGCGTCGCGGGATCGATCACCGTGACGGTGTTGGAGTGGGCGACGTACAGCCGCGTGCCGGCCGGGTAAACCGCCACGCCGAACGGCTGCATCCCGACCGTGATGCGCGATACCTCCGCCAACAGTGACGTGTCGATCACGCTGAGGTCGTTGCCGGCGCCGTTGGCCACCCATACGCGGGCGCCGTCCGGAGAGATGGCCAGGGTCGCCGGCGCGCGGCCGACCGGGATCTCCGCGACCACGCTGTCGCCCGTGGTCTCCATCACCGTGACCGAGTCGGAGTCGGGGCTGACGACCCACACCCTCGACCCGTCCGCCGTGACGGAGATCGCGCTGCCGCGTGTGGGGCGGGGCGTCTGGGCGAACCCAGCGCCTCCCGCCGGAAGAATGAGCCCGAGACAGATCCCCGACCAGAGTCCCACACGAGCCCGCATGGCCGTCCCCGTGGAGACGTAGACAGGCGAGATCGCCGGGAGTTTAGGCCCCCCATCCTGCGATTGTGCGAACTTCCGCCCCATTGGTGCGTACACAGGATATCGCGGCCTGCGGCGATCGGATGAGGTAAGATGGTCCGGCGCCGAGCGAACGTGGAGCGCCAGAGATGTGGAACAGGATCTTGTCGGTCATCCAG
The DNA here is from genome assembly GCA_045402695.1 of Acidobacteriota bacterium. GTDB lineage: Bacteria > Acidobacteriota > Polarisedimenticolia > JACPZX01 > DASXTC01 > JAWPNA01. The sequence continues at coordinate 10,827 of JAWPNA010000493.1, forward strand.
CTCATGCGGAGGTCGGAGATGCTGAAGGTCGGTGAGATGGCGCCTGATTTCGCCGTGAACGACCACAAGGGCCGCGCGGTGAAGCTGTCGGATCACCGGGGCCGTCACGTCGTGCTCTGGTTCTACCCCAAGGCGGACACTCCTGGCTGAACGGTCGAAGGTTGCGGGTTCCGCGACCTGCACGCCGAGTACGAGGCCAAGGGAGTCCAGATCCTGGGAGTCAGCTTCGATGGTGTCGAAGCCAACAGGAAGTTCGCCGAGAAGTTCCAGTATCCGTTCCCGTTGCTGTGCGACGTGGACCGCGCGATCGGCCTGGCGTACGGGGCCTGCGACACGGCGGACGCCGAGTACGCGCGGCGGATCACGTACGTGATCGGCCCCGATGGCAAGATCAAGCAGACCC
>JAWPNA010000280.1:0-8587 GCA_045402695.1 Acidobacteriota bacterium
CCTCCGGGTCCTTGATCCGGCCGCGCACCTTACGGCTGAACTCGGGCAGGGCCATGCTGGCCCTCACCCAGAAGGCTCCACGACGAAGCCTTCGGAAGACGCGGATCGGCCGCTCGAACTCGTCCGCGAACTCGCCCACCAGCTCCTCGAGCAGGTCCTCCATCGTGACCACCCCGGCTGTGCCGCCGTACTCGTCCACGACAATCGCGAGGTGCACGTGGCGGCTCTGCAGCTCCCCGACGAGCTGGCGCGCGCGCATCACTTCCGGGACGAACACCGCCGGTCTCATCAGGCCGCGCACGCCGGACGGCTGCGCCAGCCCGAATCGATGCGCGAGCAGATCCTTCGCGTAAAGGACGCCGGTGATGTCATCGAGGCTTTCCCTGTAGACGGGAATCCGCGAGTGGCGTCCTTTTCTGGTCAGTTCGAGCGCCTCCTCCATGGTGGCCGTCTCCCTGATCGCGATGATGTCGGGCCGCGGCATCATGACCTGACGCACCTGGAGATCGCCGAGCCTGAATGCGGCTTCGATCATCTCCGTCTGTCCCGCCTTGAGAATCCCTTCTCCGCGGCTGATGTCAATGAGCGTCATGAAGTCCTCCTCGCTGAGAGGGGCCGGCCCCTGCCCTGCCTGCCGGCGCGCGCGGCCCGGCTCTGTCACCAGCGCGGAGAGCCGTGCCAGGGGCGCGGCCACCGGCCTGACCGCCATCAGAAAGAGCCGCAGGGGCCTCGCCAGCAGGAGCGCCACGGACTCGGGGAAGGTCACGGCAACCGACTTGGGCACCAGGTCGCAGACGAGGATGATCATGATTGATGTGACCGCCATGCCCGCGATGAGCGAGATACCTTCAGGGGGCAGGTGCGCTTCGTAGCGACGCCTGAGAATCGCGACGAGGTTCGACGCGCTGATGTTCACCAGCTCGGTGCCGATGATGAGGCTGACCAGGAGGGTCCTGGGATCTCTCAGCGCGTCGGCGACGATGCGGCCCGCGCGGGGCCGCTCGCGTCTCAGGCGGTCAACTCGCCACGGCCTCAGGCTGAAGAAGGAGGTCTCCGAGGCGGCGATGAGCGCGGAAAGCACCAGCAGCCCCGCGAGCATCAGCAACAAGACAGAAGTGCTCATCGATCCCGGGCGAGCATGAAAAAGGGCGGCCGGAAAATCCTCCTGGCCGCCCTCGATCTCGAGTCCTCAGGATGGCGTCGCGGCGCCCGCAAGTCCGGTCAGTGCTCGGCCGCGATCTTGATGCAGACCGCAACCGCCTTGTCGACCTTCGCTTCGATCTCGTTCTCGGGCATGTTGGAGACCTCGGCGATCTCGCTCACGATCAGGTACTTCGATTTGTCGAGCATCTTCCTCTCGCGGTACGAGAGGTTCTTGCTCTTGCTGAGGTAGCTCAGATTCTTCAGGACCCTGATGACCTCGAAGATATCGCCCGTTCTCATCTTGTCCGAGTTCTCCTGGAACCTGCCCTTCCAGTCGTTGGTGATTTCTATCTTGCTGCTCCTCAGGACTTTGAAGACCTTGTCCACGTCCTTGCGCGAGAGAACCTGTCTGAGCCCGACCTGAGTGGTGTTGGTGGTCGGCACAAGGACAGTACTGTCATTCGACAGGATCCTGAGACGGTAGAACGTGTTGTCCATGCCCGAATTCGAAGCCGTCATGATCTGCTCGATCACGCCCACGCCATGATTCGGGTAAACAACCTTGTCTCCGATCTTGAACTGCACAGCAGCCTCCTTCGCGCACGTCCGCCCCGGACCCGAACGCGATACCTTTGAAAATCAACGGCTTAGTCTATTGCACCGACCTGTAAATGTCAATGGATACGTGAGGATTCGAGTCACGCCGCCCCGCACCCGCCCCACGCCGGCCCGTGACCGGGGCGAGACCATCACGGCCGGATTCCCTGCCGTAAGCGCTTGCCGGCTTGACCCTTACGGGTCCCGGGAATATCTTCGGCGACATGGCTGACCTGAAGGACTCCCTTCTCAGAATCATGGACCACAAAGACCACTGGGCCTGGCCCATCTTCGGAGGGCCCACCGCCACCCTCGACCAGCTCAAGGTCCACTTCCTGCAGGAATACAGCGTCTACGTGCGGGATTTCCCGGTATTGCTCAGCCGCATCCATTCGCGATGTCCCGTTCCCGACGTGCGCCGCGACCTTGCCGAGAACCTGTATGAAGAGGAGACCGGCGGTCTGTCGGGCACCGGCCCCCATCCCGAACTGTTCCTCTACATGATGGAGGGGATGGCATTCCAGAAACGGGAGTTTCGCGGCGTAAAGCTGCTGCCCGAGAGCCGGAAGTATCGTGACTGGCTGGACGAAGCCACCACTCAGTTGCCGTGGGTCGTGGGGGCGGCCGTCGTGACCATCTTCGTGGAAGGGAGCGTCCACGACCGGCGCGAGATCTCTCACACCGGCCCCCGGCACGCCGTCCCCGAGGACGTCGAGCGCGCGCTGCTGCGCGACAACCCCCTCGTCCGCTTTCACGGACTCGACCCCCGCTTCCTGACCTTGAAGCGAGCCCACGCGCGAGTCGAGCAGGGACACCGCCGCGCCGCCTGGCGCATCGTGCTGGAGAACGCGAGGAGCGCCGGCGACCGCATGCTCTGCGTCGAGGCGCTGGAGCGCAGCCTCGAGCTCTGGAGTGCCTACCGCGACGGCGTGGCGCGGGTCGCGGGCATCACGAGGGTCGCTCGGCGCGCCGCGCGGCGATGACCGGCGCATCGTTTCATTGCGTGTCGCGGATCACATTGCCGCCCTTCATCACGAAGCGGACGTCCTGCAGCACCTTGACGTCCGCGAGCGGGTCGCCCGCCACGGCGATCAGATCGGCGTAGGCGCCCGGGGCCACCACTCCGATTTCCCCGCGCATGCCGAGCATTTCCGCGGCCGTCGTCGTGGCCGACGCGATCGCCCGCGCCGGGCTCATGCCATCGGCCACCATGTACGAGAACTCCTTCGCCTGCTTCTCGGTCCAAGGGAAGCCCCCCACGTCGGTGCCCAAGACGATTTTCACGCCAGCGGCCAATGCCTTGCGGAATCCGGCGTGGTGGAACTTGGGGACCTCGGCCCAGATGGCCCGCCCCTCGGCGGCGCGCCCGGGGGCCACGAACTCGGTCACGCTCAACGTGGGGACGTAGTAGACCCCCCGTGCGGCCATCGCGCGGATCGACTCGTCATCCAGACCCACGCCGTGCTCGATGGAGTCCACGCCCGCCTGCAGGGCGATGCGCAGCCCAGAGCGCGTCATCGCATGGGCGGCCACCTTGTGGCGCTGCCGGTGCGCTTCATCCACGATCGCCGACATCTCCTCGAGAGTGAAGTTCGGAATGCTGTCGAGCATGCCGTCACCGGCGATGTAGTAGCCGCGGTCCGCGTACACCTTGATCCAGTCGGCGCCGAGTTTGAGCTGCTCGCGCACGGCGCGGCGGGCCTCGTCCGGCCCATCCACGATCTGGACTCCCTCGGGCACCGTCACTTCGGGAGGAAACCCGAGAAGGGGATACGAGCCGGTGACCGCGAGCGCCCGCGTGGAGACGACGAGGCGCGGTCCTTCGATGTAGCCCCTCTCGATCGCCTGCTTGACCGCCACGTCGGCGTAGCCGGCCCCCTCCGTCTCGAGGTCCCGCAACGTGGTGAAGCCGTTCACCAGGGCGATGCGCGCCGACACCGTGGCCCTGATGGTGCGCAGGTTGGCCGACTCGCGCAGGATCTGATCTTCGTACTCCTTCTGGGTCACGTCCCCCTGCAGGAGGATGTGCGTGTGCGCGTCGACCAGCCCGGGCATAACGGTGTATCGCGAGAGGTCGATCCTCCTCGCCGAGGAGGGTTCCGTCACGTTCCCGGCCGCGCCGGCGTCCTTGATCCGCTCCCCTTCGATGACGATGACGGCGTCCTTCACCGCGGGCCCCACCTGGCCGTCCCTGCAATCGATGAGCGCCCCCGCCCGCACCACGATCGCCTCGGCCGCGCCACTCACGAGCGACTCCGGACCCGCCAGCATCACGACGGAAACCAGGATCACCGCCCCGCTGTGCATCATGCCCCTCATCTATGCCTCCCCTCTCGCCCCCATGAATGGGTCCTCAGGCTACCCCTCCATCGAGGGGGCGCGCAAGACCTCCATTTCGCGACGCAGCGCTCCGGCCCGGGCTGAACATGGGTTCTTGAACACCGGCACAGGTCGGGGTAGAGTAACCGCCTCAACCGACATCAATGGAGGTGCGACATCGCAATCCTCATACGCGGCCCGCTCTGCATCGCCGCCGCAATCATCGGAGCCCTCGTGAACGTCCCAGCCGCTTCCTTCAAGGAGGTCGAGCACCGCTACTTCGTCGAGTTCCTCAAGCGGAACCCGGTCGCGGCAACCTATCTGGGCGGCGACGCCTACGCGCCCGAGCTGGCGGCCACCGCCGGCGCTCTGCGCGACTACTCGGTCACGGCGCTCGGGGAGGAGCAGCGTTTCTACACGGGCATCCTGTCGCAGCTCGAGGCCATCCCCGCCGGCAGCCTCACCACGGACGAGTCGGTGGACGCCGCCGTCATGAAGGCACAGATCAAGTTCATGCTGCGCCAGACGGCGGCGCGCAACCACCAGCGCCGCTGCCTCGACACCTACGTGACCGAGCCGTTCCGTGGGATCGATTGGCAAATCCAGGGGATGTCCGATCAAGGAGACGGGAGGTACGGCACGCAGCAGGAATGGCGCCGCGTGGTGGAGCGCGTCTCGCGCGTGCCCGCCTACCTGAAGATCGCCGAAACCAATCTGCGCGTCGGGATCACCGCCGACGACGTCCCCGATCCACGGATGCTGAAGCAGGACGGGCTCAAGACCAGCGCTGCCAACGCGGAGTACTTCGAGACGACCCTCCCCGACCTGGCGCGGCGCTACACCGAGGGCTCGCCCTGGGCGGCCGGCCTGCTGACCGACCTCTCCTCGGCCGGCGCCGCCGCGGCGCGAGGCGAGCGAGACTTCCGCCGGTTCATCCTGGAGGTGTTCTTCGAGCCCGGAGGCGACGATCCTCCACTGAAAAAGGATTACCGCCGTGACCGCTTCGCCTTCGGCGAGGAAGAATACAACTGGGCGCTCGCCAACAACCTGAGGCAGGGCCGCACCGCATCCGACCTCTACGGGACGTCCGCCGGGGTCGTCGCCGAGACGCAGCGTCTCCTGATGGAAGTGGCCCGCCGGGTAGCCGAAGAGAAGGGTTGGAGCCTCGAGTGGGGCGGCCCCCAGCAGAATCACTCCTCCACGCGCCAGGTCCTGAGCCGTCTGGGCGAGGAGCACCCCTCCAGCGACGCGCAGATGATCGACTGGTACAGGAAGCGCTCCTTCGAGCTGGTGGAGTACGGCCGCAGGCACGGTCTGTTCGACATCCCGAAGCAGTACAACCTGGAGGTGACCCCCACACCGCCCGTCCTGCAGCAGAGCATCGATGGAGCCGCCTACTATCCGGCGCCGCCCTTCAAGAAGTCGGGCGTGGGGCGGTTCTACGTCTCTCCCACGGGCGACGACGAGGCGCACCTGCGCGAGAACAACAAGGCCAGCATGGCGGACCTGTGCGCGCACGAAGGGTTCCCCGGCCACGACTGGCATTACCAGTTCCTGCGCTCGCGGATCGGCCGCATCGGCAAGGTGCGATGGCTGACTCCCGGGGCGGTGGAGGACTCCTCCTCGATGTGGGTGGACAGCATGATGACGGAGGGCTGGGGGCTGTACGCCGAGCAGCTCATGGCCGAGCCGCGGCCCGGCGCGCCCGATGGCGCCTACACTCCGGCCGAGCGGGTCTACCAGCTCCAAGGCCAGCTTCTGCGCGACGCGCGCGTGAGGATCGACACGGGCATCCACACCGGCCGCATGAGCTTCGACGAGGCCTTGGACTACTACACCGAGAACGTGGACTTCCTGCCCGGAGCTTGCGCCCGGAGTCTGACCGACCCTGAGGCCCGCGCGTCGTGTGAGACCGCTTCACGCGCCCTCCTGCGTTATTCCAAGTGGCCCACGCAGGCGATCACGTACTATCTCGGCAAGCAGTCGATCCTTGACTTGAGACTCGACGTGGAGAAGATCCAGGGCAGCCGCTTCGACCTGAAGGCTTTCCACGAGAAGGTCCTCGAAACCGGCACCATCCCGTTGGCGTACGTGCGGGAAAACATCCTCGCGTGGGCCAGGTCGGCTCAGGACAAGGGGGGCTCCACCAGATGAGCGTTGTGACAGTCCAAGGGGTCACCAAGCATTACTACAGGGACAGCCTCAAGATCCCGGTGCTGGACGGGATCGATCTCACGGTGAACGAGGCGGACTTCATGGCCCTCATGGGGCCGTCCGGCTCCGGCAAGACGACGCTCCTGAACCTGATAGCCGGCATCGATCGGCCCACGAGGGGCAGCATCTCCGTGGCCGGCACCGACATCACCAGGCTCAACGAGAGCGCTCTCGCGCGTTGGCGGGCGCGGCACGTCGGGTTCATATTCCAGTTCTATCACCTGATCCCGGTGCTGACCGCCTACCAGAACGTGGAGCTGCCGCTCACCCTGACGAAGTTGTCCAAGAAGGATCGCGCCAAGCACGTCCGCACGGCCCTGGAGATCGTGGGGCTGGCCGACCGGATGCTGCACTTCCCCCGCCAGCTCTCCGGCGGGCAGGAGCAGCGCGTGGCCATCGCGCGCGCCGTCGTGACCGACCCGACGCTGCTGCTGGCCGACGAGCCCACGGGCGACCTCGACGCGAAGTCGGCCGAGGAGATCCTGGTCCTGCTGGATCGGCTCAACAAGGAGTTCAAGAAGACGATTGTGCTGGTGACGCATGATCCGCGCGCCGCGGCCAAGGCCCACACCATCAGGAACCTCGACAAGGGAGTGCTGACCTGATGCTCCAGATCCTGCTGCTGGTGGCCAAGAACACCGTGCGCAACCGCGTGCGCACCTTGCTGACCATCCTCGGCATCGCGGTGGGTGTCATCGCCTTCGGGTTCCTGCAGACCGTCCTGACCGCGTATTACGTTGGCGCCGAGGCTTCCAGCCCCAACCGTCTCGTCACTCGACACCGTGTCTCGTTGTTCAACTTCCTGCCGCTGGCGCAGCGCGAGAAGATCCTTCAGGTGCCGGGCGTCACTCAGGTGTCATACGGGATCTGGTTCGGCGGCTACTACAAGGACCCGAAACAGTTCTTCGGCCAGATCGCGGTGGACAACGGCTACATGGACCTGTACCCCGAGTTCATGCTCTCACGCGAGGAGAGAGCCGCGTACGACGGCGAGCAGCAGGCGGCCGTCGTGGGACGCAAGCTGGCCGACCGGTTCGGCTGGAAAGTCGGCGACCGTGTCACGATCACCGGGACGATTTTCTCCGGCGACTGGGACTTCATCATCCGGGGGATCTATCACGGGAGGGATCGGACCACGGACGAGACCAACATGTTCTTCCATTGGAAGCTGCTCGACGAGCGTCTGCAGCAATTCCGCGGAGCCTCCCAGGTGGGATGGTGGCTGGTGGGCATCAACAGCCCGGGCGACGCCGGGCGCGTCAGCCAGACGGTCGACGACCTGTTCCTGAACTCCTCCTCGCCGACGCTGACCGAGACGGAGAAGGAGTTCAATCTCTCCTTCGTCTCGATGATGGGCACCATCATCACCATCATCAAGGTGGCCTCCTGGATCGTGATCGGCATCATCCTGCTCATCATGGCCAACACGATGGCGATGGCCGCGCGGGAGAGGATCACCGAGTACGGCGTGCTCAAGACGCTCGGCTTCAGGGCGGTGCACCTGGCTTCTCTCATCGGGGGCGAGGCGCTGTTCGTGTCGTTTTTCGGGGCGGCGGTGGGGTGCGCGATCACCTACGGACTGGTCGGCGTCATCGGCAAGGGGATCGAGCAGCAGATGGGGCAGATTTTCCCCGTCTTCGAGCTGACGAGGGTGACCATGGGGCAGTCAATCGGCCTCGCGGCGGCCGCCGGGCTGGTGGCGTGTCTGCCTCCGATGGCACGTGCGATCAAGCTGCCGATCTCCGAGTCGCTGCGGCGGTTGGGGTGAGGTGAGAATGCTGAAGATACCGATCATCTACAACGTGCGCAATCTCTGGGTGCGCAAGGTCAGCACGCTGCTGACGGTGGCCGGCATCGGGCTGGCCGCGGGGGTCCTGTTGGTCGTGTTGATGCTGGTGTCGGGGCTCCGGCACGCCTTCGCCGAGAACGGATCGCGCGAGAACGTCATCGTCCTGCGCAAGAACTCTCCGTCGGAGACGATGAGCGGGTTGGGCCGCGATACGGTGACCGTGATCAAGGCGTTGCCCGAGGTCGCCATTGACGGCGACGGCAAGTCGCTCGCCGCCGCCGAGACCGTCGTGGGGGTCAACCTGCTTCGACGGGGCCAGGTCAACGCCCGATCGGGATCCAACGTCACGGTGCGCGGCATCGTGCCCGAGTCTCTGCTGCTGCGCAAGAAGGTGAAGATCACCGAAGGCCGCGCCCCTTCTCCAGGAAAGCCCGAGATCATGGCCGGCCGCATCACCGCCAAGGGCGTCCAGGGCTGCGAAGTGGGCGGCGCGATCCAGATGGGCGGTCTTGACGGGTCGGTCGT
>JAWPNA010000122.1:0-12933 GCA_045402695.1 Acidobacteriota bacterium
TTTCTCAGCTTCATCATGTCCAGGTTTCCTCCTCTTGGCCAGCCTGAAAAGCAAGGTCAATGCCACGGACGGATCGGGCCGGGCGAGCCTCTCCAAGTGCTTGCCGCCATTGGAGATTCTGATCGAATCACGACAATCAAGAGGCGTTCCCGCAGCCGTCTTCGCGTCAATGACCGACCGTCTTTGTCAGCCCCGACTGACAAAAAAGGTCACGGCTCGGCGAAGGAGGGGACTCCGATGAAATCGCCCGGAGGCGATCTGAGTTGCTTGCTCGACTTCCGGACCCGGGACGCAAGACGCGCGAGGCCCAGAGCCGCCTCCCGGTTGGCACCGCTGGAGAGGGCCTGTGCCTTGCGAAAGGAGTCTTCCGCCTCCGTCAGGCGCCCCTCCCCTTCCTGCGCCAAGCCGAGACCGCTCCATGCGATGGAGATCTCCGGGTCCGATTCGGTCACGGCGCGGAACTCCCGACTCGCCTCCTCGCAGCGCCGCAATCGCATCAGCGCGCGCGCCAGGCTGAGGCGCGAGCCGGTCATCGAGGGAGCGATCTCCAAGGCGCGGCGGTAGGCGGCGATCGCCTGCTCGAAGCGGGCCGTCTGCCTCAGGGCCAGGCCGAAGTTGCTCTGCGCCCGCGCGCTGGCGGGACTGGCCGCCACCGCCGCCCGGTAGATGTGCTCGTCATCCACCCAGTCGCGGCATCGGGAGGCGAACCGCGCGCTGAAGAGGATCAGCAGCGCCGCGGCTACCGCCGCCATCACGCTGGAGGCCATCCTCCCCGTGCGCGAGAGGCCGGCTGGCCGGCCCAGGAGACCGCCTGCCACGATCGCGAAGCCAATGGATGGCAGGTACAGATAGGTCTCCTTGAAGATGTCCCCCGCTGGAAAGCCGAGGCTCGAGACCATCAGGAACGTGAGGGCGGACCAGATCAGGGCCGCGGCGAAGGCGGGCCGCCGCAGCGCCGACCAGGCGGTCAGCCCCAGGTACGACGCCGCGATGACGAGAAGGCCCATGTCCGACATCGAGGGGGCGCCCGTGGCCACCGGGATCGCGTCGTAGGAGTAATCGGCGGAAAGCGTGCGGGGGAAGATCATCAGCCCGGCGCCCTTCCCCGCGATCCGCATTGCCGTCAGGAACCGGCCGGTCGCCGGCGCGAACTGGAGCGGGTTGTTCACGAAGGCGAGAGCGGCGAGAGCGCGGTCGTCCGGCGGCGTGGTCCTGAAGACATACCCCAGCATCTCGGCTCGCATCAAGACAACCATCACGATCGCGACCGATTGAAGTCCCGCGAGCGCGACGGCGGCCAAGAGACGCTCGCGCCTTTCGCCCGCCGAGGATTCCGCCTTCCGCCCGGCGAGCAGAACGACTGCTCCTGTCAGCAGCGGAGCCACGAGGATCGCTTCGTGGGAGAGCGCCCCCATGGAGGCGCCCAGCGCCGCGCCCAGAGCGCAGAGGACGAACCGGACTCCCCGCCGCTTCACGGCGGCGACGCCGAGCAGCACCGAGATCAAGAGGAAGAAGGTCGAAAGCAGCGTGGCGCGGCCCGCCAGCGTCGCCACCGGCTCGGTGGCGATCGGATGCACCGCGAACAGCAGGCCCGCAAGGAACCCCGGCACCATGCCCGCCGAGAGCGCCGCCGCCAGGGCGTAGACCAGCACCGCGTTGGCCGCGTGAAGCAGGATGTTTCCGGCCCGCATCGCCGCCGTGCTCCGGCCCATCAGTCGGGTGTCGAGGCCGAGGCTCGCGATCGCGGCGGGGCGGTACAGCTCGTTGGGGAACGCCAGATCGGCCGCGCCCCTGTAGGGGTAGGTGAATGCCGAGGAGAGGGAGGCCGTGCCGCTGATCACGGGCGCGGCCACCGCGATGGTGCGACGATCCTCCAGCAGCAGTCCATGCCCGAGGAGGCCGATGGTCACCGCCGCCACGGCCGCCAGGATGAGGCAGACGTGCAGGACACCGGTGAGCAACACGCGCCCCGGAGGCCATGCCATCAGTGGCTCTGCATGCCTTCCGGGTGCTGTACGAAGAATCCGTTCTTGTACACCAGATCGCAGTCAAACGACTCGGTGACCGCGACGGGATAATCGTCCAGCGCGTCGTGCTGCCAGATGCCGTCCCGGCCCGCGCTGCCGATCGCGTAGTCGCTCGCCGCGCGCTGAGGCCATGTCCGATACCGGTAAGCGTGGCGCCACGCGTCCTCGCGCGGCAGCGACTTCACGTACTTCGGCACGAGAATCGAGATCAGCTCGTCGAGTGACGCGGCGGGCGGGTAGGCGTCGTTTTCCAGGTAGTAGTTCTCCGCCGCGTTCGCGATGGTGAGGATCTCCTGCACGGACTTGCGCTGTCGGGCCCGCTCCATCGCGCTCATCATCTTGGGCACGGCGAAGGCGCTGATGATGCCCGCGATGTTCAGCGCACCGACCAGCAGCACGGCCATCACGACCGTCGCGAACCTTCCCGTGGGCGTCTGCGCCGTCTGCGTCGCGGCCGCCAGCGTGGCGACCTCCTCCGTCGTCAGCTCCGAGGAAGGCTTGCCGGAGAAGAGGGCCTTGATCTCGGGACGGCGGAGGTACCTCAAGAGCAGCACCGACATGAGGGTTCCGAACGGGACCCCCAGCAGCCCGAACCAGGAGAATCCGAGCTGAAGCACTCGGCCGTACCTCTTCAGTTTCCACAGTCCGCGGCCGCACGCGAGGCAGAGCCCGCCGGTCGCGAACAAGAGCGTTGCGCCCAGCAGAGCTGAGATGCCGATCCGATCGGCCAGGAGGAGCAGGAGGATCGCCGCCGGGATGCAGCCGCCGCCGGCGATGAAGTCCAGGGTCGCGACCAAGCTGATGATGGCGGGGCGCGCAAGCGCGTACGATTCACTGCGATGTCCGCTCGTCATCTCCTCACCGGACGCCGAGTGTGACGCACCCGCGGCCGCGGGGACGCCCTCGATCATGGATGGACTGCTCTTGGATGGCCCCCGGATTACGAGATCACGTCTGGGCGCCCTCGGGGTAGGACGTGAACCCGCCGTTTGTGAAGATGATGTCGCAGTCGAAGTTGTGGATGACGCCGCTGCTGCTGCTGCTCTGCTTCTTGTCCTTCCCGTACGACAAGATCATGTACGACCGGGTGCCAGGGGTCGATTCGTAGTAGTAGAAGCCCTGCCACCCGTCCTTGGTCGGGACTTTGGTGAGGTACTTGGGCTGGATTCCCATGGCCGTGGGGTCGAGTGCCTCGATGGCCGACAGCGTGGTCGCGATGGGATAGAAGGTCACGTCGTTCTGGTAGATCTCCACCGCTTTTCCGATGTTGCTGATATCGGCCACGGACTTCTTCTGCCGGGCTGAGTCGATGGCGCCCAGCATGTACGGCACGCCGATAGAGGCGAGCAGTCCGATGATCGCCACGACGATCAGCATCTCGAGGAGCGTGAAGCCCTGCTGTCGCATCGACTGGCTCGCAATCATGCTGCGTGTTCCTCCTCTCAGCGTGGATCAGGCAGGCGGCCAGCATGATACACCGTGGACATTTCCTTGGCCAGTTCGCACAGGGGATCCTCGGCCAGCTTCCTCCGGATCTCCTCCACCAGAGCGGCATCGCCCCTGATCCCGCCGGCTTCGTCTGTTTCTCCGACGTTCAGCCTGTTGAGCTTGAATGCTTCGGGCCGCGCGCGCCGGTACTCCAGCTTCGCGGCAAGGCTCTGGAAACGGCCCTGCCTCCTGATGAACACCATCGCCACGTCGTCCCAGTAGGCCAGGGCCCACGACGCCGCGGGGAAATGAAGCTCCGAGAATGTGCTGCGAGTCATCGCTCCCGTCGACGCGTCCCGCGATGCGATGAGGTCGGGACGGTACGCGACCACGGCCCCCTCCACCTCATGCCGCGCGAGCAGATCCTGCCACCGGCGCCCGTCATCGAGCGCCGCCGACAGATCGCGAAGCAGGGCAGCGTGCACTTCGTTGCGCCCATCGAGGAAAATGCGCCGCTGGGGGTACCCTCGCCAGATCAGGTAGCCCCCGAAGGCCGCGTCGTTGTAGAGGCGCGCGCCATCGAGCCGGGCCTCGATGAAGTCGGCGGCCTGCACCGGGTACCTCCCTTCCTGCACTCCGATGCCGGACGCCGCTCCGGGCGGCGGGACCAGCGCCATCCAAAACGCCGCCGCGAGACAGGCGAGCGTGCCCGCCAGCGCCAGAGGGCGATCGAAGCGCCGCCGCGGCGGGGCGATCTCCAGCACCAGAGGAAGCAGGGCGAAGAAGATCCCGATGTGGCGGACGGAGGTGATCGCGGCTGCTGCCGCCAGGGACAGCAGCGCGGCCCGGCAGAGCGCGTGGCGTGAGCGCCGCGCGATTCCCGCAACCGCGAAAAAGCCGGCCGCGGCCGCAGCGAGGTAGAAGAACGGAAAACCGCGCGGCGAAGGCGCCAGCCATTCGGGGTTGACGAGGTTGCCGGGCGCCAGCGCCTCGGAGATCCCCCACGGCACGGAGAAGATGCGGGGGCCGAAGGGGTTGATCATGACGCCCGCGGCGGCTGCCAGCACGGCGGCGCAGGCGTTGGCGGCGCCGCGGCGCTCGTCCACGCGCGCCTGCTCGTCGCGCGCGAGCGCAAGATCGAGCAGCGCACCCACGGCGCATGCGATGCCGATCGCGGGGGCGGCCAGGGCGCCCGCGTGCAGGTTCGACCACAGCGCCGCGAGAAGCCCCGTGAGGACGAGACGGCCCGTCGGCCTCGCCGGGCGCGTCACGAGTCCCAGGACGAGAGCCGCCACCGCCGCGGACAGCAGCAGGGAGACCGCCTCGGGCCTCTCGGCGAGGCGGAACCTCAGGCCGAGGATCGCGAGGCAGGCGAGCAGAAGCGCCATGCCCGCGGGCGATCCCGATCGTCGCCGCCATCGGTAGTTCACAGCCGCCACGCCGAAGGCGCACGCGGTCTTGATCAGCCAGACCCCCGCGGCCCCCAGCGTGGAAAAGGCCCCGTAGGCGAGCACCTGGAAGAGCCACTCGTGATCGATCCACGGGGTGCCGGCCGAGGTGAAGGAGAAATCGTCGGCGCGAGGGATCGATCGCTCCCGGACGATCTGCTCCCCCGCCCGCAGATGCCACCAGAAGTCATACGACCGGATCTTCACGAAGGCGGCGGCCGCGCAGATGCCCGCCAGCAGCAGGAAGAGGCCGGCTCGCCGCCGGATCAACGGCTCCTCGGGATCGCGAGCAGCCCCGCAAGCAGCAGTGCGGCCGCCGTGACCATGAGCCCCGTCTTCACCGACGACGGGCGGTACAGAAACTCGATTTCGTGGCGCCCCGCTCCCACCGGCACCGCGCGAAACATCGCGTTGGCCCGGCTCAGGGGGGCCTCGATGCCGTCCACGCGCGCCTTCCATCCAGGATAGAACGTGTCGGTCAGGACCAGCCAGCCCCGCGCCTCCGACTGTGCCTCGACCAGCAGGCGCGTGGGACGTTCCTCGAGGATGCGCGCCCGCGCGCCGGTCGGCTCCTGACCTGGGATCAGCGTTGGAGCCGTGCCGTCGTCCTCCTCCAGTATCACGGAACGCTCTGGATCGAACGACGTGTCGTCGAGCCGGCGCAGGGCCTTTCCCAGGTCGGCGATCACCTCGCCGCGATGCACGATGTAGGCGCGCGGCAGCGCGGCAGTGCTCTTCATGACGACGACAGGGATGTTGCTCTCCCCTTCCAGGCGCTCCGCTTCCGCGAACCCCGGGATATCGAGTCCGCCGTAGCAGACGACGCGGTCCACTCCCGCCAGCGACAGCATCCGGGCAAGCGCCTCAGGCCGCGCACCCTCATTGTCCTGAGTCGCCAGCATGCCGGCCACCGCGGCGCCCGGCATCACGTCGAGCCTCTCGTTTCCGCGGTCGAAGGCGAACCGGTATCCCAGCGGAAAGTAGGTGGCGTTCCTCAACGTCATCCTGTCCCAGCGGAATCCCCACCGCAGCGAGTCGGGCTCCGGGCCTGGCGGCGCCCGGAAGGCGAACCCCCTGGGGCGCGGCGTGGCCCAGATGCGGCCGCCGTCATCGGGAGGTCCGGCAAGCCGCGCGGCGGCGGATGGCTCGGAGTAGAACGACGCAGGGGCGGTGGGGTTGAGGCCTCGCGTATTGATGAGCAGATCGGCGATCACGATCGCCGGCAGGGCCAGCCGCTTCAGCCGACCATGCGGCCACCGCAGAATCATGAAGCACAAGCCGGCCACAGCCGCGGCCCACAGCGCACGAAGGTCGATCCCCCTCTGAATGCTCCCGAGGTCAGCCTCCGTGGCGAGGAACTCCGGGATCCCGAGCCACCGGACAGGACCGATCCATCGCGCGGCGACGTAGAGGGCCATGCCCCCCATCGCCATCAGACCCGGCCACCACGAGAGTCGGGTGCGGCCCGGCGCGGCCCGGGGAGCCGCCGAGATCGCATCGTACCCGCGAGCCGCGAGCAGTGCCACGGCCCATGCCGCAAGCAGGAAGTACTTCACGGGGTAGCGGACCGCATCGAGCTGCGGCAGCACGGCCAGCAGCGCTGGGTAGAGCGGGAAGAAGCGTCCCAGCGCCAGCGCCGTCCCGGCGGCCGCCAGCCCGGTAAGCGCGAGCGTCTCGCCGCGGCGCGCGCCCCGAGTTTTGAACCCTCGATGGATTCCGATGCCGGCCAGGATCAGCGCGCCCGGCCCGAGGTAGATGCTGAGGATGAACGGCAGCCCCGAGTCAAACAGGCCGCCTCCCCAGAACTTAGCGATCCCGGAGCGGGTGGGGTCTCCGAACAGGCGAGGCACCGCCGCCTCGAGAAGGGCCGCGGGGGGCAGCGACCACTTCAGGGCCTCCGCGCGATTGAACCCCGATCCTCTTTCCGACCGCGCCAGCAACTCGGCCGCCGGGATGATGGCCACCATCGCCAGGGCAAGAGCCAGCAACGCGATCCCAATCAGGACGGCGAACCTGGCGGCAAGCAACCTGGCGCCGCCCCCATCTCCCGCGCCGCCGCGGCTCCAGTGGAGCGCCACCATCGCCGCGATCGTGCACAGCAGGATGGCCGGTTCGCCGGCCATCACCTGCACCGCGAGGCTGATCGCGGCCAGGCTCCCCCATGGCGCGAAACCGCGGGTCAGCGCGCGTCCCGCCAGCCATATCGTCAGCGGCATGAAGGCCGCCGTGTCGAGCAGATTGAGCAGGTTGCCCAGAGACACTATGTAGCCGGAAAAACCGAAGACAGCCGCTCCCAGGATCGCCCCCGTCCTGCTGTACCCGATGTCGCGCAACACCAGCCACGTGCCGGTCGCCGCGAGCAGAACCTGGAGAATGATCGACATCTTGAAGGCGATCTCGAACGGCAGCCCGATGAACAGCACGGTGGTGGGGTGCAGCACGAGGGCATTGGGATTGGCGAGCAGCGGCTGGCCCGCGCCCCGATACGGGTTCCACAAGGGAGGCTCGCCCTGTCCAATCATGGAAGAGGCGAGCTGGCGGAACGGGTGGTGGTTCTGGCTGATGTCCCGGAAATAGAAGACGGCGCCGGCGGACAGCGCCGGGGCGAACAGCAGGCAGGTGAGGACGGAGAGGGCGCCCAACGCAAGCAGGTGATCGGTTCTACCGCGTGCCCCGGCCGGGGACAGTTTCACTCCTCCCGGGATGGCGGCGCCGCGCCCGCCGTGCTCGCAGGACCGCCATGGGCGCCCGAGGCCGCCGCCGTTTCCACCGCCGTGCCGCGCTCGACCATGTTGTACTTCCTGGCGAAGTAGCGGAACGACCTGAAGGTCATCCCGAGAAGGCGAGCCGCCTGAGACTGGACCCCGCCGCGCCGTCCCAGAGCCTCCCGCATGTAGTGCTCCCGAATCTGCTCGAGCATCATCTCGAGATCAATCCCCGCCTCACCCAGCTCGCTGAGCATCTGGCGCGGGACATTCTGCGGCGTGCGAATCTCGAGGGGCAGCGAGGACGCGCGGATCACGTCGGATCGTTCCAGGGCCACTGCCCGTTCGATGACGTTCTGCAGCTCGCGAATGTTGCCGGGCCAGTCGTAGCTTGTCAAGGCCGCCATCGCTTCGTCCGAGATCGAGGTGATGCGCTTGCCCATCTCCATCTTGTACCGGTCGAAGAAGAAGTAGGCCAGGTGCGGGATGTCTTCCTTGCGCTCGCGCAGGGCGGGCAGCTTGATCGGAATGACGTTGATGCGGTAGAAGAGGTCGTCGCGGAACCGCTTCTCCTTCACCATCGTCTCGAGGTCGCGATTGGTGGCGGTGATGACCCGGACGTCCACGGAGATCTCCTCCGTGCCGCCCACGCGGCGTATCAATCTCTCCTGAAGCGTCCTCAGGAGCTTGATCTGCATCGCGGGCGAGGTGTCACCGATCTCGTCGAGGAAGATCGTCCCCCCGTCGGCCACCTCGAAAAACCCCTTCTTGTTGGCCACCGCCCCCGTGAAGGAGCCCTTCACGTGCCCGAACAGCTCGCTCTCGAGCAGCTCGTCGGGCAGCGCGCCGCAGTTGATCGAGATGAAGGCCGCGCCGCGCCGCGGGCTGCTGCTGTGGATGGCGCGCGCGATCAACTCCTTGCCCGAACCGCTCTCGCCGGTCAGCATGACCGTGCTGCCGGTGGGAGCCACCTGGGCCACCAGCTCCATGATCCCCTTCATCTTCTCCGAGCGCGCCACGATGCGGTCGAAACCGTAGCGGCCCTCCATGGCCGACATGAGGCTGCCGAGCCGCTTCCACCCCAGCGCAATGGCCACGTCGGCGAGGATCTTGTCGGTGTCGAACGGCTTGAGGATGTAGTTGAAGGCGCCGAGACGTCGCGCGCCCTCCGCCGCCTCGTCGGTACTGTATGCCGTGATGATGATGACGGGCGTGTCCGGATACAGCTCCTTGCTGGTGCGCAGCACCTCGATCCCGTCGGCTCCGGGCAACTTCAGGTCGGTCACCACCAAGTCGTAGATCTCGCGCCCCAGCTTCTCGCACGCGGCCGTGCCGGAGTCGGCGAGATCCACCGTGTACCCGCCGCGCTTCAAGAGCGTGGCGAGAACCTTTCTGAGATCCGGCTCGTCCTCGACCACCAGGATGCGCTGCATTCCCCTTCCTCTCTCTTTCCAACCAGGCGATTACAAAGCCCCGAGGGTCATGACTCAAACCGGCCCTGCGCCGCCACAGCGGCCGCGGCGATCGATCGCTCCGGCGCCAGCCCGTGACCCGCGGGCAGCGTGACCGATACCTCGCTGCCATCGCCGACGCGGCTCTTGACATGGATGCGGCCGCCGTGTTCTTGCACAATGCGGAACACCACGGCCAGCCCGAGGCCCGTGCCTTCGCGAAAACTCCCATGAAACGGCTCGAAGACGTGCCGCAACTGGCTCTCGCTCATTCCGATTCCTTCATCGGCGATGGAGACCACGACTGACGCCGTCCCTTCCTTCCTCACCCGCACCTGGAGCATGCCGCCGTCGGGCATCGCCTTGAGGCTGTTCTTGGCGAGGTTCCAGAACACTTGCTTGATCATGTTGGGATCGACCAAGGCGAGGGCCGGCCCGGATCCGAAATCGCACTCGAGACGGTGACGGTCGCCGAACTCCTCGCTGTTGCGAAGAAGCGTCAGGGAATCCTTCAGCACGGGGACCAGGTCGACCGGCGCCGGCTGGAAACGCCCCGGCTTGGCGAAGATCAGAAAGTCACGGATGATGCCGTCGAGGCGCTTGGACTCTCGCAAGACGATGTCGAGCAGCTCGCCTTCCTCCTCGGACGGGTGCAGCGACTTCTTCAGCATCTGCACCGAGCCGGACATCGAGGCCAGCGGGTTTCTGATCTCGTGCGCGATGCCCGCTGCCATCTCACCTAGCGCCGCCATCCGATCCTTCAGGCGGACCTCCTCCTCCAGCGCCTTGATGTCCGTGAGGTCCTGAAACGAGAAGATGTACCCCATCGGCTCGCCCCGCTGGTTCTTCAGCAAGGCCGAAGTGAATCCCAGGAAGATCGTGGCACCCTCGTGGCGCGGAAGGGAGATCTCGAATCGGAAGCGGCGCTCGCGCTTGAGGTTTTCTTTGACCTGATCGAGGAACGGATCGGCCTCCGCCAGGAACGCGGCGACGCCGGCGCCTTCCACCTGGGCGAGACGCCGGCCGGTGATGACCTCGCCGCCCCGGTTCATGAAGGTGATCCGGCCGTCAAGGTCGGTGGTGATGATGCCGCTGGTGATGCTGTCGATGATGTTCGTGTTGAGCGCCTGAACCTGCGCGAGCACCTCCCGGTTCTCCTCCAGCTCCTCGCCTGTGGCCTTGAGCTGTGATGTCAGGTAGGACGACAGCATCGCCACCGTGAAGAACCCCAGGAAGTGGGAGAAAAGCGAGTAGGCGACGTGGCGGTTCACGGCCTCCGCCTTCAGCTCCGGCAACGCCGCCGGCGGCGGCGATCCGGCCACTCCCTCGTGCAGGCTCGACGGCGGGTTGGGGAGCCATCCGGACACGATGAGCACCACCAGGAGGGCGTAAGTAAACCAGGCTCCCGTGGCCGAGAAGACCGCGCCGGCCTTTCCCAGCATGATACTGGCGGCGATCAGCACGAGGAAGTAAAGGAGGGAGAAGGGCGAGTCGACGCCGCCGGTCACGTAGACGAATCCCGTGACCAGGGCGAGATCTCCCGCCACCTGCACGTACGCGGCGGCCGGATGCCGCGACCAGAACGGATGCAGCGCCGCGTAGAGGATCGTCAGCGCGTAGCCGGCCCCCGTCAGCAGGTAGAAATCGTCCGAGCCCACCAGCGGTTGCTGCAGCAGCCTGCCGATGATGAGGCCGGAGGCCAGCAGCACCGTCAGCAGTATCACGCGGCCGATCATCAGTGCCGAGAGCTGCCGCTGGAGTTCGCGCTTCACGTGGATCATCTCCCTAACCCGCGCGGCGGGCCGCGGCCCCGTCCCGCAATGGGACGTCCACTCCGGGCCCGCCGGCCGAACAGCTCCCCGCTGCCTGTCCTATGGCATGATGCTGATGAGGCTGAAGATCGGCATGTACATTGCGATGACGATGCCTCCGATCATCACGCCGAGGAACGAGATCATGATCGGCTCGAGCAGAGTCAGCAGCCCGGCCACCGCGGCGTCCACCTCATCGTCGTAGAAATCGGCGATCTTGGACAGCATCGTGTCCAGCGCGCCGGTCTGCTCGCCGACGGAGATCATCTGCGTGACCATGGGCGGAAAGACGTCGGTCTCCTTCAGCGGTTCCGAGATCGTCTTGCCCGCTTCGATGCTGGCGCGCGTTTTCATGATGGCGTCCTGCACGACCCGATTGCCGGCCGTCTTGGCGGTGATGTCCAGGGCGTCCAGGATGGGGACGCCCGAGGAGATCATGGTGCCCAGTGTGCGGCAGAACCGCGCCACCGCGATCTTGCGCAGCAGCATGCCGATGATGGGGAGCTTCAGCATCATGCCGTCCACCTGCCGCTCGCCGGCCTCTGTGGCGTAGTAGGGACGGAACCCGAACCAGTAGCCCGCGGCGATACCCGCCACGATGAAGATCGTGAAGCGCCTCAGGAATGCCGACAGACTGATGACGATGCGCGTGGGCAGCGGCAGCGCTGCGCCCCCGCCGAGGTTCTGGAACAACGAGGCGAACACCGGGATGACGAACGTGAGAATGACCCAGATGACGCCGATGGCGATGGTGATGACGGCGACGGGGTAGATCATCGCCTTTTTCACCGACATCCTCAGTTTGACCGCCTTCTCGATGTGCTCCGACAGCCTCTGCAGGATCGTGTCCAGGATGCCGCCCGCCTCGCCGGCGGCCACCATGTTGCAGAAGAGGCTGTCGAACACCTTGGGATGCTTGCGCAGCGCGTCCGCCAGCGTGGAGCCCGATTCCACGTCCTGCCGGACCTGGAAGAGCACCCTCTGAAACGTTCGGTTGAGCTGCTGTGTGCCCAGGATCTCGAGACACTGCACGAGAGGCAGCCCCGCGTCGATCATGACGGAGAACTGGCGGGTGAAGATGGATATTTCCTTCTGGTTCACGCCCCCGCCGAACTTGGGCAGGGCGATCTCCTTGCCCTTCTCCGTCACTCCCGTCACGATGATCTGCTGCTTGCGCAGCATGGCGATGACGGCCTCCTTGCTGTCGGCCACCAGCACGCCTTCCTGCACGGCGCCGCCCCGGCTCTTCCCTTTCCACGTGTACTGGCCCATGAATGCCTCCTTGCGATTGCTCCAGGCTCGAGCGCCTCAGGCTTTGCGGCCCGCCTGAAGGGTGGGGGCGGGTTGATTGATGAGGCCCGCCCCTCTGTTGATCATGTCCTGCAGCTCATCCACGTTGCTCGATCTCGCCAGCGCGGTCTGCAGGGTGACCTGCTTCTTGAAGTAGAGCGTCGCCAGCGATTGATTGAAGGTCTGCATGCCGTGCTTGGACTGCCCCGACTGCATCATCGCGTAGATCTGGTGTACCTTGTCCTCGCGGATGAGGTTCCTCACCGCGGCGTTGGGCACCAGGATCTCCATGGTCAGGGCGCGCCCCTGGTTGTTGGCCTTCGGCAGCAGCGCCTGGCAGAGAATCCCCTCCAGCACGAACGAGAGCTGGGCTCTCACCTGCGACTGCTGGTGGGAGGGGAACACGTCGATGATGCGGTTGATGGTCTGCACGGCCGAGTTGGTGTGCAGGGTCGCGAAGGTGAGGTGACCCGTCTCGGAAATGCGCAGCGCGGCTTCGATCGTCTCCAGGTCGCGCATCTCGCCGATGAGCACGACGTCGGGGTCCTGCCTGAGAACCGAGCGAAGGGCATTGGGAAACGAATGCGTGTCGGCGTGCAGCTCACGCTGGTTCACCATGCACTTCTTGTGGGAGTGCAGGTACTCGACGGGATCCTCGATCGTCACGATGTGTTCGTGGCGCTCGGAGTTGACCTTGTCGAGCATCGCGGCAAGGGTCGTGGACTTGCCCGAGCCCGTGGGGCCCGTGACCAGGATCAGCCCGCGGGGCTTCT
>JAWPNA010000246.1:0-4792 GCA_045402695.1 Acidobacteriota bacterium
GATTTGGGTGAGACCGCCTTCCACAGCAATCATGACGCCGTCAACAATTTCCTGTTCCGGTGCCCGGGGGTGGAAACTGGCATCCAGGATGCGCTCTTCCAGCGGCAGCAAACGATCGCCGATAAGAACCTCTTCGGCAATACGGGTAATCTCCAGCTCGGTGACATCATCCAGATCGCGGACGGTCACCCCGTCACCGATCTCGCAAGCTTCCGCTCCCAGTCCGCACGGTTGCACGAGGAGAAACGTGAAGGAACCATCCTCTTCGTGCTGCGTCAGACCGAGACTCTCTTCGTCCGGATCAAGACTCCCTGGGGCCGATCGCGCTAGGGGGGGTCAGAAGGGCGTGACGAGGTGGTTGAGCGGCCCCCGGCCCTTCCCGATCTTGCTGGTGTGCCCCACGGCCCGGCTGACATAACGCTTCGCCGAGTCCACGGCCTCAGCCACGCCCATCCCACGCGCGAGGTGGCAGGCCACGGCCGTGGAGAAGGTGCAGCCGATTCCGTGCGTGTTGTTCGAGGCCACCTTGGAGGAATCGAAGATTGCGGCGCGCGCGCCGTCGAAGAGCACATCGATGGCCCGGTTGCCGAGGTGACCGCCGGTGACCACCACGTTCCTGGCGCCGAGACCGTGAATCGCCCGCGCCGCCTCCTTCATCGAGGACAGATCGGTGACGCTCATGCCCGCCAGCAACGAGGCTTCCTCCATGTTCGGCGTCACCACGTCCGCCCTGGGCAGCAGTGAGGCGCGCAGCACCGCAATCGCCTTGTGCTCCAAGAGCGCGGTGCCGCTGGTGGAGCGCAGCACTGGATCGATGACGACGTTGCGCAAATTGAGCGACTCGATCAGCGAGGCCACGATGCTGACGGTCCGCGCCGTGCCCAGCATGCCGATTTTGACCGCATCGATCTCGATGTCGGAGACCACTGACTCGATCTGCTGCGCGATGAACTCCATGGGAAGATCGTAGATGGCCTGGATCCCCACCGTGTTCTGCGCCGTGATGGAGGTGACCACCGCGGCGCCATGGTGATGGAAGGCCGCTATGGTTTTCAGGTCTGCCGCGACGCCGGCGCCGCCCGAAGGATCGAAGCCGGCGATCGAGAGCACGACACGGCTGATCTCCGGTGCCGCCGTAGGCTGCGCTCGGGGCGTGGGCGCTCCCGCCGGCTCCACGAACCGGACGGCGCCCGGCGTTCTCATCCGGTGAGAAGGGCCTCGCTTTGGGCGAGGGCCTGTCATCGGCTCGACCCTGCGAGCCCCGCGGCGGGGGCGGCGAGACGAGATTGCCGAGAGGACAGGTCCCGCAGTTCCTCCACCGCCGCCTTCATGTCGGACGCCAGCAGAACGGCGGAGATGACGGCGACTCCAGCCAGAGGAAGACCCGCCAGCTCTCCGATGTTCGATCGATTGATGCCTCCGATCGCAAAGACGGGGACCCTCACGGTCGCCAGCGCTGCCTCGAGAGCCTGCACGCCGACGGGCGGTCCGTATGCGCGCTTCGAGGCAGTCTCGAAAACCGGGCCGAGGGCGATGAAGTCAGCTCCCGCCGACTGCGCGACAAGGGATTGAGAGAGATTGTGCGTGGAGACGCCGAGCCGCAGGGCGCGGCCCCAGCGAGCCCTGATCGCCGAAAGAGGGAGTCCCTCCGCCGGCAGATGCACTCCCGTGGCCCGCGCGGCGAGGGCCACATCGGGCCGTCCGTTCACGTACACCTCGGGGCCGTCCTCTCCCGCGCCGGCTCGCGCCTGCAGGACGCATCGCAGCAGCGCGGCCACCGTGAGGTCCTTTTCCCGGACCTGGATCATGTCGGCTCGGCAGCCGGCGACGGCAGCCATGAGGCGGTTCCGATCCAGATCCGGACGGACACGCCTGTCGGTGATCACGTAGATGAGCATCAGGGAAACGCATGTTACCACGCGTTTTGCCGCTCTGCTAGAATGACCCGCCATGCGGAGACCACGGATCGCCGCCGTCGGCTACCTCAACGCGCTTCCGCTCATCTGGGGAATCTCCCGGGGACAGCATCGCGACTTCTGCGACCTGACACTGGCCTCCCCGCGCGAGTGCGCGCGTCTGCTCTCCGAAGGGCTCGTCGATGTCGGCCTCATCCCCTCCATCGAGTTTGCGCGCACGGAGGGACTGGCGGCCGTGGAAGGTCTCGGGATCTCCTCACGCAATGAAGTGCGATCCGTCGTGCTTGTGACACGCGGGGCGCCCGAGTCGATCGGCAGCCTCGCAGTGGACATGAACTCAAGGACCTCCGTGGCTCTGTCACGTCTCGTGCTCTCGCGGCGTTACGGTTGCCGCCCCCGGACGGAGGAGATGAAGCCGGAGCTCCAGCCGATGCTCGCGAAGCATGATGCCGCGCTCCTCATCGGCGACGCCGCTCTGAGTGCAGTGCTGGGGGGGTTCTGCGCCGCGGAAACCTTGTCCTCGCGGCCGAACGTGCTGGACCTTGCGCGCGAATGGAACCAGATGACCGGTATGCCGTTCGTTTTTGCGTTCTGGGCCTGCCGGCCTCAGGTCTCGCCGGGAGACGTGAGCGAGGTTCTGAGCCGGTCGCTGGATGAAGGGCTGGCGAACCTCGCGCGTATCGCCGCGGAGGAATCGGAGCGCACCGGGATGCCCTCGGAGGTGATCGCGTCGTACCTCAGCCGGAACATCCACTACCACCTCGGGCCGCGGGAGTCCGAGAGCCTGCGTGTCTTCTACAGGATGTGCAGGGAGGAAGGCATCCTGCCGGGCCGTTACTCGGAAGCGTTCGCGGTCGGAACCGCGAAATGACCGGGGGCCGACGCTCTTTCAGGCGCGCGCGGCGCCGCGCTCGATCAGTTCGGATACTCTGAAAAGGGGATGAAAGCGGTATTCCTTCAGGGTCTGCGCCCCCCCTTCCTCACGGTCGATCACGCAGATCACCGCGGCCACCTTGCAGCCGATCTCCTCGACGGCCAGGATTGCGGCGAGCGTCGAGGCGCCGGTGGTGATCACATCGTCCACCACCACGACGCGGGACCCGGAAGCAAGGTCCCCTTCGATCCGCCTGCCCGTGCCGTGGCCCTTCGACTCCTTGCGCACGATGAACCCCGACAGCGGCGCGGCCTCCAGATGACTTAGAGCGGCGACCGCCCCCGCAATCGGATCGGCTCCGATCGCCAGGCCGCCGATCGCGTCGGCTTCTATGCCACCTGCCGAGAGAAAGTCGAGGATCGCGCGCGCAATGAGATACGACCCCTCATGGTGCAGCGTCACGACCCGCGCGTCGATGTAGTAGCTGCTCTTGCGGCCCGATGCGAGCGTGAAGTCGCCGAATGAGATGGCCCGCTCACGCAGGATACCCAGCAATCGCGCCCGCCGGGTTTCGGGCGCGGCGTGGGCAGAGGGTGCGGCCGGTTGCGGCATCACGACCCGAGAAGTTTCTTCAGATCGCCGGTCAGGTCGGGGCTGGCCAGAAGATCGCCGATTCTCTGGCGGCTGATCTGCCTACCGGTGAGCCTGAGTATCTGCGCCAAGTCCACTCGCCGCTCGAAGAGCGTCTCGAGGTCCGCCCGGTCCGGGATGGAGCTGAGGAGATCCTGCAGGTCGGCTTTCGCTCGGCGCCTGATCGTCCTTTGTCGGTCCAGCATGGTGTAATCGCCCCCCTGGTTCGCGATCTGACCCGTGATTCTACTCTGCCTGATCGCCTGACGCCAGCCCAGATCGCTCACGAGGCGCCTACCGTAATGTCGACTCGACCGGCCCGTCGACCGGGACGGAACCACTACAACCAGAATGCGCGGACTTTCACGCGCGGCGCGGGTTCCATGATGGACGCGGATTTGACAAGTCATGAGTCATCTTCTAGATTCCGCTGCATCATGTTCCTGATGATCTGGTTTCACTCGGGATTCATTGAAGGCGTGAGGCTAGCAGATGCCTGAGTCGTTCAGGGAAGATATCAACAAGAAGGAAATCGGGGCAAGGATAAAGAGGTTGCGGAAGGAAGCGGGGCTGAGACAGTGGCAGCTCGCCGAGATGGTGGGCGCCACCCAGCCCGCGATCCACATGTACGAGCGGGGCGTGCTGCCCGAACCCAAGCGGCTTCTCGAGATCGCGCGCATCGGCAATACCACCGTGGAGTGGATCCTGACCGGCCGGCACTGGAAGGGCGGCTCCGACGAAATGCATCGAGTCTCCGACGAGATCTACGAGCTTGCCTTCCAGCTCAAGGAGTATGGCGCGGAGGAGCAGGAGGCCCTTCGCGAGGCGATGGATGTGATCGGCCACGCCGTGAACTCCATCAAGGAGCAGAAAAAGGAGGACATCTCGGAAATCGGCACCGAGGAGATGGCGCGGCAGCTCAAGGGTTTCTCGGAGGGGACCCGGATGGTGCTGAATTCCGCACTGGCCGTCCACCAAGGCGTGGCGAAGGCGGTGATGGTTGAGGCGACGGACCGGCTCAGAAGGTCGGGGCTGGCACCTGCCGGCCGGGCCGCGGGCGCCGAGCCTGCGGTCCAGGCGGACACCGCCGCCGGGGATCGCCGGACGGGGCTCGGCACGATGCATTCCAGCAGCATCGAGGCGATCCGGGGCAACATATTCAAACTGGACGGCTCGATGCTCGTGATCAACGACATCATGAAAGACAAGGACCTGCGCGCCGAGTTCGCCGAGACCCTCGCCAGGCTGCACTCCAAGGTTCAATCAAAGAAAGGGAAACTCGTCCGGTTTAGGAAAACCCAACGCCGCAGTTGACTCCCCGGCTGACGCGCTGCAGCCACCCTGAGGTTCCAGAATAATGGAAACGGTTCTG
>JAWPNA010000125.1:0-3273 GCA_045402695.1 Acidobacteriota bacterium
GCGACGACGCCAGTCTATTCACGCTTGAACAAGGCCTAGTGTCTGAGACGCGGCGCTCGCATGCGGGCAAGTCACCCGCTGAACGCGAGCGGTACGTTGAGACTGTGCTGAGACCAGCGCAAGGGCCAACGCTTGAGACAATCACGCCGCCGGATACCACCGAAGATCTGGCGCCGCGAGCTCAAAGTGGTACGGGGAGCAGGTCGACCCGTCCGCCTCGAGCGGAGCATCCGGCTTGGGGATGGCTTCGTGAACACGGGCTGATCTCGGTCATCATCGCGGCACTCCTCGCGGCTTTGGGTCATCTCGCCAATCAACTTTACTCGCTGAACCGCGAACTCGGAGTGGTGCAGCAGCGCGTCTCTTCGCTGGAGAGTGCAGTACAAGACTCAAAACAAAAATCGTCCGACATCGATCAGCGGATCACAAGAGAGACGGAGCGGCTTGAGCACAGGCTGGATCGACTGGACGATGGGGCCCGTCATCTCGAACCAGCGCCGCAGTAGCCGCAGTGGAGGCTGCGATTACACAATGAACGCGCGCGCACCTGTCGCGGAGCGCCTCTCGTGAGGGACAGTGAAGCATGAGTGCAAATCAAGCACGCCGCGAGATCAGGTGGAGAGGCAAGGGCAAGAAGTCCGAGCCCTGGACGCCTTGCGTCTAGGATGGCGCTCACGCCATACCTGGAACGCCCGATGTTGGGCCTGAGCCGCTGCGCCAGATGGCGAGGGGCCTCGCCCGGATCCAGCCGCAGATGGAGTTTTCCGTCTGGCAGGATGGGAAGGTGTTGTACGACGAGAACGATTCCCTCGTGAAGCCCGCCTGAGGGTCTTCAACCCTTTGACAGGAGCGGATCATACGATGCCTAGCTCAACGACCCTCACGCTGCACGGAGCCGCACTCCTAGAGTATGATCGCGATGATGTTAAGAAGATCACCCGGCTGGTTCTCGAGATACCGCACACCGATCAAAACTGAGTGCACCTCCAGACCCTCGGTGTGAGCCGCGAGCTCGCGCTCAAATCGCCAGTCGCGGTCGCTCTGACCATCCCCGATCACCTGATGGTGCGCGCCGGCTCATGATCGCCGACGAACCCTCGACCAAGAATCGATGAGCATCACGAACGCACTCACCCCAGCCGCCGCCAAGTTCCTGTTTCAGCGGGCCATTGTCTTCATCGACGGAAGCGCCCTCTTCTGCTGGCTCGAAGCGGCCAAGCTGCGACTCAACAAGCCAACCGATGAAATCTTCTCCAGATACGTTGAGGGACGCGGAGTCCAGAGGATCCTGATGTACACCGTCCGAGAAAAGCTCGAAAAGGCGCTCTCCGTCCATGGAGACCTCATCACACATGGCGTCAGAATCGTCCAAGGTGATTTCATCACGACCAGCAAGGGCCCGAAAGAGAAGTGCGTGGACGCCCTGCTTGTTGCGGACCTTGTCTATCACGCAGCCGCGCGTAATATGGATTACGCGCTGATCGTAACTGCCGACACGGACTTCCGGCACGTCATCAGAAGAGTGGAGGACTTCGGGTGTAGGACCGGTGCCATGTCCCTCTGCGTCCCGCTCCCTGATCGATTGAGGGAGGCTTGTGATCATCCAACAAGCCTCTCCAGGCAAGACCTGCTGAATCTGCACCTCGCCGTCGAGCTGTGACGCTCGCGCGTCGATCGCTGTGCTAGTCTGACCTCGGACCCGCGCCGGTCTGCAGCCGGGGCGGAACTCCTGACCGCCGGCCACTCATGGGAGGATACATGGAGCTTCAGGAGTTCGTCGTGCAGGCGCTTGTGCAGATCGTCAGTGGCATCGTCGATGCGCAAGGGAAGGTCGCAGCTGCCGGCGGAGCTGGCGAAGACAGCCTCGGCCGGCGCTGCCAGCTTCGAGACGGCCCTCGACGCGGCGCGGCAGATGGTCCGAGAGCGGGCGAGATCGCGATCGTTGTAGGCCGCGACACCGGAGTCGGTAGTGTCGGGGCAGAGAGGAAGTCGCGTCCAACTGGGCCGGCGCGTGACCGTGCCCCACTCGAGGTACAGGTTCAGGTAGGATCAGGGTGCGGTGTTGAGATCGGCCGGAGCTGGCGCCATTATCCGATGGATGACACCAGAACGAACCACCGTCGGCTCTCCGAGCTTCTTCAGAGAATCCCTGCATTCTGCGTCGCTGCGATGTATCCGGGCAGGCCATGGCCCGAGTAGCCTCTCAGTCCCGCCGACAGGATCTTTCACGTCCCAGAGCTCCTTCTCTGGCCTAGCCTTCTTGATCACCATGGGGACGCAGGCGGGCACGTCGCTTTCTGGCGCTGGGCCGCCGAAAACAAATGGATGGAGCACCATCACATTCTTGAGAGTGGCGGACACATAGACCGTGTCGCCCTTCTGGGGCCATTCGGACGGTTGGGTAGCGGCAGCCACGAGCAGACTGCCGATGAGCAGGAATCCCATGCCGGAAGGATACTGCGAAAAGTAGCGCGGGACAATTCTACAGAACGGGCGGACCCCGCCGTTGCCCCAGGTTCAACGATCTCGACTCGGGACGGCCTACAGCACGTCCGGGAGAACATCGTTGCCGCGGAAATTCAGACGACCTGCGGAACAAAACACGGTGGAAGGTTTAAGGTGATGGAATCTTGGGTTTTGGCGTGTCGTTGCCCTTGCACGGGAACGCCTTACTGAGCGCCTTAACCACGAGGAGACGTTTTGAGAAATGAAGTTCCTCGGGATTCGCCTCAAGGTACTTGACAACGATTCTCATGGTCTGGTCAGTCTCGATCCCGCTCGTCGGCATACAGAACAAGCCGCGATCAGGGCCGAGCACACTGGTAAGCGAACCCTGGTAGAGCGAATTCATGTCAGCCATTCCCATCAAGTAGCCTGCACAATGCGAGCCCGCAGCGATGCTCTGAAGCATTTCTTCCGCACTATCGGGCGGACCCTCTCTCAGCATCTCCTTACAAGCACGCAGAAGGTAGTTTCCGGTATCCGTATCCGCTGGGAGCGATCCCCCTGCTTCGCTGAACTGGAAACCCATGACACCAATCGAGACGATTAACAATCCGCGAAAGACTGCTCGAGCGTACGGTTGCATCTTGTCCCCCTCTGGATCTAGACTTGGGTATCAAAGCGGGACCGCCGAAGGCGCGAACCTTCAACGGTCCCTGACCCGGACATGAGGCTAGTCATGACCGAGCTTCCGAAAAGTTACCACACCCACCTCGAAGCTCTCTCTCGTTCCCTCGTGTCCACATCCGTCAACCTTATCTCACGACAAGC
>JAWPNA010000364.1:0-11164 GCA_045402695.1 Acidobacteriota bacterium
AGCCGCCATCAAGCGCCTGAGCGGCAACTATATTGACAACCTGAAGGCGTATACCCAGAAACAGAAGGTGCGCACTCCGTACACCGGCCAGGACGAGCCGCCTGACGAGCGCTTGATGCGCTCGATCGAAGAGAAGATCCAGATCCCGGAGAGCCGCAAAGACGACTTCCGGCGCGAGATCATGAATTATATCGGCGCCCTGGCGCTGGACGGCAAGACCTTTGCCTGGCACTCGAATGATCGCCTGCGCCGCGCGCTCGAACTGAAGCTGTTTGAAGACCAGAAGGACTCGATCAAGCTGACATCACTGGTATCGAGCGTGGTGGACAAGGACACGCAGGAGAAGATCGATGTCGTGAAGAGCCGGCTGACGAAGGACTACAGTTACTGCGATGTCTGCGCGACCGATGTCCTCAACTACGTGGCGAGCATCTTCGCGCGCGGCGATGCCAAGCGATAACCCGCATGGGCCGTATCGAGCAGGACCATAACCGCTTCAAGCAGATCGTCCGCGGCCGGATCAAGAACAACCTCAGGAAGTACATCACGCGCGGCGAGCTGATCGGGCGCAAGGGCAAGGACCTGATCAGCATCCCCCTGCCGCAGATCGATCTTCCCCGTTTCGTGTTCGACCCCAGGCAGGGCGGCGGCGTGGGGCAGGGCGACGGCGACGTCGGCACCGTTATCGGCGCCGGCGAGATGGAGAAGGGCGGGGAGGCGGGCGACGCCCCAGGACAGCACGTGATGGAGGTGGATGTCCCGCTGGAGGAGCTGGCCCAGATTCTGGGCGAAGAGCTACAGCTCCCGGCGATCCAGAACAAGGGCAAGAAGAACATCGTCACCGAGAAGGACCGTTACACCGGCATCGCCATGGCGGGGCCCGAAAGCCTGAGGCACTTCAAGCGGACCTACAAGGAAGCCCTCAAACGCCAGATCGCGTCCGGGACCTACAGCCCCCTCAGTCCAGCGATCGTCCCAATCCGCAAGGACAAGAGGTACCGATCGTGGCGCGTATCGCGGCAGCCCGAGTGCAACGCCGCCATCATCTACATGATGGATGTCTCAGGCTCCATGGGCGAGGAACAGAAGGAGATCGTCCGGATCGAGTCGTTCTGGATTGACACATGGCTGCGCAGCCAGTACCAGGGTATCGAGGTCAAGTACATCGTCCACGACGCCGAGGCGCGCGAAGTGGATCAGGAGACTTTCTACCACACGCGGGAAAGCGGCGGCACGGTGATCTCGTCGGCCTACAAGCTGTGCGACAAGGCCATCGCCAGGTACTTTCCGCCCGACGACTGGAACATTTACCTCTTCCATTTCAGCGACGGCGACAACTGGAGTCAGGGCGACACCGAGGAGTGCTTCACCATCCTCAAGGAACGCCTGCTGCCCAAGACAAACCTCTTCTGCTACGGCCAGGTGGAGAGCCCTTACGGGACGGGCCAGTTCCTCACGGATCTGAAGGAAGCATTCGTCGATTCCGAGAAGGTGGTAGTCTCCCAGATCGAGAGCAAGGAAGCGATCTACAACTCCATCAAGGAGTTCCTGGGAAAGGGACGATGAGCCTGACGGCCACACTGGAAACCCTGCGCCGCGAGATCCGCGGCTATGCGATGGAGTATGGCCTCGACTTCTTCGAGGTCTTCTTCGAAATCCTCAGCTACGACAAGATGAACGAGGTCGCCGCGTACTCGGGGTTTCCCACTCGGTACCCGCACTGGCGGTTTGGGATGGAGTACGAGCACCTCAAGAAGTCGTACTCATATGGCTTGCACAAGATCTACGAAATGGTCATCAACAACGACCCCTGCACCGCCTACCTGCTGGAGTGCAACACGATTGTCGATCAGAAGACCGTCATGGCGCACGTGTACGGTCACAGCGACTTCTTCAAGAACAACATCTGGTTCAGCCGGACCAACCGTAGAACGCTCGACGAGATGGCGAACCACGCCACGAGGATCCGCCGGTACATGGAGAAGCACGGCGTGGAACAGGTGGAGGACTTCATCGACGCCTGCCTTTCCATCGAAGGGCTCATCGATCCTCATTCGCAGTTCATCGTGCGGGAGAGACCGCGCGAGGAGGCCGCCGAGGATGACGATGAGAAACAGGTGGTCCGCCGGATGCGCAGCAAGGATTACATGATGAACTTCATCAATCCCCCCGAATTCCTGGCGGGTCAGCAGGCGAAGCTGGAAGAGGACCGCGTGAAGGCGCGCCGCGTTCCGGAGGAGCCCGTGCGCGACGTGATGAGGTTTCTCATCGAGCATGCCCCTCTGGAGAACTGGCAGCGTGAAGTTCTCTCGATCATCCGCGAGGAGGCCTACTACTTTGCCCCTCAGGGCCAGACCAAGATCATGAACGAAGGCTGGGCCAGCTACTGGCACTCCACGATCATGACGCAGAAGGCGCTCACCGACGCGGAGGTAATCGACTACGCGGACCACCACTCGGGCACGGTGGCCAGCCATCCTGGACGCCTCAATCCCTACAAGCTCGGCCTGGAGCTGTTCAAGGATATCGAGGGCCGGTGGAACAAGGGCAGGTTCGGCAAGGAGTACGAGGACTGCGACGACATCCGGGAAAAGAGGGACTGGGACCTGCATCTCGGCCTGGGCCGCCAGAAGATCTTCGAGGTGAGGAGGTTCCACAACGATGTCACGTTCATCGACACGTTCCTCACGCCCGAGTTCTGCTCACAGAACAAGATGTTCACCTACACCTACAACAGGAAGACGAGCACGTACCAGATCACCACGCGCGAGTTCAAGCAGATCAAGAACCAGCTCCTGTTCGGGCTCACGAACCATGGTCAGCCTTTCATCTACGTCACCGATGCCAACTACGCCAACCGCGGCGAGCTCTTCCTCGCACACCGGCATGAGGGCCTCGACCTGAAGCACGACTGGGCGAGAGAGACGCTGAAGAACATCCAGCGCATCTGGTCGAGGCCGGTCCACCTGGTGACCCTGCTGGAAGAGAAAGGGCGCCTCCTTAGCTTCGACGGAAAAGAGCTCACCGAACGGGACGCCCCCGCCGATCTCGCCGTGGCCTAGCCCGCGTTACTCACCAGGTTCACCCCTTTGCCTCTCCTCCCGTCTCCGGTTGACACTCCCGCGCCGGTGACCGGATAATGCCGGACCGACCCGAGGAATCCTTGACAGGTTAATTCCCTTTTGCCGTTGGGAACTCCGACGATGAGTACTCTGCTGGGCGGGCGCGACCCTGCAAGCTCCGAGGGCCCGATACGCGGGCGGGAAGACCTCCTCGCGGTCTTCCGGGCCGGCGAGAAGCCTCCCGACCGTCACGGAATCGGGATCGAGTACGAGCGACTTCCCGTCTCCCGCGAAACCGGAAGCGCCATCCCTTACGCGGTCAAGGACGTCAGATCGCCCTCGATCGAACGGTTCCTGGAGAGGCTGGTGAGCGACCGCGCGTGGACCCCCCGGCGCGAGGACGGACACATCATCGCGCTCGAGCGCGACGGCGTCCTCGTGACGCTGGAGCCCGGGGCGCAGGTGGAGCTCTCGGGGCGCGTGCACCAGGATCTGGATGCGGCGCGCGATGAGATCCGCGGGTTCGTGCGCGAGTGCAACGAGATCGCGGCCTCGATGGGGATCGCTTTTCTCGGGCTGGGATATCACCCCTTCACCGACTTCACGGAGATCGGGTGGGTGCCCAAGGCTCGCTACCACATCATGGCGCCCTACCTGGGCAGGCGCGGCCACCTCGCGCACGGGATGATGAAGGGCACGGCCGGCTGCCAGGTGAACCTCGACTATTCGTCCGAGGCCGACGCGATGGAGAAGCTCCGCGTGGCGATGGGGGTCTCCTCTCTGGTGACGGCCTTGTGCGCCAACTCTCCGCTCAGCCGCGGCGGGGCAAGCGGGTTTCTCAGCAAGAGGTCACACATCTGGCTGCACACCGATCCGGACCGCACGGGATTGCTGCCGCTGGCTTTTCGCGAAGGGTCCGGCTACGCCGGTTACGCCGAGTACGCGCTGGACGTGCCAATGTTCTTCGTCGTGCGCGACGGACGGTGGATCGACATGACCGACCGGACGTTCCGTTCGTTCATCAATGGAAACGACTCCGGCCTGACCCCGGCGGTGGCCGACTGGGTGCTCCACCTCACGACACTCTTCCCCGAGGTGCGCCTGAAAACCTACCTCGAAGTGCGCGGGTCCGACAGCGATGCTCCCGAGATGATCCTCGCGCAGGCCGCGCTGTGGAAGGGGCTCCTGTACAACGACGGGGCACGACACTCGGCCTGGGAGCTGGTGGGCGGCGCGACGATGGAGCAGCGCCTGACATTCCACCGCGACATGGTCCGCACCGGCCTGCGCGCCACCGTGTCCGGCCGGCGCGGCCTTGATCTGGCGAAGGAGCTCCTGGCCATCGCTCAGCGGGGTCTTCCCGTCTCCGAGCGGCCCT
The DNA here is from genome assembly GCA_045402695.1 of Acidobacteriota bacterium. GTDB lineage: Bacteria > Acidobacteriota > Polarisedimenticolia > JACPZX01 > DASXTC01 > JAWPNA01. The sequence continues at coordinate 4,441 of JAWPNA010000364.1, forward strand.
ACGTCGAACCGCTGCTGTCGCTCGTAAACGTGCACGGGTGCACGCGCGCGGAGGTCCTCCTGAGGCAATGGGACGGCGAGTGGGGCCACGATCCTCGCCGTCTGATTGCGTCCTTGGCTCCCGATCCCACGCTCCGGCCGGACTGATGCAAGGCGACAGCCGGTCCGCCGCGGTGCGTCGCGTTCTCTGGGTGACGCTGTGGCTCAACTTCGCCGTCGCCCTCGCGAAGATCGTCTGCGGGACGCTGACCAGCACCCTCAGCATGGTGGCCGACGGCTACCACTCGCTGCTGGACGGCACCGGCAACATCCTGGGGTTGGTGGCGATGTCGGTGGCACACCGTCCTCCCGACGAGGACCACCAGTACGGCCATCGCAAGTTTGAGGTGCTCGCCTCCACGGGGATCTCCCTGCTCCTGTTCGGGGCGGCCGCGGAGATCCTGTACGCCTCCTATGGGCGCCTGACCGTGGGCAGCGGCGCGGTCTTCAGTTCCTATTCCGTGGCCGTGATGCTGTTCACGATGGCGGTCAATCTCGGCGTGAGCCGGTACGAGGCGCGGCGGGGCCGCGAGCTGCACAGTCCCTTCCTGGTGGCCGACTCACGCCACACGGCCAGCGACCTCTATGCCTCCGCCTCCGTGCTCATCGCACTGGTGGCGTTGAAGCTCGGCGCGACCTGGCTGGATCCGTTGTCTGCAGTCCTCATCGGCGCCGTCATCATCCGGGCCGGCTACAAGATCTTGAGATGGAGCCTGGGGGTGCTGTCCGACGAACGGCTCATCGAGCCTGCCCTGATCGAGCAGGTCGCAGTGCAACTCCCGCACGTACGCTCCTGCCACGCGGTGCGGACCCGGGGATTCGCCGACGCCGTCTTCCTCGACATGAAGCTGGGGTTCGATGCCGCGCTCAGCCTGCGTGAGGTGCACGACATCTGCGATCTGATTGAGGATCGGCTCAAGGAGCGATTCCCTGAGATCGCCGACATCGTCGTGCATCCCGAGCCCGTGGAGAACGGTGCGGTGGAGGCAATCTTGACCCGACCGTCAGGAGAAGAGTAGTATCCCGCCATCATGTATCCGGCTGCGGGCCAGGATCCCTATGCTCCCGTGCGTGCATTCGTCCACGACCTGGGCGGCTTGATCGACCATCAGGGCGAGACGTCAACGATGGTCCTCGCGGTCAAGGAGTGCCTCTCGGCGTTGCTGAAGCAGCGTCCCGCGCTTCCGGCCCAGGTGCGGATGCTCCGGCCCGAGTGCTACGCTCGCCACCTCCTCTACGGCGACCCGCGGGGCAGGTATGAGGTGGTCGTGATGGCCTGGGGGCCCGGCCAGCAGACCCCCGTGCACGATCATTCAGGCATCTGGTGCGTGGAGGGGGTCTTCGAAGGCGTCGTGGACGTCACCCGCTACGACCTGCAGGAGTTGATCGGCGAGAACGTCGCCCGGATGCGGCGCACCGAAGTGATCCACGCCGGAGAAGGCAAGTGCGGAGCCCTGATCCCGCCGGTGGAGTACCATCGCATCTCCAATCCCTACGACCGGCCCGCCTATACCGTGCACGTGTACGGCGGCCGGATGCGCACATGCCGGGTCTTCAAGGAGCGCGGCGAGGACACATACGAGATTGAAGTCAAGAACCTCATCTTCAACTCATCGCAAGCGGCACTGTAGAAGCCGCTCCACTTTCTCGCGCCAGCGGTCGTGCTTTGCAGGGTGGTGACAAACCAACGTAGGCCGTGCGTGCCGGGCTCTGCGGCCGCAGGGAATCATTGATAACCCAGCGCGGAGGAGGGCGATTCCAGTAATCGCCGACAACGAGCGACAAAGTATCCGGCCGCAACTCCCTTGCCTTAGTGTTGTGGCGGCGCGATGCCTCTCGCTTCGTCGCAGTGGCATCTCCCACAGTGGATCGATGTCCCGCACCACTGTCGTCGCTGCTCCTCGCACCCAGCACCGCGGCGCTCGCAACGCGACCTGCGGTAGTTTGTCGCCACCCTGCTAGGCGCTGGCGTGCGCTCACGCGGGCCCGAATCAACCCACATGGGAAGGAGCAACCCGATGGCAGCACTCGTCATTGTGGAGATCGAGATCACTGATCCAGCCCGGTACGAAGAATACAAGACGCTCGCGGCCCCGACCGTCGTGGCGCACGGGGGGAAGTACGTCGCACGGGGCGGCATGGTGGAGACGCTCGAAGGTTCCTGGCGGCCCGGGCGCCTGGTCGTCCTGGAGTTTCCCTCGGCGGAGCGTGCGAGGCAGTGGTGGGGATCGGAGGCGTACCGTCAGGCGAAGGAGCTGCGCCAAGCCTGCGCGAGGACTGAGATGATCCTCGTGGCAGGAGTGTGACGGAGCAACACGGGCAATGTCGAGGACAGGATGTTCACGGCGCCCACTGATGCGGCGCTCGAGGCGTGCTGGCTGTTCATCTTGGGCTGCCTGAGTCCACGGATGACCGTATATAATGATGAGCGCGGCGGGAATCCAGGCAGCGGAGCTGAGACTCGACCGCCGTGCCTTCGGCCCGGGAACGAGAGAATTATGAGAAGTGTCGGGAGAGTTTATTGCGTGGCCGCGAGCCTGGCCCTGCTCGCGGCGGCGGGCACATTCCTCTCCGGCCCGGGTGCGCGGGAGGTGACCGTCTCCGCCGCCGACGACGCCTACCACTTCGGGTCCTGGGCCGACGGGGAGCACGACGGGCTGTACACCGAGTGGTGGTACTTCAACTTCTTCGACGCGCGCAATGACCTGCAGGCCATCTTCAGCTACTTCGTGACCGACCCGCAGGACCTTCTGGGCCACTCGCAGGTGCAGCTCGTGGCCGTGGCCTACACAGGGCAGGGGCGGGTCACCGGGATCGACCTGTATCCGCTGGACTCCTTTACCGCGGGCGACGAGCAGGCGGATGTTTCGATCGGCGGCTCCTCGGTCCGGGTGATCGATGAACACACCTACCGGATCACCGGATCCAGCCGCGACGGCCGGCTCTCATGGGACCTCACCTATGCGCAAACAGCCAGGCCGTGGCTCGCGGCGGACGCCATGCAAGTCGGCGGCCTGGCCTGGGAGAGGATGAGCTGGCTCATCTACATGCCGCGCGCGATGGTCACCGGACGGATGGTCGTTGATGGGCGCTCCTTCGACGTGAAGGCACCGGGCTATCACGACCACAACTGGGGCGAGTGGGTCCCGACCGATGGGCTCTGGAACTGGGCGCAGTACTCGAGCCGCAAGATCGCCTTCGAGATGGGAGACTTCATCGGCAAGCCGGCCGGCGTGGCCAGCGTCGACTTCGGAGGGGATCGAACGGTCTTCACGAAGGATCAGTACACGCTGAGGCACACGCGCTGGGGATGGGACGCGGACAACCGTGTCCTGTATCCAGTCGAGTCGGTCCTGACCGCGCAGAGCGAGGCGCGGCGCCTGGAGATGACGATCCGGGCTCTTCGCACCGAGCCGCTGCGCGGGGACCTGCCTCTGCCCTTGCGCGATCTGATCATCTTCGAGCAGACCGCCCGCTACGAGGGACGTTTGTGGGAGAGGAACGCCCAAGGCGACTGGGTGCTGGCCGCGGTGATCAAGGGCAACGGCTTCAAGGAGTACACGGCCAAGCATTACTGACCGTCTTCACCACTCCCTGACGGTGCCTCCACAGCGCCCCTCGGTCCCTCTCATCGGCCCGGATCGTGCGGCCCGGGCCCCGGGCGGTTCCTGATGAAGTTGCGCGTCACGCGCACCAGCACCAGAAGGTAGATCGCGCAGAGCCCCAGCGTGTAGAGATACCCCATCGCATGTGTGCCTCCCGGTCGCAGCCAAGCGTAGACTGCCACAGCGCCCAGTGGGATGCCGAACAGCACCCACATGCCAATCAGGACGATGGGCCGGATCCGCGCGCTGGCGGACTTGCGGAAAAGCCACCCTTCCGTGTAGATGGCTTTGAACGGATCCAGCGTCGTGAACCGCCCGACCGGTGCTCCGCACCGCGCGCAGAAGTCGACGGCAGGGTCGTTGGCATCGCCGCAGCTCAAACAGACGACGTCCCCGGATGGCCCGGGAAGCGATTGCATGACCCGAGTGTACACTCCGGCCGGACGGCGGACTAGGATCTTCGCCTTTTGGGACGATTGACGAGAGCGATGCTCCTGATGCTCTTCCTTATGGCCGCAACCCACTCTGCCTGCTGCCGGCATGCCACCGTGTACGTGGACGATCGCTCCGGATCCGGTCAAGGAAGCGGCACTCGCCGCGATCCGTACCACGACCTGACTTTCGCCGTTCAGCGGGCCATCTCCGTCCAATCGGCACCGCCCGGGTTCCTGGCAGAGGGAAACATCCTCGCCCGAAACCGCGAAGCCGGCGGCAAACCCGGCTCCGGCGACATCGGCGAGCAGGAGTTCCTCCAGCGGATGGAGAGCATCTGCCACAGCCTCCCCGCGCTGACCTACGGAAGCAAGTCCTCGTTCTAAGGACGGTTCTGCGCCCTCGGTGCCGCAGTACGCTGATTTGCCAGGCCCCCTCGCGGGCAGTATCATGTCGCCCGCATCATGGTCATCCCATCTTCCCTCATGTGACAGGGCATGCTCACGGCCCGCTGAGAGGACCCTAGATGAACAAGCTCTCGACCCTCCTCATCATGGCCCTGGCGGGCTCCGGCTCCGCCTGCGGAGGTTCCACGGAACAGTCAACGCCGGCGGCCGCCCCCGGCCGGGCCGCGGCTCAGGTCCAAGGCTCCGCGCCTGCCGACACTCCCCCGCCAGCGGCTCAATCCGAGCAGACAGTGATGGGCCCGCGTGGCGCGCTCGTCGCGAAGGTGAACGGCGTGCCGATCTACAAGAGCGATTTCGAAACCGCGATGAGCAACTTCATGCAGAGCAACGCCATGGACGCCGCGGCCCATCAGGACCGGCAGAAGGTGCAGCAGGTCGTGCTCGACGGCCTGATCGGCAGCGAGCTGCTCCATCAGAAGGCGAAAACGATCCCCATCGAGATCTCCAGAGCGGAGATTGATAAGGCGGTCGGCCAGGCGAAGACCTCGATGGGCGAGGATGGCTACAACGCGGAGCTGGCCAAGCGCGGGATGACGCAGAAGGACATCGAGGAGATGATCGAAAAGAACCTCATGGTTCAGAAGCTGATCAACGACACCATCGTCATGACGGTCCAGATCGAGGAGACCGAGATCAAGAAATTCTACGATGAACACCCCAACGAGATGACCCGGCCGACCGACGTCGAGGCCAGCCATATCCTGGTCAAGTCGAGCCCCACGGATCCTCCCGAGAAGAAGACCGAGGCGCGAAAGAAAATTGACGAGGCGCTCAAGAAGGTGAAGGCGGGCGAGGACTTCGGCACGACGGCCCAGACGTTTTCCGAGGATAGCTCAGCGGCGCGCGGCGGCGCGCTGGGTGCGATACACCAGGGGCAGACCGTGCCGGCGTTCGAGGAGGCCGCCTTCAAGCTGGCCGTCGGGCAGGTCAGCGATGTCATCGAGTCACAGTTCGGCTACCACATCATCAAGGTGACCGCCAAGCACGACCCGGTGCTGATGCCGTTCGACGAGGTCAAGGATCGCATCTCCAGCTTCCTGAAACAGCAGAAGAGCCAGGAGGCGATCCAGAAGACGGTGGATTCGCTGCGGGCCGCGGCAAAGGTCGAGCTGATGTAGCCACCGCTACTCGATCTGCGTGGGGTCGAAACCTCTGCGCTCTCTGAGGAACTCCTGGATCTCGAGGCGCAACTTGCCCGTATCGTCCAGTGCGGGCGGCTCGGGCGCGTCGATCGCGGGGGGTATCGAGATCGCGGTGGCGGCCCGGTCGGTGTCGCTCTCCCTCGAGGCCGTGGCCGCCTTCACTTCCGGGGTCTGGGGGGTCATCGCGGCGGCGGCCGCGTGGCTCCGCGCCAGCGCCGCGCGCCTCGCTTCGGCGAAGGCATCCAGCAGCATCTCGCCTCCAAGTGGCTCGAGCGCGCTCGAGATCTTCTGATACAGGTCCATGAGCAGTCCTTTCTACGAGGCCTTGGGCTCCGGCCTCGGGTCCTGCTGGAACATCCTTAGCGCGCTGGCCGCGCTCTCATTGAGCGGGTTGCAGTCGATTGCCTTCTTCCAGGCATCCACCGCATCCGAGTATTTCCCCATCTTGTAGCAGGCGTTGCCCAGGTTCGTGTAGGCCAGCGATGAGTCGTCCGAGGTGAACGCAGACTTCCCGAACATCTCCGCGGCTTTCTCGAACTCCATCCCCTGGTGGAACAGGAACCCGAGGTTGTTCATCGCCTCGGCGAGCGAGGGGTCCAGTTCCAGCGCCCGGCGGAAACACTGCTCGGCCTCATCCTGCGGCTCTTGCTTGCCAAGCGCCAGGCCCAGGTTGTTGTGGGCTTCCGCGAACGCGGGATCCATCTCCAGCGCCGCCCTGAAGGAGGCCTCCGCCGCCTGCCGCGCGCCCTTGTAGAACAGCGCCACGCCCCGCGAATTGAGACTCCGGGCCTGCTCGTGAGTGCGCCGCCGCTCGTCCTGCGCGCGCCGCTGGGCCTCCTGGCTGAGGGCCGCCGAGATTTCCTCGTGCGCATCACGCAGAGCCGTAACCTGGGAGGAGACCGTTTCCAGGGTGCCCGAGAGCGTGGCGAAGCGATCGGTGATGCCTCCAAGCCGCCGCGTGAGCCCGGAGAGCGATTGCTCCAACTCCACGATGTGCGCGGGCTTTCCGGAGGAAGCCTCGGCCAACGACCGTTTCATCG
>JAWPNA010000025.1:0-6250 GCA_045402695.1 Acidobacteriota bacterium
CGGGCCCGCTCATGCCGGCCCCCCCCGCATGCCGGCCAGGGTTTCATCGCGCCAGACGACATAGCGGCCGCCCCGGATGGCTTCGCGCGCCCCCCGCATCAACGACTGGTAGAAGGCGAGATTGTGGAGCGTGTTGATGCGGTGGCCCAGAATCTCGCCCGACAGAAAGAGGTGGCGCAGGTAAGCGCGGCTGAACCTGCAACATCCATAGCAGGAGCATGCAGCGTCCACGGGGCGGCGATCGCGCTCGTAGGTCTCGTTCTTGATGTGCAGCGGGCCGCGCGAGGTGAACAGCATCCCGTTGCGCGCGTTGCGCGTGGGCATGACGCAGTCGAACATGTCGAAGCCGTACCCGATCAGATGCAGGAGATCCGGAGGAGATCCCAGTCCCATCATGTACCTCGGAGCCCGGGCGGGAAGCAGATTGCCCATCAGTCGGCCGACCGCCAGGACCTGCCCGGGGGGCTCGCCCACGCTGACACCGCCCACGGCGTATCCGTCGAACCCGATCGCCACGATTTCGGCGGCATGCTCCCGCCTGAGGTCCTCGTGAACGCCTCCCTGCACGATCCCGAAAAGGGCACGCCCCCGTCCGTCACCGAAAGCCTGCTTGCTGCGCCCGGCCCAGTGGGTAGTGCGCCGCATCGCCTGCGCGATTGCGTCCTTGGTCGCCGTGGCCGGAGGGCACTCGTCGAGCACCATGCTGATGTCGGAGCCCAGGGCGGCCTGGATCTCGATGGCCTTCTCCGGCGTGATCGTGTGCGATGAGCCGTCGAGGTGGGATCGGAAATCAACCCCGTGGTTCTCGACCTTGCGCAGCGCGGCCAGGCTGAAAATCTGAAAGCCGCCGCTGTCGGTCAGGATCGGCCCGGACCACGCCATGAAATCGTGCAGCCCCCCGAGGCCGGCGATCACGTCGTGTCCCGGCCTCAGATAGAGGTGATACGTGTTGCCCAGGATGATCTGCGATCCTGTCGCCGCCAGCTCCTCCGGCGAAAGCGACTTCACCGCGCCGTGAGTGCCCACCGGCATGAAGGCCGGAGTGTCGGCGGCGCCTCGAGGTGTGGAGAGCCTGCCCCGCCTCGCGCCGGTCGAAGGATCGACCGAAAGGATCTCGAAGCCAAACGCGGCGGTCATGTCCCCTTCCCGAGCGTCACACACAGAGTCCGGCAAAAAAAGCTTGTGCCTCCCCCGCGGATCGGCCTAGAATCGGCCCCTCTCCGCGACCCGAGCTTCAGCGGACCGATGGCCCGGGTTTTGTGGCGGGAGTCTACATCGTGTGTCAAGGAGCAATCCTTTGAATCCCCGGACTGCCGCAGCCGCCTGGATGTGCCTCATCCTCCTGCCGATCCTCGGCGGATGCCCGTCGGGGCGTTCGACCGGTCCGGTCGCTCTCCGGCTCGTCGACCTCTACACGCCGGAGGCGATAGAGAACCGCCAGGCTCCGGCGCCCCCGCCTCCGCCCACCGAGTATAGGTTCGACGGGCCCGAGCCGAAGCCGGCCCCTGCCATCGCCGCGGCCACGCGCGGATGGGAGATCCTGCACGGCGCCTCGAGCCTCGCGGTGAGGGATGGCAAGCTCGCGGGTCGTACGACCGATGATCATCCCATTCTGCACTTCGAGCGGACGTCCGGCCTCGAGGACCCCGATTTGGTTCACGAGATCCAGGTCCGCCTCCGCGTCTCCGCGGGGGCCAACCTGTCGCTCGGCTTCGTCGCGGCCGAGAAGGTCGACCTGGATCAGACGCTCGACTACGCCCGCAACTTCCCGGCGGACTTCACGACCCCGATCATGGCGGGGGACGAGTTCCGTACCTACACCCTCAAGACCACGGTGCACGTCCTGACTTCGAGGACTCGTCACATCCTGTTGCTGCCCACGGACAAGGCGGGGGCGAGTTTCGAGATCGAGTCGGTGCGTCTCGTCTCGCGAAAGGAGCACCTCGCGAGGGTGCCCTCGGGGATCGGATGGCATGGGCTGTCGGAGATATACCGCGAATCGCTTGTGTCACGCTCTGAAGAGACGATCCGCGTGCGGGCCGTGCTGCCGGACCATCCCCGGCTCGACCTGGCGGTGGGTACCGTGGAGGAGATGCCGGTGACCTTCCGGGTGACGGTCGGCGTTTCCGGGGCGAAAGAGGGTGAGACGGTGCTCGAGCGGACGGTCACGCGCCCGCACCACTGGGAGGACGCGCAGGTGGATCTCGCCGGGTTCGCCGGACGAGATGTGAGCTTGTCATTCTCGGTTTCCGGAGGGAAGCCGGGGATGCTGGGCTTCTGGGGCGCGCCGACCGTCCGCAACCTTGGCGCCATGCCGCCGGCCGCCGCACCGAAGGCGGCCGACCCGCCCCAGGGTGTCATCATCATCTGGGCCGACACCTTGCGGCGCGACCACGTGGGCGCCTACGGCTGTAAGCGCGACACGACCCCAATTGTGGATCGTATGGCCGCGGAGGGGACGATCTTCCGCGACTGCGTAGGGCAGGCCTCCTGGACCAAGGTCGCGACTCCCTCTCTCATGACGTCGCTCTATCCCACGTCGCACGGCGTGCACGATTTCTTCGACCGCCTGCCGGCCGCTGCTGTGACGCTGGCCGAGGTCTACCGCGAGGCCGGCTACGCCACCCTTTCTTTCTCCTCCATCCTCTTCACGGGCAAGTTCACGAACCTGCACCAAGGCTTCGAGGAGGTGCACGAGAGTGGCTCGCTGTCGAACCCCACCTCGAGCAAGACCTCTCGGGAGTACGTGGACAGGCTTCTCGCCTGGCTCGAGTCGCACCGGGAGATCCCCTTCTTCGTTTTCCTCCACGTGACGGATCCGCACGATCCCTACCGTCCAGCGCCGCCCTACGACACGCTCTTTGCCAGCGCCGACCGCAACGAACAGCAGGAAAGGGACGGCAAGGCTGTCTTAAAGGTCATCGCCGATCCGCTGCTGCGCCACATGGGCTCGCCCATGCCCACCCGCGAAGAGCTGATCGAGGCGAAGGTCGACCCGGAGGCTTACGTGGCCCACGATCGGGACTGGTACGACGGGTCGATCCGCGGCATGGACGCCGAGATCGGCCGCCTCCTCGAGCGGCTGCGCGGCCTCGGGCTGTCGGGTCGGACGTTGGTGGTCTTCACCTCCGATCACGGTGAGGAGTTCCTCGAGCACGGCCGCACGTTCCACGGCCAGAGCGTCTACGGCGAGCAGAACAACATGCCGCTCATCCTGTGGAGGCCCGGCGCGGTGCCTGCGGGGGCCGTGGTGGACCGGACCGTGGAGACCATTGACGTGATGCCGACGCTCCTAGAGATCAGCGGACTCCCCGTCCCCGGCGAGGTCCAGGGCGAGAGCCTGCTGCCGCTCATCACGCCGGCTCCGGGAGCGCGGCGGGGCGACGCGAGAGCCGACGCGCCCGCCGCCGGGTGGACTGACCGGCCCGCTGTGTCGGAGAAGCTCGTCACTTTGGTCCCCGCCGGCGGCCCGCCTCCCCGTGACACCGAGTCGTTCGCCCTCCTCCTGGACGGATGGAAGCTGATCCACAACACGAAGCGCCACGGCGGCCGGCCCGAGTTCGAGCTTTACGACCACAGGAGGGACCCTCTCGATCAGCAGGACATGGCCCCCGCGCATCCCGAGATCGTCCTCAATCTGACCAGGGAGATGGATAAGTGGCACGAAATGGTCCAGGCGGCCCGCCTCAAGGCCGATGCCGCGACGAGCGAAGCGATGAGCCAGGAGGATCTGGACCGCCTCCGATCCCTCGGCTACGTGCAGTAGGGCGTCGCCCGCGTCCTACGCAGCCGCGGACCGGCGCAGCCGCGACAGCCTCACGGTGGCCGCGATACCCGCGGCCGGGCCCAGGGCCAGAACCGGGAAGGCCCACCTCCACCCCGAGGTTCCAGCGATCCCGGCGACGAGCTGGATCGTGACGGTGGTCAGCAGAAAGCCGAGGGAGGTCTGCAGCGTCAGTGCCGTCCCCACCGCGTGCTTGGGCGTCACTTCGGTCACGAGGCTGCTGAACTGCGCCGAGTCGGCCACCACGAAGAACCCCCAGATCAATGCGACGGGCGCGAGAATCCAGAGGCTGGCCCCGTACAACAGTCCGATCAGCAGACAGCAGGCGCCGCTGGCCGCCATCGCCATGTTCACAACGCGCTCGCGGCCGATCCGGTCCCCCTGCCAACCTCCCCAGAGACAACCGAGGCCTCCCGCCGCAATCGCGCCGAAGGCGACGAGATCACCGGCCCATGTCGCGGGGTCATCGCTTCGGCCCACGGCCCGTGCCGCGGCGCTGGCTGCCACGAAGGCCGGGACCCAGGTCCACATCGCGTAGAGCTCCCACATGTGCCCGAGGTAGCCGAGAATGGCGAGGCGCGTGTAGCGATGGCGCAGCACCGCAAGGGTGAGGCGCCACGAGAAGGCGCGGCGCTCGAACGGGTAGGGTCCGTCGCGATACAGCAGCGACACCATGACCGCGGCCATCGCGGCGGCGGCCGATGCCCCGAGAATAACGGGCCGGACGCCGGCACCCGGCCAGGCGCGCATCAGATACGGAGCGGCCTTGCCCACCGTGAGCGCCCCCACGACCGTCCCCAGTGCGAGTCCACGATCCGATCGGAACCAGGTCGCGATCATCTTCATCGCGGGGGGATAGACCCCGGCCAGAAACGTGCCGGTCAGGAACCGCAGCACGAGCGCCATGGGGTAGCCGTCGGCCGTGGCCACGAACGCGTTGGCCAGTCCGGCCAGCAGGGCGCAGGCGGCGAAGTACCAGCGCGAGGGGACGAGGTCCGCAAGATTCAACACAGCGGACAGGGCCGTTCCGGCCACGAACCCGAGCTGCACCGACGTGGTCAACCATCCCGCCTGGCCAGCCGTGAGTCCCCACATCGCCTGGAGCCTCGGGGACGCGGCACTCCCCGTGAACCAGAGCGACATCGCCAGCAGCTCGCCGGCCGACAGCAGCGCGAGCATGCGCCACCGCGCCTGGTGATCATCGCGCGCCGTGGCCGAGGAAGGGACCGGCATCATGCCCCTCATGCGACGAGCATCGCGTCGCCGTAGGAGTAGAACCGGTACCGGCGCCGGATCGCCTCGGCGTAGGCCGCCAGCACCGGCTCGCGCCCGGCAAAGGCCGCGACCAGCATGAGCAGCGTGGATCGCGGCATGTGGAAGTTGGTCACCAGCGCGTCCACCACGCGGAACTCGCGCCCCGGATGGAGGAAGAGGTCGCAGCGCCCTTGCACGGCGCGGATCGTGCGGCCGCCGGGCTGAACGCTCCACTCCAGCGCCCGGGTGACGGTGGTGCCCACGGCGACGACGCGCCCGCCCGCGCGCCGCGTCTCCTCCACGGCGTGGACCAGGCTCTCCGGGATCGCGCACGCCTCGGAGTGGATTTTGTGATCCTCGACCCGCTCGCAGCGCACCGGCCGAAACGTCCCCCATCCGACGTGAAGCGTGAGGCTCTCGATCCGCGCGCCGTGCGCGCGGATTGCACCGAGAAGATCCGGAGTGAAATGCAGTCCCGCCGTGGGCGCCGCCACCGCCCCCGGCTCGCGCGCATAGACCGTCTGGTATCGCTCCTTATCCAGGGAAAGGCGCTGGTCCGCAACACCTCCACGAGATCGCTTGATGTAGGGAGGCGTCGGCATCAGCGCCGCCCTGTCCAGCGCCGCATCGACCCCTCCCGCCTCGTCCGGCGCCGACAGCTCCAGCAGGAACGCCTCCTCTCCGGCCCGATCGAGCACCCGGCCGCTGATGCCGCCGTCGAACCGGAGAGGCTCTGTGGAGAGCTTCGCCCCCTTGAGCAGGGCCTTCCAGGTCTGCGATCCCGCCACACCGCCCTCGGCCGAATCACTCACCTTTTCCAGCAGCAGTGCTTCCACCGCCCCCCCCATGCCGCCTGGGCCCCCCGTACCGCCTTTGTCCTCCTTGGCCGAGGTCGCGCGCCGCCCGATCAGGCGCGCCGGGATCACCCGGGTGTCGTTCACCACGAGCAGGTCGCCGGAGCGGGTGAGACTCGGGAGATCGCGAAACAGCCGGTGATCGAAGCGACCGGTCGCGCGATCGAGCAGCATGAGACGCGAGCTGTCGCGCCGTGGCAGAGGCTCCTGGGCGATCAGATCTTCGGGGAGATCGTAGTCGAAGAGGTCGATGCGCACGCTTGCTCAACTCCCCGGGAGGCCCGCCGGGCGGTATTCAAGCGGGTCGCTCACCCCCGCCTCGCGAAACGCCCTCAGGCGCAGCGCGCAGGAGTCGCAG